>OY970246.1:3497500-3952231 GCA_963715465.1 uncultured Flavobacteriaceae bacterium
CCCAACTACCTGTGTCGGTTTAGGGTACGGGCTGCTTCACTCGCTTTTCTTGGAAGTCGCTTCTCTGGATTATCACCTTGACCGTAGTCTCAGTGTACTATCGCGGCATTACTGCTCGCTTCAACGTACTATTCCGTCAGTACGCACCAAATACACGCCTCCGTCACTTTTGTTGTGAGCAGGTACAGGAATATTAACCTGTTGTCCATCCACTTCCCCTTTCGGGTTCGCGTTAGGCCCCGACTAACCCTCAGCTGATTAGCATAGCTGAGGAAACCTTAGTCTTTCGGTGTGCGGGTTTCTCGCCCGCATTATCGTTACTTATGCCTACATTTTCTTTTGTAGCTTCTCCAGCACTCCTCACGGGCGCACCTTCGACGACACTACAATGCTCCCCTACCACTTTTACAAGTCCATAGCTTCGGTAATATGTTTATGCCCGATTATTATCCATGCCGAACCGCTCGACTAGTGAGCTGTTACGCACTCTTTAAATGAATGGCTGCTTCCAAGCCAACATCCTAGCTGTCTAAGCAGTTCAACCTCGTTTATTCAACTTAACATATATTTGGGGACCTTAGCTGATGGTCTGGGTTCTTTCCCTCTCGGACATGGACCTTAGCACCCATGCCCTCACTGCTGATCAACATTTTATAGCATTCGGAGTTTGTCAGGAATTGGTAGGCGGTGAAGCCCCCGCATCCAATCAGTAGCTCTACCTCTATAAAACTATAAATCAACGCTGCACCTAAATGCATTTCGGGGAGTACGAGCTATTTCCGAGTTTGATTGGCCTTTCACCCCTACCCACAGGTCATCCGAAGACTTTTCAACGTCAACCGGTTCGGGCCTCCACTGTGTGTTACCACAGCTTCACCCTGCCCATGGGTAGATCACACGGTTTCGCGTCTACCACTACCAACTAAAGCGCCCTGTTCAGACTCGCTTTCGCTACGGCTGCGGACCTGAAGTCCTTAACCTTGCTGGCAACGGTAACTCGTAGGCTCATTATGCAAAAGGCACGCCGTCACCCCGAAGGGCTCCGACCGCTTGTAAGCGTATGGTTTCAGGATCTTTTTCACTCCTTTATTCAAGGTTCTTTTCACCTTTCCCTCACGGTACTGGTTCACTATCGGTCTCTCAGGAGTATTTAGCCTTAGCGGATGGTCCCGCCAAATTCATACAGGATTACACGTGTCCCGCACTACTCAGGATACCACTATCTCCACACTCTTTGCCTATACCGGGCTATCACCGTCTATGGCCTGTCTTTCCAAACAGTTCTAGTTCATCGTGCTTCAAATATCGTGGTCCTACAACCCCGGCACTGCCGTAACAGTACCGGTTTGGGCTAATCCGATTTCGCTCGCCGCTACTATCGGAATCACTTTTGTTTTCTTCTCCTCCGGGTACTTAGATGTTTCAGTTCCCCGGGTTTGCCCGTCCTTGCGGACGTACCATATCTTCAATATGGTGGGTTGCCCCATTCGGATATCCGCGGATCGGTCTGTATGTGCCAGTCCCCGCAGCTTTTCGCAGCTTATCACGTCCTTCATCGCCTCTGAGAGCCTAGGCATTCCCCATACGCTCTTATTTAGCTTATTGTGCTCTTGTCTTTTTAATGAGTTACTGTCCGTCCAATGGTTTTCGGTCCCGACCGACAGCAAATAAATACTGCCCAGTGGTTCCTACACCCCATGGAACAAACAATGTGACCAATTAGGGATCGCTCGTTGTGACCCTAATTGATCCATAAATATTATTTGGGGACCGGATAGATCCGGTCCCGTTTATTTTTATGTATCTTTTTTCAAAATGTCAATGAACTTTCAACCTCCAACTTGACCGGTGATCCCATCAATGTTATTGTTAACCTTAATGGGATTCCCGTTCTCATGGGAACTTTGGTGGAGAATATCGGAGTCGAACCGATGACCTCCTGCGTGCAAGGCAGGCGCTCTAGCCAGCTGAGCTAATCCCCCGTTCTCCCGAGTTGACGATCCACAGCCTGCAGTTTGCAGTAGCTTCTTGCCGACTCTTTGGATGGATAGCCTTCTTCTAGAATTTCCTTTATATCCTTATAGTTAGTAGTCTCAGGCAGACTCGAACTGCCGACCTCTACATTATCAGTGTAGCGCTCTAACCAGCTGAGCTATGAGACTCTACTATAATAGATCATTATTAAATCAACAGCAAAAGAACAGATCATTTTTTTCACCAGAACATCTCGCTCAGTCGTCTTTCTCTAGAAAGGAGGTGTTCCAGCCGCACCTTCCGGTACGGCTACCTTGTTACGACTTAGCCCTAGTTACCAATTTTACCCTAGGCCGCTCCTTGCGGTGACGGACTTCAGGCACTCCCAGCTTCCATGGCTTGACGGGCGGTGTGTACAAGGCCCGGGAACGTATTCACCGCATCATGGCTGATATGCGATTACTAGCGATTCCAGCTTCACGGAGTCGAGTTGCAGACTCCGATCCGAACTGTGATAGGGTTTATAGATTCGCTCCTGGTCGCCCAGTGGCTGCTCTCTGTCCCTACCATTGTAGCACGTGTGTAGCCCAGGACGTAAGGGCCGTGATGATTTGACGTCATCCCCACCTTCCTCACGGTTTGCACCGGCAGTCTTGTTAGAGTTCCCGACTTGACTCGCTGGCAACTAACAACAGGGGTTGCGCTCGTTATAGGACTTAACCTGACACCTCACGGCACGAGCTGACGACAACCATGCAGCACCTTGTAAATTGCCCGAAGGAAAAACTATCTCTAGTCCTGTCAATCTACATTTAAGCCCTGGTAAGGTTCCTCGCGTATCATCGAATTAAACCACATGCTCCACCGCTTGTGCGGGCCCCCGTCAATTCCTTTGAGTTTCATTCTTGCGAACGTACTCCCCAGGTGGGTTACTTATCACTTTCGCTTAGCCACCCAGACCGAAGTCCGGACAGCTAGTAACCATCGTTTACGGCGTGGACTACCAGGGTATCTAATCCTGTTCGCTCCCCACGCTTTCGTCCATCAGTGTCAGTTGATTATTAGTAATCTGCCTTCGCAATTGGTATTCTATGTAATATCTATGCATTTCACCGCTACACTACATATTCTAACTACTTCATAATAACTCAAGATAACCAGTATCAAGGGCAATTCTACAGTTGAGCTGCAGACTTTCACCCCTGACTTAATCATCCACCTACGGACCCTTTAAACCCAATGATTCCGGATAACGCTTGGATCCTCCGTATTACCGCGGCTGCTGGCACGGAGTTAGCCGATCCTTATTCCTACAGTACCGTCAAGCTCCCTCACGAGGGAGTGTTTCTTCCTGTATAAAAGCAGTTTACAACCCATAGGGCAGTCTTCCTGCACGCGGCATGGCTGGATCAGAGTTGCCTCCATTGTCCAATATTCCTCACTGCTGCCTCCCGTAGGAGTCTGGTCCGTGTCTCAGTACCAGTGTGGGGGATCCCCCTCTCAGGGCCCCTATCTATCGTGGCCATGGTGCGCCGTTACCGCACCATCTAGCTAATAGAACGCATACTCATCTCTTACCGCCGAAGCTTTAACGTCAACATGATGCCATGTCGACGTACCATGGGATATTAATCTTCATTTCTAAAGGCTATCCCCCTGTAAGAGGTAGATTGTATACGCGTTACGCACCCGTGCGCCGGTCGTCAGCAAGAGCAAGCTCCCCTGTTACCCCTCGACTTGCATGTGTTAGGCCTGCCGCTAGCGTTCATCCTGAGCCAGGATCAAACTCTTCATCGTTAAATTTTAAGTCTCGCGACTATATCTTAACAACCGATCGAAATTATAATTCTTTCTACTCAAAATGGTCTATTCTTTTGTATGTAGAATATCGTTTCCAATATCCTACCTACGCTGTCAATTCAATATGTTAATGAACTTTTCTCTTGTTCTGCCCAAGCACTTTATTACCTAAGCGGGTGCAAATATAAAACCCTTTTTTAATTCCTACAACTCTAATCAGTTTTATTTCTAAAAAACTTTTTAAAACTTTAAAACCATTATCTTTTTTAAGAACTAACGCCTCACGTATTGCGCTTAGCGGGTGCAAATATACAACTCTTATTCTCTTATATCCAAACTCTTTTCTACATTTTTTTTAGACTGCCCAAGAACCCTTCTCACAGACCCTATAAACCAATAACTTGCAACTGCAAAAATCATAGGAAAAAATTCCAGACCAACCCAAAACGAACAGCGAAATCACGATAGGGCACATTCGGAGTTGAAAAATAGTTATAGCCGGTAAAGGCAGAATTAAAATGTTCGGCCTTTAAAAAGATGCGTGTTTGGCGAATTTTAGCATTTACAAAGAAGTCTAATCGAGGAAACCCATTGATTTTTGTTTGTCGCTGTGAATAAAACTCTGCCAACAATGGATCATATCCGTCCATATAGTAATCTGTAAAATAGTTGAACGTAATCCCCGTTTGTAAGAACAGTGCTTTTTTGCTGAAAAAATGATTTGAATAATAGAGGGTATTTCTTAAAATAAATTCTGGTAGGTTGAGCGACTGAGAATCATCGGATACATTCTGATACATGATTGAATTGTCTAATGCAAACTTTCCAACCTTTATTTCTTTATCGATTCGAATCTTAAGAAGGCTAATAGATTCATCCAATTGCGCGGGTCTTACGATTGGAAAGGAGTCTTCCGAGACAAATTCCGTAGAAAAAAACGTAAACCTGTCTATATTAGAATAATTTAGGGCAACATTCAAAAATCTTTCAGATTGCAACACAAAACCAAAATCAACTGTGGTCTGATTTTCAAAACTATCTGAATTGTCCCAATTATAATTGACATAATTACTTTGATATAATAATGTATTGTAATTTGGCGCGCTGGAATTTATAGAAAGATTTGCACCAACAGTTAGATCGTCATGGAATCTATAATTTGTTTCGGCATTTAAATAGCTCCCATTAAAATCGCCTAATACATTAATACTTAAGTCTGCGTTAAGTGATAATTCACCAAATGTATTTGAATAAGTCCCATCAATAGCAAGAATTTGATCTTTAATCCTGTTTGTGATGACTTGATTATCTAACACCGTAATTTTATCATATCCATAATTAACATCGTTATATTTTAGACCAAAAGACAGGTTACCTAAAATTTGGTTTTTATAATCTATGGTAAGCTTCGTCTCAAAATTCTCAAGCGTCACTTTATCTCTCAAATTTGATTGTTTAAATGCCTCTCCAAAAAAGTCATTGCTTTCGCTCTGGTCAAAACGAAAGTACTTATCCTCAAAGTTGATCACATTTTTAATTGATAAGGCTTGGCTTGTAGAATCTGAGGGTACTATAAGATTGTATTGATGATTAAAATAAAATCGTTTACCAAGTAAGATATTTTCTGCATTCTGAAAATTAGGTTCAAAAACAGAGCGGTCGATAAAATCTTCATCGCCTGAAGTAAAGTTTTCAATATCTTCATTTTTAAGTCCGCCATTCTCTTCGTTTAAAAGGTCTTGCGTAGTGATATGAGCTTTAAACTGATACTTCTTGTTTTGAGTATGATAATTTGTAGTAAATCTTAAATTTCCTGTACTAGTTATAGAATTCTGATAATTGCCTAAAGAACGTAATCCTTTATAAGCCAAAGAAAAATTAAAACGGCGGGATGTATTTACTGTAAAAAAAGCATCCAATAATTGACCTTGTTCAAAAGCCGTTTTGAAAAAAAGTTCTGTGAGTGGTGTGGGGACTTCATAATAAAAAATGTCTTCAACTTCCATATAATTAAAGTGTCTTGCTCTGGCACCAAATTGCGGTAAGGATGACGAACTAGCAAAATCACGAGAAAGTTGATTATATGTTTGACCAAGATTAGAAAAAGGTAATAGCGCAAATTGATCTTTTCGTAAGTAATTGAATTTGTACTCTTTTTTGATGGTTAAGGATGTATCTACGTAGGTTGTATCTGCTTCGATCGAAATAATTTTGTATAAGTCGATTGTGGCTTCTTTTTTAATTTTACCTTCCTTACTGGATCCTCTACTCGGTCGATAAGTAATAGAGTCAAGATTAGAAGGATTGTTTGATTTTTGAATATTTCGTACTTGTGTGTATCCAGAAAAAACACAACAAATTTGAATAATGAAGGCTAAGTATTTTTTCATAGCTGATACAAAGGTCAAATATAAAACTTAATTAAGGATGATTAGTACAGTGCAAAAAAAAACACCGCGGATATTTATCCACGGTGCTTTAATATTATGACATAATTACTAACTACTTCTAAAGCTTAGTCAATACAATTGTCGTTTCAACATCTTCTGGCCCACAATTACCCGATCCACCAGCAAAATCTAGAAGATTGATTGTGATTGTAGCGTCGCCGCATGGCAACGTTGCTGCCTCACCTGCATCAAGCAAAATTTCAGCACCGCAACCAACACCTGTTGAAATAGGTCCTGAAATCACTGTACCATCTTCGGTAAACTCAAAATCCACGTCAACTACAGGAAGACCTGCACCAATACCAGGAAGATAATCTACTTGGAATGTTCTACTAAATTCTCCATTATCACCTTCTACAACAGTAACAACAACGTCTGGCTCAAATTGATCACCAAAGGGACCAGTCTCTGTTACGACTGCTAAAGAATAATCACCGAGAGCGGCAAATACACCAGCGGCAAGACTTGGGCAGATGATAACTCTATTTGAGGTTGGTCTATCAGTACCCGGGATACCTATTTGAACAGTATTACGATCAGTAGATTGCAAAACAACATCAAAAATCAAAGGCTCAGTTAAATTTTGAATCTCATCGGAAGTAATGTCAAAAACAATTGATGGGTTTCCTAGAATTAACGCTGTGCCTCCTTCTCCAGCAGGAACCAACAGATTTGTGTTGTTTGAAAACAACGTATTTGGATCTGCCCCAGCAACTGACTCTAGTGTGTAAGCAATATTTAAATCTGTTTCGTTTAATGGAACCGCCATCTTTACTGGTATACTAATAGTTGAGCCCACGGTATTATCTAATGAGATCTCAATATCATCAGCGTTCAAAAATTCAATCCACCCCACAGACGGATCGTTACTAAATCTTGAACTACTATCATCATCACTACATCCAAAAACGAGGACCAATGATAAGATCGTTGTTAATTTTAAAATATTTCTCATATCTAATTCTATTGTTTAGTTAAAGTGAAGTTTTGTACTAATGTCGGTCCACAATCGGCCTCAGGATCCTCAGTATAATTTACAGTAAGAACCGTATCATCTGCCAAATCATACATAGAAGCATTCGCCAATGATGTAGGACCCGCCAAAAACGATGTATCCTGAGTACACGTTACATTGATATCAACAACCTCCATAAAAAATCGATTACAGCTTAAGTTCAAAACAACATCTGTAGCAGAAGCCACACCAGTCGTAGGTAAAAATGTAGCCACAAACGTTCTAGCGTTTGGATCAGTAACAGCTCCACTGGCATCAGTAGGTGCAGACAATGTTACAATCTCTCCAGTCGCTGAAAAATTAGGAGTAGCAGTGGTTGTATTGTCAACCAAAAGATATTCACCAATCATATAATCTGGAGGAACAGGACATACTTCAAAAATACTAATAGTATGAGCAGTTTGCGTTATCTGACCTCCACCTTCTATGGAATCTAAATTAAGAACAATAGTTTCTACATCAATTTCAACACTAACATCAACACCAGTAACCACAAAGGTACCGATGTGTTCGTTGGCTGGAATAATAGTAGAAGTAGGTACCGTATAGTTATCAGGATCTGCAGTTGAAGCCATTTGATCGACTGAAATATTTACAACACGATCAACGGTAGATACTGTCGTACTATTAACTTGCAGCGTAATTTGACCATCTCCACCAATATTAACAGGAAGATTTGAATTATCTGAATTAAAAGTTGCCAATGTCTGACCATTAATTGGATCAAACAGCGTTGACTCTGTTTCCTCACATGAGGCAAACAAAACCGCAACCAACATTATTTTTATAAAATTTTTCATAATTTATTTTTTTTAAAATTAATAACCAGGCGCTTGTCCAATATCTGGATTCGCATTTATTTGAAGAGTAGGTACTGGAAAGATCCATTTTTGATCATTCACAGGAAGTACACAAGGCACTGCACCTCCACAATCTGATTCGTCTCTTATTATACCAACATTTAAAATATCTCTAACCCTTTTAATGTCATTATAACGATGACCCTCATAAGCAAGCTCTAAACGTCTTTCGGCAATTACACCAGCAATTGCTTCATTAATATTTAAGTAAGGCGTTTGCGTCGCTAAAAAATCACGAGCTACACGCACTTCAAAAACGTCATCTGAAGCCTGACTGAATTGCGACAGTCTCGCATGAGCCTCTGCACGAATTAAATAAGCCTCAGAAACTCTCATAGCTTTGAAATCATTAATTCCTAATTCATCAGCATTTTGCGGATACTTACCGACGATTGCAATATTTTCAGCTGGATCGTCTGAAATCAAACTTGTAGGCTCTACATTCACCGCTCTACGGATATCAGTTTCAGTGAAAAGATCTTCTAATTCATTCGACATTTCAATAAACGGGCCAGGGCCAATAAAATTCCAAGTTCCACCTAATCCAAGGTTAAAACCTTGAACGCTATCGTATTTCCAGATAACCTCAGTAGTATTAGCATCTTCATTAAACATATCAAAATATTGTTCAGATGTTGCTAAAGGATAACTATCAATGATGGTTGTAGCAAATGCTATTGCACCATTATAGTCACCAGTCTCAAGTGCTATTCTCGCTCTTAAAAAAGTTATAAAATCTGGTGTGACGAAATTTATATCGGATGTTCCAGCTGGCAAGAGCGACAACGACAAATCAAGATCCTCTTGAATTTCGGCTAAAACTTCACCCGTTGTGTTCCTAACAGCAAGACCATCAACCGCAACAAAATCAATGTAAGGCACGCCAGTTGCTGACGCATCTGTGATATCGAAACCATAGTACAACAATACATCATAATGTAATAACGCTCTAAAGGCATACGCCTGGGCTAATACATTATCGTAAGTATTTGTCTCTGCTGGCAATGGTGTAATATTTTCAGCAGAAGCTATAAGTCTATTAAAATCATTTATTGTTGAATAGCTTCCTATCCACAAACCACGATCACCGGTATCAGCGTTCAGTATTTGTTGCAAAGTTGGTAATTCTTGACCACCATTGTCTACACCCAGCGCACAATTATCGGTAAAAATGGAATTAAAAGCCACCAAATCGTTAATATTACCGCCATAGTTTCCTATCGCACCTGCTAAACCAAATTCTAAATCTCTTACCGTCTTAAACGCTGTGTCTTCTATCAACTGATCAACTGGTGATCTATCTAAAGAGTCACTGCAACCTATAAACAAGGTCGTAATAGTTAAGGTTAATATTAATAAGTATTTTTTCATTTTATTATTTTTAAAAAGTTAAGTCAAATCCTAAAGTAAATGTTCTAGGCACTGGATAATCAAAGAATGTCGAGACACGAGTACCTTCTGGGTCAAAGCCTCTAAATTTCGTCCAAGTAAATACATTAGTACCTTGTACAAAAACACGAATACCGGTAAAAAGACCTGTACGCTGTAAAACCTCGCTATCGACATTGTAAGATAATGATACATTTCTTAAACGCAAGAATGAGGCATCCTCTAAATATCTGTCACCACTTTGGAATCTCACTCCACCAAACTCTAAGTTAGGAATGTCTGTAACCTGACCTGGAGTTGTCCATGAATTCAACATTGTCACAGATTGATTAGCAAAACCACCAGCACTAGCATCTTCAATTAAACCAAATGAACCATTTTGTTTCCATCTATCTGCTTGAAAAGCAAACAACACATTGAAAGAGAAACCTTTGTAGGAGATGTCGGTTCCAAAACCACCAGTATAGGTAGGATCAAAATTCTTATCTAAATATACAGCATTGGCTGGATCATAGACATTTGTTACATTTCCTTCTAAATCTAAATATAATGGCTCTCCATTAGCTGGATTAACACCTGCCCAACGCGGCAAAAACCATGTTCTTGCAGCTCTTCCCTCTGCATTTCGCAATGTGTTACCTGTGAAACCACCGGGAAGACTAGTTACTTCGTTCTTGTTATAATTACCATTAGCATTAAGTCGAATTGACCATGGATTGGATTCTGACTTTCTTAATATATCGTAAGAGATTTGAAGATCAATACCATCATTAGTCATCGTACCTACATTTGTATTAACAGAAGTAGCTCCTGTAACCGCAACATCTCTGGGTTCGAAAGCAAACAAATCTGTAGTTTCATAACTATAGACATCTAGCTCTCCTGTTAAGCGGTTTTGCCAAAACCCAAAACTCAAACCTAAGTTAGCTTGGCTTACAGTCTCCCATTGAATCTCAGGATCAACCAATGCACCAAAAGTATAAGCTCCAGCATTTTGATAACCCGAACCTGAGTTTACAGTTTGTTGTGACAAATATCTATTAGCATTCGTATCAACTGCGGCAGCTTGGCTACCAACCACACCGTAACTAGCTCTCAACTTTAGGGTGGAGATCCAGTCAACGTTTTCCATAAAATCCTCTCTATCAATATTCCATCGACCAGCGACAGACCAGAATGTACCATATCTATTTTCAACAAATCTAGAAGTACCATCACGTCTAATTGAGCCCGAAAAACCATATTTACCATCATAGTCTAAATCTAAGGTCATAAAGGCAGACGTCAAAGCAATTTCTCCTTCCGTTGAAAAAACAGTAGGTATATAATTATAGACATCATCATCATCTCCTTCGGTCAAATCTCCAGGAGCAAAACCAGCACTTGACCCAGGCAATGCTGGATTAAGACCAAATGCATTAAAACCAGCAGATTGCCTATTGTTGTAATTATACTCTCCAAATAAAGCTACATTTAAATTTAGCTTTTCAGTAATGTTGTTATCATAACGCACAAAAGCGTTTGAAATCATATTTACTTGTCTCGTGAAATTTTCAAATTGACTTCCCTTAAATTCAGCTGCGATGCTTGGCGAGTTTATTCCTCTAATACTTTCAGGTCGCTCAAGAAACAATCTTTCTATATAGGTATAATCTAAACCATAAGACGCACCAATTGTAAGGTTTTTAGCGAAGTTATAATCTGCCGCAATTCTACCAACAATTTTAATTTCATTTTCTTCATCTACATTGACTAACGTAGTATTCAAAGCTAAAAACGGTGTGTTTTGAAAACCCGCAGCACCACCTGGATTAGGAGTACCATCGGCATTATAAGCGCCAGAACCACCACTAGACACTGGACCAGTACCAAATGTATTGATCGAGCCATCTGGGTTAAATGGTGACAAATATGGCAAACCAATATAAGGTACTAAAAAAGGATTGTCTAATTGACCACCTGTGTTATTATCTCTATCTGCATCAACAACAAAACTACTTGTAGAGTAGTTCATGGTTAAGTTAGTAGAAAAATTTAATTTATTATCTGCTGAATTTGCATTAAAATTATTTCTAAAAGAAAAACGTGTTAGATCACTACCTGGTGTTGTTCCCTCTTGTTTATAATAGTTAACAGAAGAAAAAGAACTTGAATTTTCACCACCTGTAGTGACGTTCACTTCATGGGATTCAGTCTGCGCGTTTCTAAAAAACACGTCAGTCCAATCTGTATTCGATTGTGTTGCTATAATTGCTATCTCAGCATCACTTAAGCCGTCACCAAACTGTGTACCCGGTAAGCGATCCCTCTGCCATGTCAAAAATTGGCTTGCATTCATAACATCAAACTTAGCGTCTGGTATAACAGCAGTACCATATAAACTTCTATACTGCACTTTAACACCAGATCCCTTTTTTCCAGTTTTAGTTGTAATAAGAATAACACCTCCTGCACCTCTATTACCATAAACGGCAGTTGCAGCGGCATCTTTTAAAACAGACAAGGTTTCAATATCATTTTGATTTAAACTACGAAAATTATCCTTGTCAACTGGCACGCCATCTATGATAAACAATGGCTCAACATCACCATTTAAGGAACTCCTACCTCTAATGATCACATTTGCACTTTGCCCAGGCTGACCAGATCCAGTACTTACATTCACACCAGCGGCTTGACCTTGCAATAATTGATCAATAGAGTTGATGGGAATTTGCTCAATGGACTCGGCAGAAACAACAGCCAAAGAAGATGATATAGTAGAACTGTTTTTTGCTCCAGAATATCCTGTAATGACAACTTCATCAAGAACACCAAGATCCTCTGCCATCGCAACATTAAGTGTAGTATTTGACCCCACCACTCTTTCAGTTTTCTTGTTTCCAACATACGTAAAGACTAAAGTCTCAGTGGCCGTTGCCTTTATGGAGTAATTCCCATCAAAATCAGTTTGAACTCCACGCGTAGTTCCTTTTACTATAATACTTACACCAGGCAACGGTAATCCGTCTGCTTTTGATGTAACCGTTCCTGTGACTGTTTTCTCTTGCGCGAAAGAGAACTGCATCACAAACGCCATAAAAAGCGTCATAAACCATGTTAATTTTAATTTCATAAAACAATTATTTGAGTTAGTCTTGCGCAAACTTCTTAATAATATATTAAATAAACAAGCATTTAATATAAAAAAATGTTAACACTAAATTATTGACTAACACGGAACACATCGTATGTTTACCCTTATAATTACTAGTAATTAGATACATAAACCCTTCATAGGTTGCGTTAAAATTTTAACTTTGTTCAAACTTTAACGTTTTGACCCTAAAACCAGTCTTTTCTAAATATGAATTAGAGTGCGGTACAGATGAAGCTGGACGCGGTTGTCTCGCTGGACCTGTTACCGCTGCAGCAGTTATTTTACCTGTAAATTTTCAAGACTCTTTATTAAAGGATTCCAAACAACTTTCAGAAAGAAAGAGAGATATATTGAAGCCCATTATAGAAAATGAGGCCTTATCATATGCATGGGCTCATGTGTTTCCGAAGGAAATTGATACCATTAATATATTGAACGCTTCCATCCTTGCCATGCACCATTCTATCAAAGCTCTTTCAATGACACCCGAGTTCATCATTATAGATGGTAATCGATTTAAGCCTTTCCATAATATTCCCTTTCAAACAATCGTAAGAGGAGATTCGAAATTCATGTCTATTGCAGCAGCATCTGTTCTTGCCAAGACAGAGAGGGATGCTTACATGAAAAAGATTCACGAAGAATTTCCCATGTACAATTGGAAGCAAAATAAGGGCTACCCAACTAAAGAGCATCGTGCTGCAATATTGAAACATGGCATTACGAAATACCACCGAAAATCTTTTAGATTGTTAGCAGAACAAATTAAATTAGAGGTTTAACTTTCTATATTTGTAAAAAAAAATTCAATGAAAAACCATTGGTTTATTTTGTTATTGGTCTTGTCCTCATGTCTCTATTACTGTAAAAATCCAAATACCAAAATCACTACTACACTGTCGCTTGTTCCAGAGAATACAAGTGTCATTATAAAAATAAATTCTCTCGAAAGCCTTGACAGTGGTTTGAAAAACAATGCGCTTATTAAAGCGAGTAACCAATATAAATGCATCGATCAATTTACAAGTCTTCTTTTACCTGCTATTCGAAATAATAAGGACAAAGGAATATTAGCTCTATCTAAAAACGAAAACGATAGTCTTGCGATTACCTATATAATTCCAATGCCCGAGGGCTATAATCTCCTTGATTCAATTGACGGTCTAACTATTGAGAAATCTGTTAGCTTAGAGCGTGAGATTACAAAATTTAGATACGAGACTACAAATTACTTCAGCAAAACCATAGATAGTATTTTATTTATTTCGACTAGTTTAGAACTCACGAAAAACGCCTCAGTAAACGAAAAGATGAATGCCGATCTCGAATTGCTCAACGGCATGTCGAATCCAGATAAAATGATTTCGATATTTATCAATGCTGAAGACAAGACTTTAAGCCCTATTCAATTTACAGACTCCACTTTAAATGCTTCACAATTTTCTAATATTACCATTGTTAACGGTGAACTTTCTCAGAGTACTATTCATTTAACTGGAATTACAAAAGCAAAGGATTCTACGCAAAGCTTGATCAACCTTTTCAAACACACCATTCCTCAAGAAAACAGGATCGCTTCTATCTTACCCAGCGCTGTTGGCAACTTCAAAAGTGTCACCTTTAATGATTATTCAATATTTAATGAAAACCTTATTCAGCACAAGTTTAAAGATTCGACGCACTTTAATGATTTTAAATTTCAGAATATAGTAGAAATCGGTCAGGCGGCTTATAAAGATCAGGAGATAATCGCCATAAGGTCTCTAGATATGGCATCAACTGTTGAGAGGTTTGATTTAAATTTATATTACGACGACTTCAGATCGGTAAGTCTTTATAGTCTATCAGAAACAGACGACGAGATTTTTTCTGCCTTTGGTCCTTTTATTACAGTCAAAAATGCAACTCATTTCATAACAATTGGAGACTTTTTTGTGTTCTCAAATCCTGGTGCCTTACGCGATGTAATCACGAATTACCAAAACAATACAGCCCTTTCAGAAACCGATGCCTACAAAGCGCTTCAACTTAATTTAAGTGATGAATCCTCTCTACTTCTCTTCGGAAACTCCAAACTATTGAATACGGTCTTGAACTTGAATTTTAATGAGAATAAATCTTTAGATCTTTCCGGTTTCGACACATCAGCTGTTCAATATAGTTATGACACAGATTTTGCACATGTCAATGCTGTATTTATGGCAACTAAGTCAAAACGAACAAATGGCACTATTAGTGAAGAATTTAATATTTCCGTAGATGCGGAATTAGCTTCAGCCCCACAATTTGTAAAAAACTACACATCCAATGCTATGGACATCATAGTTCAAGACATTAAGAATAATCTTTATTTAGTGTCTAACGAAGGTAAGGTGTATTGGAAAAAACAACTGGACGGGAGAATTCTAGGCACGGTTAATCAAATAGACACCTATAAAAACGGACGTTTGCAGTTCGTGTTCAACACGGCTAAAACACTCTATGTTTTAGATAAAAACGGCAATAATGTCAATGCATTTCCTAAACAATTTAAAGACAATATCACTCAGCCCGTATCTGTCTTTGACTACGATACTAACAAAAAATACAGGTTAATGATTGTTCAAGATAAAACTGTATTTATGTATGACAAACATGGAAATACCGTAAAAGGATTTACGTTCACAAAATCAAAAAATACAATTACCTCAAAACCTCAACATTTTAGGATCAACCGCAAAGATTACATCGTTTTTACTAGCGGCAACAAACTTGTTATACTCGATCGTGTTGGGAAATCAAGAGTTGACGTCAAGGAAACCATTAGTTTTTCTGAAAATGATATTTATTTATATGATGGTAAATTCACCACCTCTGACACTAATGGTGAATTACTTGAAGTGAATCAATCGGGATCTGTAAACCATACCAACCTTAATGTTAACAATGATCATCGCATCGCGACGACAAGCAAGACTTTAGTGGTTATGAATGAAAACACTTTAACCATAAAATCTAAGAGCGTTGAATTGGATTACGGTAACTATACAGCACCTAAAATATTTTATATCAATGATAAGATCTATGTGACTGTGACCGATTTACAGTCAAAAAAAGGCTACCTCTTTGATAGCCAGGCGAAGGCAATCGCAAATTTCCCTGTATACGCAAATTCATCACTAGAACTTGAAAATATTGATGATGACAGCGCACTAGAAGTTGTGACAAAAGGAGATGATAATGCTATAATAGTGTATGAATTTCAATAGTAGTCATCAATATTTCAACCGTATTTTTTTTCTGTCTTAACCCATAGCTCTTTTAAGATTAATCTACCATTTTCAAAATCATTTTAATTTAATACTACCAAAATTCTGTAGTATTGTGACTTAAATATTATTCTATGATCAAGCGCACTAAAGCATCCATTTCTAAATGTATCCTGCATAAGGTTGGTAATAAATTTAATGGGACAAAAAATGCGTTTTCTGAAGCGCCTATCGATTTTGAAGAAATGAGCTATGATCTCATGCTGCCATATTTGTTGCGTCCTTTTACGAGTTTGGCAGAATCCTACCGTTTTAACCACCACTCCAATATTGATCTCAATGAAATTAACACCTATGCCTCGCAGCTTCTAAATGATGATACCGATTTTGTAGCTATTTCTAAGCATATTGTTACACATCTCTTTGAGCAGTCTAACTCGGCACAGATAAAGACTGGTGACGTCATCGTTTGTATGTTTAACGACATTCAATACGAAAATTATCAAACCGATGCTATAGGTATTTTTAAGATTGAAAATAAATCTCACTTTTTTCAAACCTATCTTGAGAATGGCAGCTATGACATCATCACCCAAAAAGGAATAGCCACAAAGAAAGTAGATAAAGGTGTACTCATTTTAAATGCGGCAGATACTGAAGGTAAAATTGTTTTGAGCGTTGACAACAATAATTATGATACGCAATATTGGATTAAAAGCTTTCTAAACATTAAATACCCAGACGACTCCAACCAGCATACCAAAAACTACATTGAGATGTGCCGCGAATTCTCAAAAGAGATTGTACAACCTCAGTTTGGCGGACAAGAACAAAGCAACTTTCTGGCAAAAACGGTCGATTTCTTCAAGGAAAACGAAGTGGTGAACATTGAAAGCTTCAAAGAAGATGTGTTTAACAAAGAAGATACGATTCAGCTCTTTGAGGATTATAAAAAGATCTACGAAAGTGACCATAACATCCTCATTAGAAATCAATTTGATGTTTCCGAAGTTGTTCTGAAAAAACAAAAACAAAAGATCAAAACCGAAATAAAGCTCGATACCAATATTCAAATCAAACTGGATATCGATGCTCCAGATGCTTCCGCAGAATATTTAGAACGTGGCTATGATGGGGAGAAAAAAATGCATTACTATAAAGTGTTTTTCAACGAGGAATCTTAAAAACACAGCATTTGTATATACAGACTAAATAGTCTGGTTATTTTTTAAATCGTCAAATTGAGCTTTGAAAAGCATTTTAAAATGTTTCAGCAATTTGGCTTTGACTTCGGTTTCGTTTATTTTTTCAACACCTAGCTCTACGTTTAAAGACGTCACCGCTTTCCCTTTAATTCCGCAGGGAATCATTAAATCAAAATACCCCAAATCGGCATTCACATTGAGCGCAAAGCCATGCATCGTGACCCAGCGACTTGCTCGAACTCCCATGGCACAAATTTTACGCGCAAAAGGTGTTCCTACGTCTAGCCAAACGCCTGTTTCGCCAGGGCTTCTTTCGGTCTTCAAACCATATTCTGCCAAAGTAAGAATGATCATCTCCTCCAAAAATCGCAGGTACTTATGAATATCGGTAAAGAAATTATCTAAATCCAAGATGGGATATCCCACGACTTGACCAGGACCATGATAAGTAATATCTCCTCCGCGATTCACTTTGTAAAACGTCGCACCTTTTTCGGCAAGTTGCTTCTCATCTACCAATAAATTAGACATGTCACCGCTTTTTCCCAAAGTATAAACATGTGGATGCTCAACAAGCAGAAAATAGTTTTGTGTAGGAAGCTTTAAAGCCTCTCTTCTATTCTTGATTTTAGCATCTATGATCGATTTGAATAAATCCTCTTGATATTCCCAAGTGGCTTTGTAATCCTTAAGACCGAGATCTTCTACTTTTATAAGTTTATTCAATTTATTTATCTTCTAAAGTAACTTCAAAATCTAATAATTCTGGATCTTTCAAGACTTCTAAAAATCCAACTTCCAAGGTCACTGTCTTTCTATCTTCACTGTATAAAGCGCCTTCTTTTGAAACTGATTTTATTGGCCTAGGGAAGTGGTATTTTATTGTGTATTTTGACGAGCCAAACATCATTGCCGACTGGCCTAAACTATCAACCGCTTGAGCGTGCTTTTCTTGATCTATTATTTTTGCCAAACGCTTAAAAACCGTTCCATTAAAGCTATACTCAACATCGGTCGCGCCATCATCGCCCATACTTGCTAGCGGATTTCCTCCGGGACTCTCAGCGCCTTGTTTGCTCAACTCACCGGCTTGACTCATAGCTTTGAACATATCTTGAAGTTCGTTTGCTGTATCAAATTTTGTAGATAGGTCAAACACCATCGTTTTGCTCTCAGGATTCATGACCATATGGCATTTTAAAATCTTCAAGTGCTCTTATTTTTTTCTGTTCATCTACCGATAACGTTAAAATACTATCGCGATGTTCATCAATAAAATCCTTAAAAACAATTGTAGAATCCATCGCTTTGTCAATCCCTTTAGTAGATTCTCCTCCTCCCATTTCTGCTACCATTTCCATCATTTCAGAGGCATCCATGCTAAACTTCATGGTCCCGCTTCCATCTTCATTGACGTAAATATGCTCTGAAAATTGACAACTCGTCAATATTAAGGATAGCGATAAGGCGATAAGCGCCACTATGTTTTTCATGGTTGAAGTTTTTATTTTTAGCAAAACAAAGATACAATTTATCTTTCAGGATTATTAAGAATGATGAGCGCTGCAATAACTCCTGGCACCCAACCACAAATCCATAATATAAACACAATAAATATTGAACCACAACCTTTGCCAATGACGGCTAAAGGCGGACAAATAATTGCCAGTATTACTCTCCAAAAACTCATGGTTTTTTAATTTTTAAAATAGAACGGTCTCGACTTTAAACACCGTAATGATTACCAAAATAGGACGCTTTTTATCAAAATTGTTACATCTATTTCAAATAATCGTATTGTTTCTGGGGCAGATTCAAAGCGTTATCATAAAAATTTTTAGTTTAGTACTGTGAAAATTCATTTGTATGTCATCGTTTTTATTTGCTTCGGAAATAGCGCCATAGCACAACATCGCTTTGAGGGTAAGATTGATACCGAGCGTTGGCAGAGTGACGTCTATCTTTCAGTAATTGATGATTACCGCACATTAGAAGGCATTCATGACGAACAGATCATTTCTAAAACAACCGCAGATGCTGAAGGCTTTTTTCAGTTTAACGGCAACCAACTTAACCTAGAACACAAAATATATAAGCTCCACGTCGATAATTGCACATCTTTTAATCAAGCGAGCAATCATTTTGATGGCCATTGCAGTGACAGTAGGGATATTCTATTTATTGCAAAACACAACGATACCATTAGCTTCCCCTTATCATTTGATGCACAAATGTTTTGTGATATTGACTCTAGTAACCCAAAAACAGCTGCCTTTATAAGAATTGATTCTCTCAAAGAAGATATGAAGTACGCCTATTCTGAATTTAGGAGCAAAGCCAACCGCCAACTCAATAATAAAAAATGGTTCAAAACGCTTCAAGAATTTGGTAAGAATCTCGATGAGCCACTTGCCGAACTTTATATTTATTCTTTTCTTTCCGATAGAAGCAATCAATTTCACGCTTATTATCTCGAAGATCTAAAACACAACAGCTATTATGACGAATTATTAGATCGCCTAAAGGAAAAACACCCCAACTCGCCCTACACAACACAATATGAAACCGAATTAACATCAGACCAATTTATCCTGAGCTCAACATCGCAGGATCATTCATCTATCAACTGGACCTACATCCTCATTGGGTTATTAATTGTTTCAGCGGTAGCAAACTTATGGTTTGTATTTTTGGTAAAAAATAACAAAAAGCAGCAGCATCTTGAGGCGAAGGAACAATTGACTGCTCAAGAACAGAATGTTTTAGAACTTATTCTAGATCATTATACCAATAAAGACATTGCCGAAGCACTTTTTATAAGTGTGAGCACCGTAAAAACACACATCAATAACGTCTATAAAAAATTGAGTGTGACGTCACGAGACGAATTAAAGTCTCTATTTAACAGTTAGTTATAAAATTCAACCTAGGGTCTAGTACTCATTTCCAACCCCGAATATCCTGTAGTCTTCTTGTATTTAGCTGATGTTTGTGATTGTAACCATTATAAAAATACAATCATTATGACACACTTAAAAAAATCGAAGTATCCAATTAAGAAGAAGGATTCAATCTTACCAATCAGCCTTTTAGTCGCATTATTATGCGCTATGCTAAGTTTCTCACAAGACCAAACGACCATCGACAATTTTGGTGTTTTTGATTTCGATACCGAAACTATTGATTATGGCCCCATTACTCAAAACAGCAACGGCGTAAGAACCTTTAAGTTCAAGAACAGAGGGCGTGCTCCTATTGTTATCTCAAACGTAAAAACATCCTGCGGCTGCACGGTACCTACGTATCCAAAACGAGCAATCTTGCCGGGTGAATCGGCATTCATTGATATCAAATATGCCACCAATAGACTTGGTGCATTCTCAAAATCGATCACTATTATTTCAAATGCCGATCAAAGTCAAAAACGTCTGCGTATAACGGGAAACGTCTTGAAGAAGACACAGCAACCAATTCAATAAACCATGAAAAAATATATCATTTGCATCGTAGCGTTTATGCTTACTATCGCTACAACAGCGCAGACAATCAATACGGAAATTTCCGAAGAAGGTAGAGCACCTTTTTTACTAGGAAAAATAAATAAAAACGGTTTAATCACAGAAAATTACAGTGCTTGGTTTTCAAAAAACTACGACGACTATACCTTAGATACTAATACCATTAACGCCATAAAATCAACGCTGAAAAACTACACTATCACAATCTTTATGGGCACATGGTGTGGTGATAGCAAACAGGAAGTCCCACGCTTCTACAAAGTGTTGGAGGCTTGCGACTTTCCAGAAGAACAGTTGACCGTTATTGCCGTGAGCAGAGCGCAAAACATGTATAAACAGAGTCCGCAACATGAAGAAAAAGGACTGAATATTCATCGTGTACCTACATTTATATTTTACAAAAACGGGAAAGAAGTCAACCGAATCGTCGAGCATCCCGTAGATTCGTTTGAAAAGGACATAGAGCATATTATTATAACGAACAACTATAAGTCAAACTATCAAATCGTGGCTCAAGTAAATGCGATTATTGAACAAGAAGGCTTAAACGCTCTAAAACGAAAACGCAAAACCCTTGTTAAAACCTTTGCTAACAACGTAAGTAGCATGTATGAGCTGAATACCTACGGAAGAATTTTGTTAGGAACAGACCGAACGTTAGAAGCCATTGAAGTTTATAAACTGAACACTAAATTATTTCCAGATCAGCCTCAAGCTTATTTAAGATTGGCGATCGCCCAGACACAAAACAAACAATCGAAAAAAGCGATCAAAACCTTAAAAAAGGCCATTAAGCAATTTCCTGAAAATCAAGATCTCATAAAAAATCTTGAAACCTTGATAGTAAATTGAATCATAACAGCCTGCCAAAGACCATTAGGAACACAAAACCTAATGGTTTTTTTACAATAATTATCGTAAATAATGTAATTTTGCAACCGTCTGTCGCAGATGGCAGAACGCAAAATAAACTAGCATGCAGCTATCAGAAGTAGAATTAGTGAGACGCGATAAACTCGCAAAATTAAGAGAACTCGGTATCAACCCTTATCCAGCAGATTTATATCCTGTAAATCATACCTCAAAACAGGTTAAGAACATGTTTCAGGAAGGAAAAAAGGTAGTCATCGCTGGTCGTTTGATGTCTCGACGAATTCAAGGCACCGCTAGCTTCGCTGAGTTGCAAGATAGCACAGGAAGAATCCAAGTGTATTTTAATAGGGATGAAATATGTACTGGCGATGACAAAACGAAATACAATACGGTATATAAAAAACTGTTGGATATTGGTGATTTTATTGGTGTAGAAGGTGAGCTTTTTACCACTCAGGTTGGTGAAAAAACCGTTATGGTTAAAGACTTTACCTTATTAAGCAAAGCCTTAAAACCTTTGCCACAACCACGTGTTGATAGCGAAGGAAAAGTACATGATGCTTTTACGGACCCTGAGCAGCGTTACAGACAGCGTTATGCCGATTTGGTGGTCAACCCACAGGTAAAAGAGGTTTTTGTAAAGCGTACAAAGTTGTTCAACGCGATGCGTGAGTTTTTTAATAATTCTGGATACTTCGAGGTTGAAACTCCAATTTTACAGCCTATTCCTGGAGGTGCCGCAGCACGCCCGTTTATGACGCATCATAACAGTTTGGACATACCGTTGTACATGAGGATTGCCAATGAACTGTACTTAAAACGACTTATTGTTGGCGGATTTGATGGTGTCTATGAATTTTCTAAAAACTTTAGAAACGAAGGCATGGACCGCACGCACAATCCTGAGTTTACAGCGATGGAAATCTATGTGGCTTACAAGGATTACAATTGGATGATGGATTTTTGTGAGCGCCTTTTAGAGCATTGTGCTAAAGAAGTGAATGGAACTACCGAAGCGACATTTGGAGATCACAAAATTGACTTTAAGGCGCCTTATGCTCGCGTGACCATGGCAGATTCTATCAAACACTTTACTGGTTTTGATATTAATGGCAAGTCTGAAGAGGAGATTTTTCAAGCGGCAAGAGATTTGGGTATTGATGTTGATAAGACTATGGGTAAAGGAAAGCTCATTGACGAAATCTTTGGTGAAAAGTGCGAGGGTAATTATATTCAACCCACGTTCATCACAGATTATCCTAAAGAAATGAGCCCGCTGTGTAAAGAACATCGTGATAATCCTGAATTAACAGAGCGTTTTGAATTGATGGTGTGCGGAAAAGAAATCGCAAATGCCTATTCTGAACTTAATGACCCTATCGACCAACGCGAACGTTTTGAGCACCAACTGAAACTCGCGGCAAAGGGCGACGACGAAGCTACCGAATTTATAGATCATGATTTTTTAAGAGCCCTAGAATACGGTATGCCACCAACCTCAGGGATGGGAATTGGCATGGATCGTTTGATCATGTTCTTGACCAATAATCAATCCATACAAGAAGTTTTATTCTTTCCTCAAATGCGACCAGAACGTAAGCAGGTTGAAATGAGCGAAGAAGAAAAAGCAGTTTTCGCCATATTAAAACCCAATGCGCCTATGGCTCTAAATGACCTAAAATTGCAATCTGGTTTAAGTAATAAAAAATGGGATAAAACCATCAAGGGATTGACCGCTAAAAATGTAGCTAAAGTTTCTAAAATCAATGATGGCTTATTCGTTGCGGTGATCTAAGTATAACATCGTATTTACAAATGATCAATTATTTTTAATTCAATAGTAAAGCTTTAATGTTTCAGTAGAAAAAAAATCATTACATTCGTATTGAGATTGTTAGAACGTAAAATTATCCCAATGCTTAAAAAGCTAAACGTATTTTTCATACTGCTATTATTAGCTTGTTCATGCAGTGACGATAATGATGATGTTACCGCTTGCGCTGTTCCAAATGCGATTTCGACATCTTCAATCACAATGAGCTCTGCAATCATTTCTTGGGGCAATTCTAATGCCTCAGAATCTTACAGATTGGAATACGGAAATTCTGGATTTGCTCTCGGAAGCGGCACTACAGTTTCTACAACGACGACTTCAATTGAACTAACAAATTTAATTGGAAACACCACCTATGACGTTTATGTTCAAAGGCTTTGTTCAGAATCAAATGTAAGCATGTACAGCGATGTACTGAGTTTTACAACCTCAGCCATCCTGTGCCAAGAAGTGAGTAATCTTTCATTAAGCTTGATTTCTGACACCTCATTATTTGTTGCTTGGGAAGATACAATCAATGCCGACGTCTCATACGACTTAGAAGTTGGAATTTCTGGCTTCAATACTGGATCTGGAACGGCTTTGAGTACTTCGGAAACATCATTATTAATTACCGATTTACTTCCATTAACAACATATGATATTTATATAAAAAGTAGCTGTTCTCAGGGCATAGCTAACTCGACTGCTGTAATGGCTAGCTTTACGACGCTCGCTATTCCTGTAATTCCTGAATTTAGACCGACACTTTCAGAACTAAACCTCTTTAGCGGTGCGCTTGAAAACTTGGCAATTACACCCTACGGATTTGAATACGATCTGCATTCAAAATTGTTCACAGATTATGCCACAAAACAGCGTTTCTTTGTGTTACCTACCGGAGAAAAATTGACCTATAACGGAGAAGGCCTTCCTATTTTCCCTGACAACTCTACAATCGTAAAAACGTTTTTTTATAATACCGATGATCGTGACCTGTCTTTAGGCCGAAAAATCATCGAAACACGTTTGCTCATAAAGATCAATGGATCTTGGGAAACAGGAGATTATAAATGGAACGATGCGCAAACCGAAGCTGTTTTGGATCTTAATGGCAGTATTGTACCTGTAACATGGATTGATGCAGATGGCGAATCGAACAGTGTAAATTACGAAATACCTTCTAATACCGACTGTTTTACCTGTCACCAGACGAATTCAATAATGATACCAATTGGTCCAAAAATGAGATCCATCAATTTTGATTTCAATGGTTCTAACCAAATACAACAACTTATTGAAAATGAACTCCTTGAAGGATTGACTAACCCTGCAAATGTAAGTCTATTGCCTAATTGGCAAGATGCTTCGATTTCCTTGAGTAGAAGAGCTCGCGCATACATGGACGTGAATTGTGCGCACTGCCATAAAGATGAAGGCTCATGTGCGGTAGAATCTGATTTGAGATTAGAATACGAAACACCTTTTGAGCTCTCTGATATTCAAGAATCACAAAGTAGTATTTTGGCCAGAATTCAAAATACGATTCCTCAATACGGCATGCCTCTTATTGGAACAACGATATTGAATGATGAAGCTGTTTCAGTAATGATTGAGTACATAGAATCATTGGAATAAACGTTTCTACATCTAAAAATCTTAAGTTGCCACCACAACGCGGCGACAGTATTTTTTTAGTTAAAATACTATTAAAACCCTCGTATAACTCTTACGCCTCTTTCAGAATTATTAATTTAGAAGAATAATTTAAAAAATCTTCAACATTGAAACAAATCTCTATTAAACTACCGCTAATAGTTCTCGCATGCTTTATTGCTATTTCCTGTTCCACAGTAAAGAAAACAGATACATCTACTGCAACCGCAGACAAAAGTAAATCTTCGGCAAAAAAACCAAATAAAAATGATCCTAAACCTTACGACAAAGTCATTACCAAAGACGCGAAGAGTGACAAAGGCCTGTTTACTGTTCATAGCTTAGACAATTCATTCTTTTATGAAATCCCTGATTCTCTTTTTGATAGAGAAATGCTGATGGTGACACGTATTTCTAAAACAGCTAGCGGATTAGGTTTTGGTGGCGGAAAGCAAAATGAGCAAGTGTTACGCTGGCAGAAAAAAGGAAACAAAGTCGTGCTTCGAGTCGTATCTTACAACGTTGTTGCTGCCGATTCACTTCCTGTGAATGAAGCTGTTGCCAATTCAAATTTTGAACCAGTTCTATATACATTTCCCGTAAAGGCATTTAGCAAAGATTCTACCAGTACTGTTATTGAGGTAACAGATTTATTTGAGAAGGACGTCAAGTCATTGGGTTTACCTCAATTCCGCAGAAAACCTTACAAAATTACAAGGTTGGAAAGTGATAAATCATATATCGAAAACATTAAAAGTTATCCTAAAAACATAGAAGCACGACATGTAAAAACATACGCTGCTGGCAACCCTCCTTCGAACTCAAGCACAGGAACAATTTCAATAGAAATCAACAACTCCATGATTTTATTGCCAGAGAATCTCATGAAACGTCGTTATTTCGACGAACGCGTGGGATGGTTTACAAGCAATCAAACGGATTACGGATTAGAAGATCAAAAAAGTAAAACTTTAGAGTATTTAGACCGATGGAGACTAGAGGTAAAAGATGAAGACATCGCAAAATTCAATCGCGGTGAATTGGTCATTCCGAAGAAACAAATCGTTTATTACATTGATAGAGCAACGCCCGAAAAATGGCGTAAATACATAAAACAAGGTATCGAAGATTGGCAAGTTGCTTTTGAAGCAGCTGGATTTAAAGAAGCTATTATTGCTAAAGACCCACCAACCGAGGCCGAAGATCCAGAGTGGACGCCAGAAGATGTTCGTTATTCGGTAGTGCGTTATTTGGCATCTCCTATACCCAATGCCAATGGTCCTCACGTAAGTGATCCAAGAACTGGGGAAATCTTAGAAAGTGATATCAACTGGTATCACAATGTTATGTCCTTATTGAGGGGCTGGTTTTTTGTTCAAACTGCCGCCATAAATCCAGATGCACAAAGTCCGCAATTTAAAGATGAAGTGATGGGACGATTGATCCGTTTCGTATCTGCACACGAAGTTGGACATACACTAGGATTACCCCACAATATGGGGAGTAGTGTAGCTTATCCAGTAGAGAAATTGCGCGATGCAAAATTCACCCAAGAGTTTGGCACAGCGCCTTCCATAATGGATTACGCGCGTTTTAACTATGTTGCGCAACCTGGTGATGAAGGCGTTGCCTTAATGCCAAATATTGGAATTTACGATAAATATGCAATCTCATGGGGATACAAACCTATTTTGAATACCACTGCGGAAGAAGAGAAACCGACGCTAAATAAATGGATTATGGAGCATGCTGGAGACCCAATGTACCGTTTTGGACATCAACAAGTTGGTGACGTACATGATCCAAGTTCTCAAACTGAAGATTTGGGAGACAACGCTATGTTAGCTAGTGAATACGGCATTAAAAACCTTAAAATCATAGTTCCAAAATTGATCGAATGGACGACGGAAGCTGGAGAGGATTACGATGATTTACAAGAAATGTATGGACATGTGATCTCTCAATTTAATCGTTACATGGGTCATGTTTCAAATAATATTGGTGGAGTTTATGAATATTATAAAGCAGCAGATCAACCTGGAGCAGTCTATACTCCAGTACCACGAGATCATCAAGAAGAAGCCATGGCTTTTATTCAATCTAATTTATTCGAGACTCCCGATTGGCTAATAGATAAAGCTATTTTTGATCGTATTGAGTATTCTGGATCCATTGATCGCGTTCGTGGATTACAAGTGAGAACGTTGAATAACATTATGGGCTTAGGCAAAATGCAACGCCTTACAGAGGCAGAGACCTACAATGGAGATGAAGCTTACGCGCTTTCTGAAATGATGAGTGATTTACGTAAAGGCATCTGGAGCGAATTACGTACTGGTAAAAATATTGATACGTATCGTCGTAATTTACAAAGAGCCCATATTGACCGATTGGCCTATTTAATGACTGCGGAAAACCAAAGTGGCCGAACAAGAAGCCCTTATGTTAAAAGAACAGCAGTAAACACGAGTCAATCTGATATTAGAGCTGTGGTTAGAGCAGAATTAAAGTCACTTAGAGGTGCGTTAAGATCTGCACGTGGAGGAGATTCCATGAGTAGAATTCATATAGCCGATGCTATTGAACGCGTGGATGCCATATTAAATCCAAACGGATAGTAATTCAAAGATCAAAGTCTTGAAAGTCGTTCTGAAAATTTTTTAGGACGACTTTTCTATTTTAGTATTCGAGAGTTTCGGGCTATACGTGCTACTATAAGTTTCAATAAAAAGTTTATCACAATCTGAAATACACATAATTTTATAGATCAGAGCGATTATCATTTTACCTATCGTCAAATATCTACTGCCGTGTTTCAAATTATTAAATTCAAGTTTGCAATAATATTGGACTAATAAATTTTGGGTTAAATACTTGATTATCCTAAAACTTCTCATCTTTAAAAGCTCAAACTTCACATCTCAAATTGTTTTTTACAGGGAGATAACATATGAAAAGATAACATTTAGTCTATTGAAAGATAACAATTTACAAACAATACTAACATTCAACGAATATTATTGACGTTCTTCGGTTTTATAGTTGAGACTAATTACTATTTGTCATCTTTGCTTCAGCTATTAATCTAATATAAATATTTATGAAAAATTTTACAAAGTTTTTAATTCCTATCGTTTGCGGAGCTACCGCATTGATGGGTACGGATGCAAACGCATTCCAAAATGACTCAGACGGCTGTTTTGGCGCCTCTGTAGTTAGTACAGAACAAGGCCTAACCTCTGGTGGAGGTGCCGTGCCTGCGAATCGCTCTGATTCTTCTACTACGTTGAACGCTCCAGATATGAGCAACGCTGCTGGAGGATTCTATTCTCTTGGTGTAGGTGGAAACATCGTTATTGAAATGGGTGGTGCTGTAGTCGATATGCCAGGTAATGATATCAAAATCTATGAGACTTCTTTTTCAGGAGATACTTGTGGATTAGGAGATGATGAATCAGCAAGAGTTGAGGTTTCTTTCCTTGGTGGCCCTTGGGTAGATCTTGGCGTAATTTGTCGTGATGGGGAAGTTGATATTGCCGGATCAGGCTTGCCATTTGTTACTCAAGTTCGTATCACTGATACAGGTGAGAGCAGCGGTGACGGTTATGATGTTGATGGTATTGTAGCGCTTAACGGTTGTGGTAATATGCCTGATACAGGTGAGTGTTTTGCTTCTACCTCTATGAATTACAATCCAGGGCTGATGAAAAATGGGAACCCTATTACCGATCCAGAGCGTATTGATCCTTCTAAGGCTTACGGAGCTCCTCAAAATGATGATACCAACAATTTTGTATCGCTTGGATACGAAGGTGAGATCACTATGGGATTCTCTGGTAAAGTTGTTTATAACGGTCCTGGTAATGACATTCAAGTTGTTGAAACCACGTTTGGAAATCACGATTTCGCATCTTACCCTGAATCAGCAGACGTACAAGTAAGTCAAGATGGCTTTAACTTTTACTCTGTTGGAACTGCATTCACAAACGAGAGCGCTGCTTTTGATATTGATGCTGCTGGTGTTCCTTTGGCATACATCAGATTTATAAAATTGATCGATTCTACTCCTGCAGATTCTCAATCTACAGATGGATATGATCTAGATGGTATTATTGCGCTTACAGGTTGTAACGATCTTCCTTTTCAAGATCCTGGATTCTGTAATGACTTTAGAACGTTTTATTCTGATATTCCAATCGGCACGGGTAACGCTACAATATATACTGTTGATTTTTCTAACGGAATGGCAAATCTTAATTTCTTTGCAGAACTAGATTCTAGATCTCATATAGCATTTAATACTGACTCAAATGTCATTTATGCAGTTAATGGTGATGGTTCTGGATTTGATACTTTAGATGCTCTTGGTACCGTAACGGCTAGTACAGCTTTTTCACCTGCACTGGGTGCAACGCCTACTGCGGTTTATCATGCTGGTAAATTAATTGTTGGCTCGCAAGGTCAGAATAAGATAGTCGAAGTGGACATTGCTACTGGAACTCACGTTGATATTGCAACTAATGTACCTGTCTCGGGTGGAGATCTTATTGTTAGCGGTACTGATTTATACTTAGCAACAAAAACAGGGGACAAAATGTTTTTAATTGACGGTGGAACAAACGTCAATGGTGTTAATATCCCTGCAGAAGTAAATGGTGCTGCGATTGATGTAAACGGAAACATATTAATGTCGAATCGATTCTCTACAGCTTTCAACCTTCTGGATACTATGGGTAATACTATTGCTTCTTACCCAGTATTCTTGGACGGTGAGTCGTTTGAGTTTAGACATGGGGATATGGCTAGTGGATGTGCCTCTGGAAGCAACGATCCAAATGTATGTGAGTCTACCGAATTGGTAAATGGTGGATTTGAAGATCTTGCTGAAGGTTACACAATCTCAAATGAATGGGACTATGTGCCTCAAGATGAAGTACCAGGATGGATGACTACATCTCCAACCGGAACTATTGAGATCCAAGAGAACAATGGAACAGGTGATAACATTCCTTCTAACTCTGGAAACCATCACTTTGAACTTAACGGTGACGCATTGAACAATCTTTACCAAGAGTTCTGTACGACTCCAGGATCTAACATCGAAATTGCGTTCTCTCACAAGAAACGTCGTACAAATGGTGTTGATGAAATGGAACTTTACGTTGGTGGTGATCTAGCAACGATCGAGAGCAATACCGCAATTCCTGTATTCTCTGTGGATGTTGAGAACTGGGAGACAAAATCATTTGTCTACACGGTTCCTGCTGGTCAAAACTCTACGATTATTTACTTTAAGGCAATTAGCGGTACCAACAACACTGTTGGTAACCTATTGGATGATATCTCTGTGAGCCCTACATTTCAGGCTGCTACTGATTTTGCAGCTTATCTTGCTCTATTGAGTACGCCTGAGGCGGCTCAAATGGTAACTGAGATCGACATGTACCCAGTACCTGCTAAAGATAGATTGAACGTTAAACTGAACAGCCAAGTTGGTGGAAGTGCATCTTACGAGATCGTATCTATCATGGGACAGTCGTTTAACAGAGGATCTGTTGAAGCTTATTCTGGTGAGACCAAGATTACTGCCGATATCTCTAATTTAGCAGACGGTGTGTACTTCTTCGTGATCAACATGAACGGTAATACTACTACGAAGCAGTTTGTTAAAGCAGCTAGATAGTAATAAATAATCTTTTTTAGATAAAATTAAGCCAGCTCAAATAGAGCTGGCTTTTTTTGTTCTAGATATTAGTTTAAAATTCAAACTATACCATCTTGAAAATAATTTGTCAGAAATAAATAATTTGCTTTGGGATTTCTAAAAATTTACATTAAGAAGAAGCTTTCCTACTACATACTTAAAAATAGACCTCTTTTCTATTCTTACATTGTTAATTATTAGAAAACATTTGTAACGTACTTCTATATTCCATACCTTCTAACAACCTAAATTCCATACAATTAAAGAGAATGAATGATTCTAACATAATTGAATATTTGAAAGGAGTGATACATAGCTTAACCGATGTGGCGATCGAGCAAAATGTAATATTGATTTTTGTCAGCACTCTAAGGAACTTAAATACCAGTTATGATAAAGATGTGATCAGATCTCATCTGGTGAAATTTCTATTGCTACTTATAAAATATACACCAAGTCGGCAAAAGGTTAGCGTTTTTTTTGACGAATTACACCAACTAAACCAGAATTTTAAATTGGTTATCATTATTACTGGCATAGACTTGACCCGAGTTACAGAACTCACCTTATCCTCCCAACTCAAAATCGACACTAAATGTCTTACAGACCATAGTACAATCTTCACTTTGGAAATTCCATTAAAGATCAATCATTATGAAAATAAATCGGCTCAACGTTATGAGCGTATAAGATCGATGCCATATTATTTAGAAATCAATAATAGACTAACGTCTCATTTCTCAAAAATTGAAAACTTTATAAAGCATAATGCACATAAAAGTAGCGAGGAAGGCAAATTTCTCAAGAGAGTAAATCTTATTGTTACAACATATCTCCATAATAATGAGTTTAGTGTAGAAAAGCTATCACTTGCAATGGCTATGAGCAGAACGCAACTTTACAGAAAAGTGAAATTATTGACTCAAATGTCTCCAATCCAATATATTCTCTTAATTAGACTTCAAACGGCGAAAGAACTACTTTCTGTAAGTGCTTTAGAATTGAATATAAGCGAAGTAAGCTATAAAGTTGGCTTTATTAGCAATAGCCATTTCTCTAGGGCATTTAAAAAACAGTTTGGCGTAAATCCATCTATTTACCGTTCTGAAAATTCAGAAAGTAACATGTAGCTAACCATTTGCAACATAGAGTCAATTTTAAAATTTGATTATAGCTTAATTTTGATCTAATCAATCATATCTGTATGAACACTTTAAAAGATAATAGAGCATTTGTTATACGCTACTTCAATGCAATTTCAGGCGAATTTAAAACGCCAGCGCTGTGCGATGAATACACATCAGATGACAAACTAAAAGAACACATCTTATTTTTTGATGGATCGTTTCCAAAATATGAATTATTTATAGAAGAAATGATTGCCGAAGGAAATAAGGTACTCGTAAAAGCAAGAGCTGTTGGGTTTCATAAAGCTGAGTTTAATGGTATTCCACCCACAAATAGAAAAATGGATCTACCATTTGTTATTCGTTACGTCATCGAAAACAATAAAATAATCGACCATTGGCTCATAGCAGATCAAGCTATTTTAATGAAACAGTTGGGTATTTCAGACGCTGATTAATCACTCACTGTAAACTATGTAAAACTCTCAATTAGTTCTTGCACTCCAAGCTATTACAACTAACCCAAATCACACAACTTTACCCAGCTAAATTTGCTTAAAACATTTTAGTCAATTAATTATAAATCATCAAAGTATGAAAACTAATATTTCAAAATTAATATCTCTAAGTATTTTAATTGTTGTATTCTCATGTAGTGAGGATGACGATCAATCTGTACAAGAACCAGACTCTCCAATTGAGTCCATAGTGTATGTTGCTGGTCTTGGCTTTGAAAATTCAAATTTTACGGCCGAACTATGGACTGACGGCCTGCAGACCGTCCTGTCAAACGACAATTTTAATGCAGAAGCTATTGACATGTTCATCGACGGAGATGACACATATATTGCGGGATACCAAACAAATAATAACGATATATCAGTTGCAACCATATGGAAAAACGGTGTGCCTTCTACTATTACAGATGGCACTCGAGCATCTAGTATTAGTACTGTCTTTGTACTTAACAATATTATATATGCCGTAGGATTTGAAGCAAATCAAAATGGGATTAATGTAGCAAAGCTATGGGAAAATGGAGTTTCTAGTAGTCTCAGCGATGCGGTAAACGAAGCGAGCGCAACGGGTCTCCATGTTCAAGACAGTGATATTTATGTTGTAGGTCGAGCATACAACGGATTAGATTTTGACGCTGTACTTTGGAAAAATAATGTCAGAATCGACCTGGCAAGCTCGTCTGCTACAGAAACTGCAGAAGATATATTTGTTTCTGGCTCCAATGTCTATATCACGATTGAACAGGATAGAGAAAAACTGTTTTTATGGGAAAATGGAACAACTACATTAATTTCTGATGAAACCATATCAGACGGAATAAACCCAAGCTCAAATGACTTGTTCGTCTCAGGAAGCGATTTATATGGTTGGTCGAGATTATATAATTGATGGTGGTTATGCGGTTGTTTGGAAAAACGGAATACGAGAGATACTATCAAGGGGGTTTGCTTCAAGCATATTTGTAAAAAACAATGACGTTTATATTACTGGTGTTGACAACAACTTACAAGGATTAGTATGGAAAAATAATGTTATTACTACAGGACTTATTGACGGCAATCAAGTCATTCCTACTGCGATATTTATAAAATGAGCTTTAGACAGACCTCGTCATTGAATACGTCTCTTAACCTTATCGGTTTAGCCAAAATATTAGCTATTTGAAATTATTTTAAACAAACGAATGTTCTCAAACAAAAAAGCAATGAAACATTTTTCATCATATTTCATCTTACTATTCATCACAATATTAACTGTGAGCTGCAGTAGTAGTGATGATGCGTCAAGTACTCAATCCAATTATAGGCTTATAGAATTTATAAAAAGTTCAGATTTTGGAAATTTGAGCAGCTATCGCTTTGAATATTTTGATAACGGTCTTCTAGAAAAATACACCTGGTCTATTGAGCCCCTTGGTAATTCTGAGATTCTATTTTCCTATGACGACAACAACAGGATAACCAAAATAGGTAATTTCAATTATGAATATAATACTCAGGGCGCATTAATAGCGATCAATAAAGACGCGCCCGATTTTTATAATGCCACTGTTACGTACACAAATGAAGACTTAATTGAAAACCTCAGTGGTTTTAGAAATAGCTCTGGTGTAACTTCGTTTTATAATTATAATATAACAATTAACGGATTGAATCAAATTGCCATTATCGATGAACAGGTGACGGGTGAATTCAATAAACGGATTTTAATAGCCTATGATACAAAAGGTAATGTTTCAGAAATAATTCGACAGGATAATCTAGATGATATTAATTTCATTACGACTTCATCAATAACATATACTTATGATGACAAACCAAATATTACCAAAGACTTTCTAAATAATATTGACTATTCGTTGTATTCAACACCCGATAATTTAAATGGCGTCAACCTAAACTCAAATTTTGATTTTAGAATCAATTACGTAAACCCCAATAACATTTTGACCATTACAAAATTTGTTGGATCTGAAGAGTATCAAGAAATATACACGTATGATTATAATGATTTCGATTATCCGATTTCCGCAGATTATAGCTATTACGTTAATGGTAATTTGAGCGAAACACTTTACTACGAGTGGGTTTATGAATCTTATTGAGAACTACAATTCTCCTTTCAAATTTTAATTCAACATATAACTGTATGGCTTATGAAAACGAAAATCCAATATTTTAGCCTAGTAACTTTATTACTAATTCTTAGCACCTGCGAAAATAGTGATGATGTTTCTACACCAGACCCCAACAACAATGCACCAGACCCTTTCAATCTTATTTCTATAAACAATAATTCATCAGGGCTAGATTTAAATCAACTTTCATTCACATGGGAAGCATCTACAGATCCTGATGGCGATAGTATCACATATGACGTCTACTTCGGAACAGATCAAGCAAGTATCGATATCTTAATAAATTCAACTATCACAACGTCATATGCATTTGACGGTCGTTTCAATACCTGCACTAAATACTACTGGAAAGTAATTGCAAAAGATAACAGAGGTGGAGAAACCGAATGCATAAGTCCTTTTAATTTTTCAACTAGAGATTTAAATATAAATAATATGGCATTTTTTGATGACCTAAGCTTTCCAAGACGAGCTAGACACCAAACCATCGTTTATGATAATAGAATTTGGGTTATTGGTGGTGCGACAAAAAATGGAGTCACCAATAATTTCATACCCTACAATAATGTGTATTCTGCAGAGGATCTCACTAATTGGGAAGAGATAACCAATGAAGCTACAAGTGATATGAGATTCTCTAAAAGATACGGGCATGCCTCGGTACCATTTGATAGTAAAATGTGGGTTATTGGAGGTAACGATGGTGAACTGAAAAATGACATTTGGTCAAGCACAGACGGCTGGAATTGGGTGCAGGAGACATCGAACGCCAACTTTCCTCCGATGGATCATCATAAAGCGGTAGTCTTTAATAATAAAATATGGTTGTTTCATGATGATGATGTTTGGAATTCTACCGATGGTATTACTTGGACCCAAATCAATACTCAAGCAGGCTATTTGTCAAGAGAAGGATACTCAGTCACTGTATTTAAAGACGAAATGTATGTTATTGCTGGCCGCACCACTCCAGATGACCTAAAGAATGATGTTTGGAAAAGTAATGATGGCATAACCTGGACACAGACTACAACAAGTGCACCATTTTCAGCAAGATTACATCACACCGCCACGGTATTTGATGACAATTTGTATGTTATTGGCGGTTTAGAACAACCAATCCTAGGCGAGACTAACGACGTATGGAAAACATCCGATGGTCTATCATGGAGCCTTATTACCAATAACGCCGTTTTTGAAGAACGTCTATTTCATACAGCAACGGTATATAAAAATCAATTAATAATTATCGCTGGAGCTCAAGACATATTTAGCGGTCAAGGATTTCAAGATGTATGGGTCATGGATTAACCTCGTACGATATTGAAACATAATATAACAACTCAACATAAAGGTTATACGTATTAAGAGTTTTAGGTGCTAGTATCTGGAAATTTATAAAATACAAGTAATCATAATATTAAATACTAAAATCATGAGAAAATATTTAACCATACAAATTTTGACTTTATTACTCTTGGCTCTTAGTCATCCCGCACATGCGCAAAGAGATGGCGAGACGTATTATCTCGAAACAGCACTCACCAATAAGTTTTTAGATGTACAATGGGCAAAAGACACTAATGGAACACCTCTTCATTTATGGCCATTTAATGGTCAAATTGCACAACAATTTACCCTTGAGAGTTCTGGAGACGGCTATTTTTATATCAAATCTACTTTAGGTAAGTATATTCATGTTCAGAACAGATCTAATCAGCCCAGAGCACTAGCACATATTTGGGAAGGAAAAGGAAATGATAATACAAAATGGAGTTTGATACCTGCATCAGACGGCTATCATTTCATTCGCTCTAAAAAAGGAACGTACTTAGATGTAAAAGAAGCAAAATCAAAAGACGGGACATTAATTTGGTTATGGAATTTTAACGGAGGAAAAGGGCAACAATGGAAATTTACAAAGGTAGCGTCACAACACATACAAAAACCCGAACCTACTTTTGAACAAGCCACATCGGGCAGAATAGAATATACCACTGAAACTGTAAATTTAAATGATGTTACAAATTTGTGCCCAAATGTTCTAGTAGGGGGCGATTTTGAATTTGGAGGAAATGGCCCACATGTTTTTGGAAATATAGCTCTTGTAAGAAGTGAGAATAACAAGGAAATCATGGCTCATATATACTTTAATGCCAAAGAGACAAAAAGTGATCGTTTAACTGGGAAATCAGAAGTCAAAGGCTCATGGAAAATAGCGGTTTACAAGGCACCTTTTGGTCAATATATTAACGGAATTACAGATTTTGGCAATACCAACACCACATTTGACAAAGTCTTAAAAGGCGGAGGTGCCAATGAACTTTTTGGAGGTGGCAAGGATGGATCGGCACATATGCTTACCATAAACGACGGACTTGATGACAAAGGTTTCGTATCGTCTTTTGAGGTTGTAGGTGATACCGGTGGCTGGGATATCAGTACAGATAATAATTGTGAAAATGACACTCGAATAGTAAAAATAAAATTTAAGCCTGTTCAAATAGAATTGATACGGGCTCAAAACTGATACCATCTATAATAAGGTAATGTCATTAAATATACTAAATATACTGGTAGCTATTTTATCGTAAAACAGACTCAATCCCCATTCTATATTCCTCAAAATCAATCAAATTATTATGACTCCCGCCTTCTATCGTAATAAACATTGTATTCTTTGCAGGCGCAACAGCCTTTAACTTTTCTGCGGAAACATAAGGCACAACACTATCATCTGTTCCATGAAACATGGTGATGGGACAACTTACGTCAACAATAAACTCATTCGTGGGAAAGGTGTATTTCAAAAGCAACTCAACTGGAAAGATTGGAAAACGGTGCTTTGCGACGTCCAAAATACTGAAATACGGTGTCTCTAAAATGAGTTGTTTCGGTTCATTCTTTGAAGCTAAATACGCTGCGATTCCTGTTCCTAAAGAGCGTCCATATAAAGTGATGTCATTTTCAGCATAATGCTCCAAAAGATAATCATAGCAAAATTGGGCGTCCTCATAAAAAGCCTGTTCACTTAGCTTGCCAGTACTCTTTCCGTAGATACGATAATCCATAATAAATACATCATAATCTTTTTTGACAAAAAATTCGGTAATGGTTCCCCAACGGCTCAAGTCGCCTGCATTTCCATGGAAATACAAAATTACACCTTTTGGGTTTTCAGTTTTAAAATGAATAGCATTGATACTCACGTTATCTGCAGGCTTCAAGAAAATCTCTTCAAACGGATGCTCAAATTGATACTCATAATCTGCCTCTAAAACTGTTGGCAGAAAGAGCAATTTTTCTTGAAAAAAATAAAGGGATGTGCCTATCATAACATATAGAATCAAAAGTACTTTTAATACTTTTTTAAGCCTTGTTCTTAGTCGGTTTTGAGGAGTGGATGACATTAATACTGGTGGTTTCTAAATCGATGGTTTTGGGCGAATTGTTTAATATATCGTCTAACATGCTATGATAAGATTCAAAATTATTGAGATTTTTATGTCCGCCACCAATGACGGTATGCAATGTTGTAAGATCTGCCTTAACTTTCGATAATTTGATGCTTGATTTAAATGGAATCAATTTATCTTGTGTACCGTGGATGATATGGATAGGACATTGCACATATTTTAACCATTTGTACGTTGGTAACGGGTATTTCATCAATAAAGATAAGGGCATAAATGGTGCATATCTTGCAGTCACTTTGGTCAAACTGTAATAAGGCGCATCGAGAATAAGAAGTTTAGGATGGTTCATTGATGCCAGTTTTGCTGCAAATCCAGATCCAAGAGATCGTCCGTAGAGAATAATTCTATCTTCAGTTGTTTGCTCCTTTACCTCATTATAAACCAATTGCAAATCACGTTTTATGGCTTTTTGTGAACGTCGGCCAGTACTTTTTCCGAAGCCACGATAATCGACCATCAATACATTATAACCATGTCTGGTGAAATCTACAGCAAACTTTCCCCAGCCTTTTATGCTTTTCGAGTTTCCTTTGAGATAAATAACAACGCCTTTACTTTCTCCCTTCGGAAAAAAACGGAGACCGTTGATCACTGCACCATCACGCGTTTCGAGATTATATTCTTTCGTTTCCTGATTCTCATAATCAAACTGAAAATCTATGGGTAATTTTTCAGGCTTAAAAAGCATGTAATCCTGTAAATAATACAATGCAATACTGATAGCGATATAAATCACAACCACAGTAATAACAAAAGATATCCAATACGCCATGATCAACAATTAGTTGTAACAAGATATAAAATTAAACCCATATGAAAGAGAATGGCTCAGTGATCAACCCGAGCCTTTTTATTTGGAGTTTAGAAATTAGGCATTATAAGTCTAGCGCTTTAGTGCCTTGTTCAAAAATAACATCTACAGGAATACTTGCGGCGCTTAGGCGGTCTAAATCCGATTGCAATTCTGGTGAGATCAGCCCTTTTTCTAATACCAATTGTGAAACACCTTCGTAATTGCCGTCACCCTGAAGTGTCAAGATGAGACTGGACAAATCACGCATTGCCGATTCCATTTTATCAAAATTAACTTTATAGGTACCATCTTCGCTTCTACTAAACGCTCCTTTTTCCTTAAAGACATTAAAACGAATCATGTTTGCTTTTCCATGTGCAGACGATGCCCCAAAGCGCACCGATCTAAAAATTCCAGCCATAAAGGTAACCATATTATCCTTTAGATCATCGGTCAATTCGCCTTTAGCATGTAACTGTTGGATCATATATAACCCAAGAATATCAGCTTTTCCTTCTTCTAAGGCACTTGCGTGTTCTTTTAGAGCCGTTCTTACAGTACCGTTTTGGTTAATGGTATTCTTAATCCCCAAACCATGAGCAACTTCATGAAACATAGTATTTGCAAAAAACGCATCAAAGGTTATATGCTTGCGTTGACTTTCATCAATTAATACTTTAGAAATAGGCATCAGTATCTTATCAAATTTTGCACGCATGGCATTTTTAAGTTGTAATCGTCTCGTACCTTTTGCTAATTGCACTTCCTCGTCATTTGGCAGATTAATCGCAATAGTTTTGCTCCCAGCATTACAATCACCAGCATAGAACACCACATCGTAAGCATTAAGATCACTATCGGTACCTGGTGTTTCTTTTTTATAGGCTTCGTCAACTGGAAGATTAACTTGCAACTCAGGTAAGTAAGCACTAAATTTTGCAAGACGCTCACTCCACGCCATATCTTTAATCAACACATAGCCTTCATGCGCGGCTTTGTTGCCAAATAATTGATCTTCATAAGTCTCAATGGGACCAATGACAATATCCAACCTATTGGTTTTCATATCCATCCATGCCAAATCACTTGCGTGGTAATTATCATCCAATAAGGCTTGAGCTCTCAAATTTAGGTAGGTTTTAAGTCCTATGTCTTCGGCCAATTCTGATGCTTTAATTAAAAGTTGTGAGACTTCTTGCAACTCACTTTCAAACTGTTTATGGTATGGCATTGAATAGAGTTTTCCATTTTCATCGCGACGCACAAAATTGTATAGGCTTGCTTTGTTTTCAAATTCTGCAGCTTCAAATTCTGCCTTAGTCATATCCTTTGGATAGAAGTTAGCACCTTTTGGCTTTTCACCAACGCCTTCGACAAATGGGGCATTTCCATTTAAACGATCCCAAGGACCGTAATTGATCTCAACAAACTTTTTAGTGTTGTCATCTGAAATTGATGTCATAATATCATTTTTATTTCCGTAGGATTCATACCAAAATAAATCGTTCATCATGTTCGCAGCTTCTATCAAATAAGGCAACATGTCGCGTTCCTTTTGAGTTAAAGAAGTGAGATCTGCTGTCAATTTAAAACTCACATATTTATCGAGGTTTTTTTTCATTGTCATTGCTTCGTCATCGACAGTTTTCTCCTCTATAATCGCATCCTTTTTATCACTTTTACAGGAATTTAATGATAGTGTTAGCACTAGTAAGGTCAGTAATTTTCTCATGGCATCCATATTTTGATTTCACCCAAAGTTAGTAAATTTGAATTGTGACCCAAATTTCGAAAAAACCATCTTAAAAAGTGAACAAATTAAATTCTACTATGCATTGTAACGGCATCATTTACAAGCTCAATGTGATCGAGGAAAATCGTATCAATCCTCAAATTAAATCCCAAAAACCTCGCAACTCAAATGAGATGCGAGGTCTTAAGGTCTTTTACCAATCTTTCATTAACAACGCCTATTCATTATCTAGTGTCTTTTTATCTTTATCAATATAAGCGACATCCCGAGTGTTTTTTTGAACTGCAATTGCAGAAAACAGACTTAAAGTAAATGACATGGCATAAAAACCTTTTTCACTAAGTTCTAGGTCTGCATTCCATAACCCTATAACGAGCAGGACAATTGCGGCAATTGATGTAAACCAGCTAAGTGCGTAATAGATCTCTGTAACTTGAATATCCTCTAATTTATCACGCACTGCTTTTTGAACAGAAATGACAGAAAACAGCCCGAAGAGCAAAATGGTAAAATAGTAGCCCTTTTCATTGAGCATCATCGTTGCATTCCATAAGCCTATGCAATACGAAACCATACCAATCAATAAAGCCGACCATGAGGCTCCAATAAATGCTGGAGTTGGTTTTTGGTTGAAAACTTTCTTTTCCTTCTTTTTAAGTTTAGCTTTTTCTTCTTCCTTCAACGACACTGTTGTTTGATAATTCATAATATTTTGTTTTAATGATTACCCCACAAATGTGCGACAGTTTACCAATTAAAAAAATTGGCATTATTAAAACTACTGACGATTATTTTATGATATATTTGTAAATACACCTTGTTTTTATTTCAATAATTAAAATTTAACTGACGATTAAAACTTATACTTAAAAGTAGTTTAGTTAAACATAGTAACATGAAAATCTCACCATGACAGACCTAAACGCCATAATCTCTACTTTTTCTACGGAAGAGGAACAGCAATTTATCAGCTACTTAGAACGCAAGAACAAACGAAATGACACCAAAAACGTACAGTTATTTTTATTACTGAAAAACGACGACTACACCTCAAAAGACATATGCCAGAGCTTATATGGTAATTACCGAAAGGATGCTTATCATGCCTTGAGAAAACGACTCTATCAATCGCTTATCGAGTTTATTGCGAACAAAAACTTATTACAAGAAAGTTCAGTAGATATGCAAATCATTAAATACATTCTTTCCTCTCGAACTTTTTTGGCCTATAACCAACCGAAAATTGCTTATGACATTCTCGATAAAGCCGAACTTTTGGCAAAAGAATATCATCTATTTCCCATTCTAAACGAAATTTATCATACCAAAATTCAATATGCTTATTTAAATCCTTCGGTAGATTTAGAGAAATTGATAGCAGATTTCCGAAGTAATCAAAAACAACATTATATAGAAGAGGAGCTTAATTTGGTATATGCGAAACTAAGACACACTTTGAACGATATCAACTATAAAGGGAAGATAATCAATTTTAAAACGATCTTAGAAAACGTACTCAGTGAACATAACATCAGCATTTCAAAGTCGCTATCATTTAAATCCCTATATCAATTAATAACGATTGTTAGCCTTTCGGCTGCTGTAACGAACGACTATTTAAAAATTGAGTCTTTTCTAATCAAAACCTATCAAAAAATAGTAAAACACAAACGAAAAGAACATCAGTTGCTTTATCATATTCAAGTGGTGTATTTGATTGCCAACACGCATTTCCGCAATAAAAAATTTAAAGAGTCACTAGACTATTTAAATAAAATGGACGCTTTGATGATTCAGCAACGCAAAAAACACCATTCAACCTTCATACTTAAACATAGACTACTTCAAGCACTAAACCTAAACTACACCAATAAGCAAATCAAAGCAATAAACTTGCTTGAATCTGTGATCAAAACTAAACATCAGGACTTAGAATCCTTATTGGATATCCATCTAGCATTGGTCATGTTCTACATGCAAAAACAAGACTTCAAGAAGGCTCAAGGTATATCTTCAAAGTTTTACCATACCGACGCTTACTATATTGAAAAGGCTGGAAAAGAATGGACCATAAAGAAAAACATAGCTGAAATCCTTCTCTACATTGAATTAGAAGAGATTGACCTGGTGGAGTCACGACTGCGCAGTTTTAAACGATCTTATTTTAGTTATCTCAAACAAATTAACCAAGAACGGGTAATCGCGTTTATAAATCTCATCATCTATTATAGTAACCATCCTGAAACCGTGACGTCTACTGATTTCAAAGGTAAGGTTGATAAAGCGTTCACATGGATAGATGAAAAACAAGAAGATATTTTTGTAATGAGCTTTTATGCTTGGCTAAAGAGTAAAATGGAATCTAAAACACTTTATATAACCACATTGAATCTTATAAGAAGTGCCCAAAACTGTTAAGTACACGTTAAAAGCAGTAGACTGTTTAAACTTAAATCCATCACAAAAGTCCAAGCACTATTAATTAAAAAATTGAAACCTATTTAATTTAAAAAACGCAAATTATGAAACACCTATTTTTAATCGCACTAGCTCTTGTAAGTTTGCAAGCTACTGCTCAAGACAACAAAAAATCAGACCGAAAAGCGAAAGCTGAGACCATGAGAAACATGTCTGCCGAAGATCAAGCTGCCATCGCCACAAAAAAACTCACTCTAGCGCTCGACCTAAATGACGATCAACAAGCTAAAATAAACACAGTGATGCTTGAAGAAGCCACCTTAAGAAAGCAAAAAAGAAGCGAACGAGAGGACATGAAGGATGCTGAAAAATCTGAAGATGCAAAAATTCAAGCTATGAAAGAGCGACTTGATCGTGAAATCATGATGAACGATAAAATGAAATCCATCCTAACGGCCGAACAATTTGAAAAATGGAGTAGCATGAAAGATAAACGCAAAAAAAGAGGGAAAAGAAAAGGAGATAAAAACTCAAAAAACTAGTTTTAGAGTTTGGCAAAACAAGTATTAAGCATCGATTTAAAGCATCGATGCTTTTTATTATAATAAAAATGCTTAATTTTAACCTGATTAAATCTACAACTTAATATCATGAAAAAATTAGTAATACTTTTTCTATTTACAATGGCCTTATTGCTCGGTTCTCAATCTGTGACGGCTCAAAACACCTTAGAAATTAATAAGCAAGCAAATATAAATACTAAAGCGTTGCGAAAGGTGGTAAAATTTGATAGTGATAAAATGCAAGAGGTTTATGAAGCTTACCAAAGCCATGGTATTGCTATGAAGAATCTAAAGAAAACCGCGCCTGACGATCAAGAGCGGCTTAAAAAGATCAATGAAATTTTAGACGAAAAAATTAAAAGTGTTTTATCAGATGAAGAGTACTCTCGTTATCTTGACTACTCAGATGACCATTAAACATTTATCCATACTTCAAAAAAAAAAGCGACCTTTACGTCGCTTTTTTTTTATTATAATGTTTGGGCAACTTTGTTGACAGCCCTGATAGTTTCATCTAAATCGTCATAAGATAACGCATCAGTGATGAACCAAGACTCAAAAGCACTAGGCGCAATATAAATTCCTTCATTGAGCATGCCATGAAAAAAAGTCTTGAAGGTATCATTATTCCCTTTGGCTGCACTTTTAAAATCTACAACCTCATCTTTAGCAAAATGAATTGAAATCATCGAACCTTGCCTGTTAATTGTATGTGCCACATTGTGCGCATTCAAGGCTTTAGAGAACCCTTTGTGCAAGTATTCCGTTTTATCAGCAAGGCGATTAAATAGATCATTATCGGCTTCAATGGCCGTGAGCATGGCCAATCCGGCTGCCATAGCAAGGGGATTTCCGCTTAAGGTTCCCGCTTGATAAACCTTTCCGAGAGGCGCCAAATGGTTCATGATCTCATTTCTAGCAGCAAATGCACCAACAGGTAATCCGCCACCAATCACTTTTCCGAAGGTAATAATATCGGCATGCACACCATACAACTCTTGACAACCTCCTTTAGCAATTCTAAATCCAGTCATGACCTCATCAAAGACAAGCAGAATATCGTTTTGGTCACAGACCTCTCGAAGCTTTTGTAAAAAATCATTTTTTGGTGGTATGCATCCCATATTTCCCGCAATAGGCTCCACAATTATACACGCAATTTCATCTTTATTGGCTTGAACTAAGGCTTTAACATTGTCGATATCATTAAAATTAGCAAGCAAAGTGTCTTTTGCAGTACCCTGAGTGACTCCAGGACTATTAGGACTCCCAAAGGTCACAGCTCCACTCCCAGCCTGAATTAAAAATGCATCACTATGACCATGATAGCAACCCGCAAATTTTATAATTTTCTCTTTACCGGTGTAACCTCTTGCCAATCGTACGGCACTCATGCAGGCTTCGGTCCCAGAATTTACAAAACGAATCTTATCTACATTTGGAACCATTGATACCGCTAAAGCCGCGATTTTCGTTTCTATTTCAGTGGGCATCCCAAACGAAGTGCCGTTCTTGGCCTTTTCGATTACGGCATTAACTACAGGTTCATAGGCATGACCCAAAATCATCGGCCCCCAAGAGTTAATATAATCTATGTACCGATTATCATCCTCATCATATACGTAAGCCCCTTTGGCAGACTTTGCGAAAATAGGTGTTCCTCCAACAGCCTTAAATGCTCTAACCGGAGAATTAACACCCCCAGGAATGACGGTTTCGGCTTCCTTAAATAACGTACTGCTACGTTGATATAACATATGCTTTTATTTAATTATGATAATTTGACCTAACGACAGGTCGTTCGTTCTTAACCTGTTGATACGCTTAAGCTCATCAACAGTAGTATTATAAAATCTGGATAATGAATATAGCGTATCTCCCTTAACAACAGTATGTGTGCTTGAAACTCCATGACCAGCTCCAGTATTGTTTTGAGGAGAGGATCGCTTCCCTAATACAGTCTCATCGTAGGCATACAACTCATAGCGTTCTATCAAACTGATCAACTTATCAGGATATTTCCGATCAGTCGCATAACCTGCTGCTCGCAATCCCTTGGCCCAACCTTTATAATCATCTGCCCTTAAATCAAACAGCTTTGCATAACGACCTCGGCCCGTTAGAAACTCTGAATGATCTTCAAATGAACGAAATGCATGCTTGTACTTTCTGAAACACTCTTGGGATCTATCATCATCATGGTAAATTTTTTCGCCTGTCCAACCATGACATTTAATTCCGAAGTGATTATTAGCTTCAACCGACAATCGCCCTTTACCAGATCCAGACTCTAAAATTCCTTGCGCCAAGGTAATACTCGCTGGGATTTTGGAGGTGCGCATCTCTTCCATAGCAATGACGCTGTATTGTAAAATATAAATTTCGGTAGCATTCAAATTAGAATTCTTAGGAACTACGATCGGCTTCTGAGTGTTATCAGGAATTGGACCTGTAGATTTAGGTATAACAACGACACGCTCGGTTTTTTGCTGTGATCGGCGTTTTTTTGTTACGATCTTCTTTTTAGAACCACAACTTAACACCAACAGCATCAAGCATACAAGCATCACAAATTTCTTCATAAATCTCAAACGATTAACGCCTTATTTTGTTGTTTCAATTTTAAATTCATGCCTTCAATACCTTGCAGACCACCAGTGTGAATAGCGAGTACTTTTGAATTCTGCGGAAAAAAACCTTTTTCAATTAAGTCAAAAATACCGAACATCATTTTACCAGTATAAATGGGATCTAACGGTATGTCATACTTCTTTTTAAAGTCATTGATAAATGCTATCAATTGAGCATCAGTTTTGCCATAGCCATCAAAGTGATAATCAGTGATTAGCTGCCAATTTTTATTCTTTGCAAATTTAAGGATTTCTTCTCGTAAAAAATTACCTTTTAACGCTGGAAAGCCCAAAACATTTTGATGTGGCAATGCAGCATTTATAAGTCCAGCAATTGTGCCACCAGTCCCGATTGAACAGCAAATATAATCATACTCGTGATCGGCTTGGAGTAGTATTTCCTCACAGCCTTTTATGGCAAGATCATTTGTTCCGCCTTCGGGAATGCAGTAGAAATCGCCAAACTCAGCGTTTAATTTTTCAATGAAATTTCTCTCGGTTTTCAACTTATAGTCTTGTCTTGATATAAATTTAAGTTGCATACCACAGCTATTTGCAAAACGCAACGTGGGATTGGCCTCAATTTTAGATGTAAGCTCCTCGCCTCTGATGATACCAATAGTATGAAATCCTAAATTTTTTCCTGCGGAAGCAACTGCCGCAATATGATTTGAATAAGCGCCTCCAAAAGTGAGCAGTGTTTTTTTATTTAATCTCTTGGCCTCAATAAGATTGTACTTCAGTTTCCTAAATTTATTTCCCGATACGTAGGGATGAATCAAATACTCAGGTTTTAAATACACCTGATTATTGATCTTAATATTTTCAAAATCACTAGTTACAATCATTCTTATTCTTTACTCGTGTTGGTTATTTACGTTCTATAGGAGATGTACTTATTATTGTAACCAATCCTTAAATTGAAACTTTATTATGCAATTCATTTAAGATCGAAACTACACCTTAAACTAATATTTCCGAAGCTAATGTTCTCCTTTTTAAAAATAGTTTTTAAAACCGAAAATTGATCGCGTTTTAAGATACTCTAAGTTACGTTCATTTTGATATGCTTCTTTTTCAAACGATATATTTCGGTAGGCCTCATTCCAGTTTTTAGTCTTCAATAATCTTATTACAAACTCAATACCATAGAATACGTAAAACGGAATAATCAATAATTCCAGCTGTTGTCTTAGGTGAATATGCTCGTGATTTAGTAAAACAGCATTCGTTTTCAAATGGTCATATTTCAGAAAAACAAATGGGAATATCGTTATACCAACATAACCTTTTGGCACCAAAAAACTTGAAATCACAACCATGTCTTTATAGAATCAAAAATCTTTCCAATTTACGTTATCTTTGTGTTATGAAGAAGATTATTCCAGTTGAGGATGGCGATTTTTATCTAACACCCGAAGGATACCGCTGTTTTACAGAACAATACCACCTCAAAAGAGGCTATTGTTGCGAGAGCGGTTGCAGACATTGCCCATACGGATTCAATCCTTCAACATCGCGAAAATCATCAAATAAATCTTAAAAAAATCGTAATGCCAACCACAATACTTTCATTTAAAGATCAAATCAAAGAGGGAATCCCAAGTGTTTTACCTCAACCAAAATCGTATGATCCCTCCATCAATCATGCACCAAAACGAAAGGCTATTTTAACTTCGGAAGAACAAAAGCTGGCGCTCAAAAATGCATTACGATATTTCGACAAGTCGCAGCACGCTGTTTTATTAGCAGAATTTAAAACTGAATTAGACACCTACGGAAGAATCTATATGTATCGCTTTCGTCCAGGATACAAGATGTATGCACGACCTATTAATGAATATCCTTCAAAATCAAAGCAAGCGGCAGCGATCATGCTCATGATTCAAAATAATCTCGATGATGCTGTGGCCCAGCATCCTCAAGAGTTAATTACTTATGGTGGCAATGGTGGAGTGTTTTCTAATTGGGCACAGTATTTATTGACCATGAAATACCTTTCGGAAATGACCGACGAACAAACACTCGTCATGTATTCTGGTCACCCAATGGGTCTTTTCCCAAGCCATACCGAAGCACCGAGAGTGGTCGTCACTAATGGTATGATGATCCCAAATTATTCAAAACCCGACGATTGGGAAAAATTTAATGCTTTGGGCGTTACGCAGTACGGACAAATGACTGCTGGAAGTTATATGTATATTGGACCGCAAGGAATTGTTCACGGCACCACGATTACGGTCTTAAACGGTTTCAGAAAAATAAAAAAATCGCCAAAAGGTAATCTCTTTGTGACCTCGGGACTTGGCGGCATGTCTGGTGCACAACCAAAAGCGGGTAATATAGCTGGCTGTATAACTGTTTGTGCCGAAGTGAACCCGAAAATTACACAGGTTCGTTTAGATCAAGGTTGGATCGATGTCAAGGTTACCGACTTGGATGAATTGGTAGCAAGAGTCCTTAAAGCTAAGAACAACGAAGAAACAGTTTCAATTGCTTATTTAGGAAACATCGTTGATGTTTGGGAAAAATTTGATGAAGAAGCTATTCATATTGATTTGGGGAGTGATCAAACCTCACTTCACAATCCGTGGGCAGGTGGTTATTATCCAGCCGACCTATCGTTCGAGGAAGCCAATGAGTTGATGGCGAAAGACCCAGAATTATTTAAGGAAAAAGTTCAAACCACTTTACGAAGACATTCCGAAGCAATCAATAAACACACTGCAAAAGGTACCTATTTTTTTGACTACGGAAATGCCTTCTTGTTAGAAGCTTCTCGTGCAGGAGCAGACGTCATGGCTAAAAATGGAGTTGATTTTAAATATCCGTCCTACGTTCAAGACATCATGGGACCCATGTGTTTTGACTATGGTTTTGGGCCATTTCGTTGGGTATGCGCTTCGGGAAAACCCGAAGATTTAGCAAAGACTGATGCTATGGCATGCGAGGTCTTGGAAATCATCAAAAAAGATGCTCCTCAAGAAATACAGCAACAAATGAACGATAATATTCAATGGATCAAAGGCGCTCAAGAAAATAATTTGGTAGTTGGTTCTCAAGCACGAATTTTATATGCAGATGCTGAAGGACGCATGAAAATTGCGCAAGCTTTTAATACTGCTATTGCCAATGGGGAGATTGGCACCATTATTCTAGGTCGAGATCATCATGATGTCTCTGGCACAGATTCACCGTATCGGGAGACCAGCAATATTTATGACGGCTCACGTTTTACAGCCGATATGGCGATTCAAAATGTCATTGGAGATAGCTTTAGAGGCGCGACTTGGGTCAGTATTCATAACGGTGGTGGTGTTGGATGGGGAGAGGTCATTAATGGCGGATTTGGTATGGTTCTTGATGGTAGTAAGGCAGCAGAAAAACGTTTAAAATCCATGCTTTTTTGGGATGTGAACAATGGTGTTGCCAGACGCAGTTGGGCAAGAAATGATGAAGCCATTTTTGCGATTAAACGTGCTATGGAACTTGAGCCTAATTTAAGGGTGACGCTTCCAAATTTAGTCGATGATAATTTATTGAACTCGTTATAAAAATATAAAACTATGAAATATTTAAAAACTCTGCGTACACGCCTTAATAATGGAGCCCATTCAAATAGTATTTTATTAAAATTGGTGCCAGTCGTTTTGCTTGCAATGTTTTTGTCGTCATGTAGCTCTGTCAAAGTCGCTACAGATTATGACTTAAATACATCTTTTACTGAATATAAAACCTTCGCATTTTTTAAAACAGGTATTGACAAAGCGGAAATTAGCGATCTCGACAAAAGACGAATTTTACGTGCCATCGAAACCGAACTCATGGCTCAAGGTTATACAAAATCTGAAAATCCTGATATATTGGTAAGTATATTTACCAAAGCACAGCAGCGCGTTGACGTCTACAACAACAATTGGGGTTGGGGCGGATTTGGTGGCTGGGGCTGGGGTGGCTTTGGACCTGGATGGGGTTGGGGCGGATTTGGCGGTTGGGGCATGAATCAACCCATGGTTTCGACACAGAGCGAAGGGACTTTATTTGTTGACTTAATAGATGCCAATAAAAAAGAATTAATTTGGCAAGGGATGGGTACAGGAATGTTGACCCAACGAAGCGCAGAAAGGAAAGAAAAAAAGATTAAAGAATTTGTTTCTAAAATCATGGAGCAGTATCCTCCTGAAGTAGTTGAATAAACTATGTATATCGTAAATTATAAACACCTATTTATCTGAATAGGTGTTTTTTATTACACGTTTTTTGAGGAATTTCACACTTCATTTCTAAAAGCCTATATTTGCCGACTTTTAAAAGCAATGTTATGATATTAGGTCAAAAAACCAGAAAAAACTTTACCCAAAATCCGAAAAATGATATTCTTTCAGGTTTAACCGTAGCATTGGCATTAGTGCCAGAAGCAGTAGCCTTCGCATTTGTCGCTGGTATTGATCCACTGGTAGGATTGTACGGCGCATTCATGATGGGTATTGTTACGGCTCTTTTTGGTGGGCGTCCAGGAATGATCTCTGGTGCTACTGGCGCCATGGCCGTTGTCATGGTGCATCTCATTCAAAAAGGTAATGAAGTTGGAGATGGTTTAGCGGTTCCTATAGAAAACCTAGGCTTGCAATGGCTTTTTATAACGTTGTTATTTGTTGGTGGCATCCAAATTCTTGCTGGTGTCTTTAAACTGGGGAAGTTTGTTCGTTTGATTCCCCATCCCGTCATGATGGGATTTGTTAATGGCTTGGCCATCGTTATCTTTCTTTCCCAATTAGGATTATTTCCCAATGCCATACCACAAGATATTTCTATTGTAAATAATACCTCAGCATGGTTTTCCTACTTGTTCTCTAATGGAGCACTTTGGAAAATGCTTGGATTTATTGGTTTAACTATGGGTATTATGTACGGTCTACCAAAACTAACGAAAAAGATTCCGGCAGCACTGATCGCTATTATAGTAGTAGCATGCATTACTATATTTGGAAATATTGAAGTCAGTACAGTTGGCTCTTTTATACAAGAGGGAGGCGGTGAAGGTTTAGAAGGTGGATTACCAACATTTCAAGATCAAATCTTTGGTCTTTTTGGAACCTTGGCCGGACACTGGGATTTAATCATCTCGACAGCATTCATACTTGCTGCGGTTGGTTTGATAGAATCCTTAATGACCCTCAATTTAATTGATGACATGACAGAGACCAGAGGAAACGGAAACAGAGAATGTATCGCTCAAGGGAGCGCCAACATGCTTAATGGCTTTTTTGGAGGCATGGGAGGTTGTGCTATGATCGGCCAATCGATTATTAATGTTGATTCTGGCGGTCGCGGACGATTATCAGGTGCAGTTGCTGCCATAGCGCTGTTGTGTTTTGTGTTGTTTGGAGCACCTCTAATAGAACAAATCCCGATCGCCGCACTAGTTGGTGTTATGTTTATGGTGGTTATTGGAACATTTGCTTGGAGTAGTTTTAGAATCATTAGAAAAATCCCATTATCTGATGCTCTGGTACTCATCGCTGTCTCTGCTATTACTGTATGGAAAGATCTAGCAGTTGCGGTTATTGCAGGTGTCATTATTTCTGCTCTTGTATTTGCATGGAAAAACGCTACCATGATTAGAGCCAGAAAGCGCATGCAAGCAAATGGCACCAAAACCTATGAAATTTGGGGACCATTATTCTTTGGATCAATTCAAAATTTCAACAGTAAGTTTGATGTCAAAAATGACCCTATACATGTTGAAATTGATTTTGTAGAATCAAGAGTGAGTGATCATTCAGCATTAGAGGCCATATTTAACTTGGTCAATAAATATGAAGCTGAAGGTAAAACCTTAAAATTGAAACACCTTAGTCAAGATTGTAAGCTATTAATGTACAAAGCTAGTCCAAAGTTCCAAGAGGTCATTGTTGAAGATGTTGATGACCCAAGATATCATCTAGCTGCTGACCCTGAAAAATTCACCATGCCATTATCTGAATATGATATATAAAAAACCTATCAAGCGTTACCAATTAATGTAATTTTTGATAGGTTAGTCGTTTATCGAAGAAATTTAGCTTTTACTTTGCTGTCATTTTCTTGATGTAAGCACTGTATTGATCTGCCGTCAATATCGCTTGTAATTTTTTGTTGACGTAAGCTTGTAGTGTTTCTCTTTTAGCTTGACGCTCAGCTACATCTTCTATAGCATCAATGCCTTTTGATTTTCTCTCGACGCTGGCAAAAACATCATTAACCTGACTTTTTTGTTGTGCATCGAGCTTGTTGCTTCTTTCTAATAAATTGATAACGTCCAACGCTTTTTGATTTGCAACTGAAACTGTAGTTTTAGCGACAGCGCTCTCTTGCTTCATCTTCGATTGAGCAAATGATAATTGGCTTCCAGCAAAAAGGAGGCAAGCGAAACTTAGTAATACTATTTGTTTTTTCATGATCTTGAATAATGGATTTAAAGCTGGAAGATACGAATTTTGAATAATTTATTTAAAATTTTTTAATAGTTTAATATCTGCTTAATCTTTAACTTGACCTTTTCCGTAGAAGGAATCATGGTTTCTTCCAATATAGAGTTTAAAGGGATTGCAGGCATATTTTCACTACCGATCGTCATTACAGGTGCATCAAGATACTTAAAACATTCTTCTTGTATTTTTCCAGCTAAAGCTCTAGCAAAACTATTATTCGACGGTTCTTCGGTAACGACCAGACACTTTCCGGTTTTCTCAACAGACTTCATAATGGTGTTTTCATCCAAAGGAAATAAGGTTCTCAAATCAATAATCTCAATTTGATCGCGCATATCTAACTCTCCCGAAGCATTATAAGCCCAATGCACTCCCATGCCATAGGTCACAATTGTTAACGTTTCAGCGTTTTCTATTTTCCAAATTTCCTGTAATACCCAAGCTTTTCCAAATGGTAAGACGTAATCTTCGCTAGGCTCGATTGATGTTGCACCTTTTGTTCCAGGAACTTTAGACCAATACAAGCCTTTATGTTCTAAAATCACAACAGGATTTGGATCATAATACGCAGCTTTCATCAAGCCTTTTAAATCGGCACCATTACTAGGATACGCAATTTTAATACCTCGAATATTTGTTATCACACTCTCTACAGAAGACGAATGATACGGTCCACCACTGCCATACGCACCAATGGGCACACGAAGAATCATGTTTACTGGCCATTTACCATTTGAGAGGTAACAGCTTCTAGAAACCTCGGTAAATAATTGATTTAGTCCAGGCCAAATATAATCGGCAAACTGAACCTCAACAATAGGTTTCAAACCAACTGCACTCATCCCAACCGTGGAACCCACAATAAACGCTTCTTGAATAGGCGTATTGAAGACACGATCATCTCCAAACTTTTGAGCGAGTGTGGCTGCTTCTCTAAACACACCTCCAAGTCTCCCACCAACATCTTGTCCGTAAAGCAAGCACTCTTTGTGTTTTCTCATGAGTTCTTCAACTGCGAATAATGCGCAATCTACCATTACCACTTTTTCTGCGCCCTTTGGTGCTCGTGTTCCTTTTTCTTCGGAAATTGGCGTAGGCACAAAATCGTTCGTAAATACATCTTCAGGCTTTGGGTCTTCGGCCTTTAAAGCTTTATTAAAGTCGGACTGTACGTTCGCTTTCGCTGAATCTTCAATTTGGGTTATGTCTTCCGCAGAAAACCCGTGAGCTAGCATTTGCTGCTTTATAACTGGATAAGGATCTCGTGATTTTGCTTCATCCAAATCGTCACGATACCATTCCATTCTCACACCAGAGGTATGGTGATTTAACAACGGTACCTTGGCATGCACCAAAAATGGCCGACGCTCTTTTCTGATTGTATCAATAACATTTTCAATGGCTTCATAACTTTCTTTAAAATTTGCACCATCAATAGAAATCGCTTCTAATCCATGAAATCCTTGTGCATATTCAAATGCATTTTGCGCTCTTGTTTCCGCAGCATTCGCCGAGATATCCCAACCATTATCTTGTACGAGATACAGAATTGGCATTTGCTTTAAAGCTGCCATTTGAAAGGCTTCGGCTATTTCACCTTCGGTTACTGATGCGTCGCCAAGTGAACAAACTGTTATTGGCTTGAGACCTCTCGACTCCGCTCGAGGTGACCGTTTTGCTGCTTCATCATCTAAACCTTGTAATTCTTTATACTGCATTCCCATTGCAACGCCTGTTGCAGGAATCGCCTGCATGCCTGTTGCCGAGGATTGGTGCGGAATTTTAGGCTTATCATCATCCCTTAAACTTGGATGCGAATAATAGGTTCGACCAGCAGAAAAGGGGTCCTCTTTTTTAGCTAGCAATTGCAACATTAAATCATAAGGTTCTAACCCAAATGACAATAACATCGCATCGTCTCTATAATACGGAAACGCATAATCTTGAGGCAGCAACTGCAACCCAAGAGCGATTTGAATCGCCTCATGACCTCTCGAGGTAGCGTGTACATATTTTGAAACTTGTTTAAAATTAGCTTCGTAAAGCTCGGTCATTGCTTTCGCTGTACACAGTTTTAAAAATCCTTTTTTTAGTATGTCTTTATTAAAAGTACTCATATTTTATTTTTTGGGCGTTCGAGCGGGCTTTACGTTACAAGTCCTCGCTGCGCTGTGGGCTTTTCACTTCAATCCCTAACGCGGGATCTCGCTTCAGACCTGTAAGGTTTTTAAAATTTTACAAGTCTCTAATTCTATATCTTCCTATTCACGTCAAACTGCTCAAAGTAATCAGCAACGCGACGTACAAAACTTCCTCCTAAAAACCCATCAACGACTCTATGGTCAAAGGATAATGACAAATACATCATACTTCTAATAGCAATCTCATCTCCTTTTTCCGTAGTAATGACTTCGGGGCGTTTTTTTATGATTCCTAGTGCAAGAATGGCAACTTCGGGTTGGTTTATTATTGGTGTTCCCATAACGCTCCCAAAAGTTCCTACATTAGAAATCGTAAAGGTGCTACCCTTAATGTCATCTCCTGCTAATTTATTTTCTCTTGCTTTCCCTGCGAGTTCATTCACATTTTGAGCAATCGATTTTAAATTTTTAGTATCGGCGTTTTTCACGACTGGCACAATCAAGTTACCATTTGGCAAAGCTGTTGCCATACCAATGTTGATATCTTCTTTTACGATGATACTGTTCCCATCAACCGAAGCATTAATATTTGGGAAATCTTTTACAGCCTGAGCGACGGCTTCAACAAACAGCGGTGTAAAGGTTAAACGCTCACCATGCTTTTCTTGGAAAGCCGCTTTGTTCGCGTTTCTCCAAGTAACCATATTGGTCATATCGGCTTCAACGTAAGCAGTGACGTGAGGCGACGTATGTTTGGAATAGACCATATGATTGGCGATCATTTGACGCATTCTGTCCATCTCAATCACTTTTCCTTTGCCTTTATCAAATGTTAATTGCGGTATACGATATGCAGTTGGATCTTGTTGTGCAACAGGCTGCGCAAATTTAAAAGGTCTCCCTTCATCTATATATTGAAACAGATCACTTTTACGCAAACGTCCTTCATGTCCTGTTGCTGGGATTCTTGCTAATTCTTCAAAACTGATATGCTGCTCTTTTGCTACAGCAATGATTAATGGTGAAAAGAAAGTGTTTGAATTTGATGTTGTAAATGACTGGGAAGATGAACCTGCATTTGAAATTGTAGCTGCCTTGCGCTTCTCAGGTTTTTTGTCTTTTGTTTCATCCTGTTCTTTCGTATTCGACTTCAAGTTCGAAGTCGATTTCTTTTCATTTGAAACTTCTAAAATAGCAATTACCTTGCCTACCTCAACCACATCTTTAGCTTGAAACTTGATTTCCTTCATCGTTCCAGATGCTGGTGCAGGCACTTCGTTATCGACTTTATCGGTCGCAACTTCTAGTATAATTTCACCTTCTTCAAAACTATCACCTTCTGATAGTAACCAACTTATGATGGTACCTTCTGTGATACTTTCACCCATTTTGGGCATTTTTAATTCTAATTTTGACATTATTAACTTTCTTTTCAGACCTGACAGGTTTTAAAAACCTGACAGGTCTCTTAGATATATGTTCTTCTGCGTTAGCGATTGAACGGTATGTTTGAGCTCCTTGAAAAGAGCGAGTAGTGAAAGCGCGACCCTTGCGGTAACGCCCAACTACGTTAAAACTTCATTGGACAAACCCAACTATTTCTTCATAAAATCACGAAGTGTTTTGTAAACATCTTCTTGAACTTTCATCTTTTCTGGAACCTCACTTAAAGGCTCTACTTCTTTTAAACTTTCGTGACAATCTGCTGGTAGTTGCTGGTACAACTCAGTACCTCTGGTTTTCCAAGCAATCATGTCATCACTCACCTCCTTAATCACTTTTGCTGGATTACCGACCACTAAACTTCGCTTAGGGATTTTAGTTTCAGCTTTTACAAATGCCATAGCTCCTACAATACTTTCATCTCCTATTTCAGCATCATCCATGATTACGGAATTCATTCCGATTAAGCAATTTTTCCCTAGATTGGCACCATGAATTATGGCGCCATGACCAACGTGTGCGCTTTCTTTGAGGGTGATAGATTTCCCAGGAAACATGTGGACTGTACAATTCTCTTGAACATTCACACCATCCTCTAAAATAATTTGTCCCCAATCTCCTCGAATAGCAGCTCCTGGACCTATATAACAGTTTTTACCAATGATGACATTTCCTGTTACGGCAGCCAAAGGGTGGACGAAACTAGATTCGTGAACAACTGGTGTGAAATTTTTGAATTTGTAAATCATTAATAAGTTGTGAGCTTTGAGCTGTTAGTTATGAGTTTAATCACTTTTTTATGTTTAATTTTCTTCTTAAGGAGGATATCATTTTCCCTATTTCAGTTAACAAAGCACGATTTGACTCAAATTGGTCTTTAGAAATATACTTTCTTAAATAAGCTTTTGTATTCCAGGTCACACATTCATGACTACTGTCCCAAGCCATCTTAAGATACCTATTGAAATTTGCATCCGTACTAGCAGATCCCTCCGAAATATTAGCAGCTATAGAGTCCGCAGCTCTTGAAAATTGAGAGGTTAATCTAAATATTTCTTTTTTCGGAAAAGTTTCAACCAATTCATTTACAATCTCACCAAAAGAAATTGCCTTCTGATAAACAATTAAATTTTCAAAACTAAAATGATAATTACTTTCAAATTTCATAACACTAAATTATGTTATTTATTGGTGCTCAAAGCTACCAACTCATAGCTCAAAACTATTTATAGGTTTTCAATTTCTCTTTTGTAAATTCAGAAAGCACTAATCTCCCGCTTGTTTTTGCACGCTCTGCTAATAAATCATCCCAATCATCAGTTCCTGTCCAGAATACTTTTTTCATTTCTGTCATAGCCTCTGTGTTGTAAGTACATAAATGCTCTGCTGTTGTTTTTACAGCAGCATCCAATTCTTCTGTGGTGTCATAGACTTGAGTGAACAACCCTTTTTGTTTTGCCCATTCTGGTGGATAGAAAGAATTAGCATCTATGGCGATTTGAGACATAGCGCTTAATCCCATTTTACGTTCAATAGCTGGCCCTACAACAAAAGGTCCAATACCAATATTTAATTCACTTAATTTGATTGCTGCGAATTTTGTTGCCATACAATAATCGGTTGAAGCTGCTAGTCCAACACCTCCTCCAACTGTTTTTCCTTGAATGCGGCCGATGATAAACTTTGGACATTTACGCATCGCGTTGATCACATTAGCGAATCCCGAGAAGAACACCTTGCCTGTTGCTGCGTCATTGATATTTATTAATTCTTTAAAGCTAGCTCCTGCGCAGAATGTTCTATCTCCTCCACTTTTTAATACAATCACTTTTATGGCATCGTTTTCTCCAGCTTTAGTTATAGTTTGAGCTAGTTTTACTAAAATATCTCCTGGAAGGGAGTTGTGCGCTGGGTGGAAAAATTCTATGTAGGCTACTTCGTTTTCAATGGTTTGTTTTACGTATGGTTGTGTCATCACGCTTGCGTGTTCCCGTGAAAACGGGAATCTATTTTTATGGTTAATCTTTATTTTAAATCTTCAAACAAATCCCTCCAATCAGGATTTGCTTTTTCTATTAATTCTATTTTCCAATCTCTATTCCATTTCTTCATCTGCTTTTCTCTTAATTTAGCTTCACTTTCTGAATTATACTCTTCAAAATAAACAAGCTTATCTATATTATATCTTGCTGAAAATGTCGTTGGATGTGCTTTGTTTTTATGCTGATATATTCTTGTTTTTAATCTTTTTGTTTCTCCAATATACAATACGCCTTTTGGTTTGTTTGTTATTATGTAGACATAATGTTTCAAAATCTGTATTTTATTTTTTGAGACACCCGATTTCTCGGGTGCTTCGAACAATTCAATCTTTTTTATAAAAGATTGAATTGTTCAAAATGATGATTCAAATGTTTTCTTTCTAACAAATAAGACTCATACTTATTCAATTCACCAAATACTAAGTTTTTCAATTTGGCATCTGGGTTATCTTTGAAAAATTCTAAATATTTTTCGCGTTGTGCTTTAAATTTCTCAATTGCTGTTGCTAAATCTGGATACTTTAATTTATCTAATGTATTTTTTTCTAACTGCGGAAATTGAGAGTTTTTTGGAAACTTATCATAATTCCAAAGACTATTATGAACCTTCTCCAAAATCTTTTCTGGGGTTGAAATGTCAAAATCTTGAATCTCACCTGAAGCAATTTTATAAGTATATTCTAAATGTTCAATCATATGTTGTGGTGTCATGATTCCCCATTTTGGTGTCATGTCTTCGGAAAGTTTAGATAAACAAGCCTCAATCTTTTCCGAAGTCATTTCCATAAAAACGTCTTGCTTTTTTTGAACCATAGTTAATACCGTAGCGAAAGCTACTTTTTCATCTGTTTGAGCATCAAAAATTTCAGCATACCATTTTACAATTCCGCTAGGATGTTCTGCGGAAGCAACATCACGATCTACTTTTTGTTGGCAGGTGAGTCGGACGTAAATTGTATCATTATGGTACAATGGACGTAAGAATCTGCATTCTTCTAATCCGTAATTTGCAGACACTGGACCTTTATTTGGATAGACAAATAATCCTGCTGCTGCAGAAATTATAAAATAACCATGTGCAGTTCTTTTTTCAAAAATACTTCCGTCGAGAGAGGTAATATCTGTATGCGCATAAAAATGATCCCAAGTGAGGTTTGAAAAATTGATAATATCTGTATCAGTGAATGTACGATTATGCGTTTTCATTGACATTCCTGGTTGAATGTCTTCCCAATGGTATTTAAATGGATGCATTTCTGCTTCCTTATACGTGGCGTTTTGCTGGTAAATTCCGGTAATCTCTGTAATGGTTGTTGGTGAACCTTGAATTGCTGTACGTTGTAAGTAGTGTTTGATACCTCGCATGCCTCCCATTTCTTCTCCGCCTCCAGCTCGTCCTGGTCCTCCATGAACTAAGTAAGGTAATGGTGAACCATGACCTGTACTTTCCTTTGCCATATCGCGATTAATGACCATAATACGACCATGGTGACTGGCAGCATTAACCACATAATCTTTTGCTATTTTATCATCGTTAGTTGCAATAGAAGACACTAAAGACCCTTTTCCCATTTGAGCTAAAGTAATCGCTTCATCCAAATTTTTATAAGGCATAATTGTGCTCACTGGACCAAAAGCTTCACGTTCATGAATCACTGTGTTTTGAAATGGGTGATCTGATCTTAATAAAATGGGACTAATAAAAGCACCTTTCTTAGCATCTGCTCCAATAGTTTGAATGTTATCTAGACTTCCGTAAACAATCTGAGCTTCTTTAGATAAATCATGAACTGAGTCTCTAACCGCTTGCACTTGTTGATGACTTACAAGCGATCCCATCCTTACTTCTTTAAGTCTTGGATCTCCTATGGTTACTTTATCTAAAGCTTTTCCTAATTGAATTTGAACATCTTCAACTAAATGCTCAGGTACGATGATTCGTCTAATCGCAGTACACTTTTGTCCAGCTTTAACGGTCATTTCTTTCCTCACTTCTTTGATAAATAACTCAAATTCTGGAGTACCGGGCACTGCATCTTCACCCACAATAGAAGCGTTTAAAGAATCGGCTTCCATAGTGAATGGCACGGATTCTTGTATTAATCTTGGATGTGCTTTTAATTGTCTTCCTATTTTTGCTGAACCCGTAAATGTGACTACATCTTGAGATTCTACAGTATCTAATATAGTTTTAACGGTTCCATTTATAATTTGAAGTGCTCCTTCTGGTAAAATTCCTGAAGCTATAATTTCTTTGGCAACAGCTTCCGCCAAATAGGAAGATGAGGGTGCTGGCAATACGACCGCTGGAACGCCTGCCATCCAATTGACAGCACACTTTTCTAGCATGCCCCAAACTGGGAAATTAAAAGCGTTGATATGAACTGCTACTCCTTTTTTAGGCACCATTATATGGTGTGCCATAAAGCGTCCGCCACGAGATAAATCGATCGCATCACCTTCGACATGATAGGGTTGATTGGGAAATAATTTTCTTAATGATGCATTGGCAAATAAATTCCCGAAACCGCCTTCAATATCAATCCAACTATCTACTTTCGTCGCTCCTGTTCTATAACTCAACTCGTAAAATGAATCTTTTCTTTTGGTGAGGTATAGTGCTAAACTTTTAAGCATGTTTCCACGCTCTTGAAAGGTCATTTTACGAAGCTGTTCTCCTCCTTTTGTTCTTCCGTAGTTTAAGATTTCTGGAATATCTAATCCTTCAATGGCGACACTTGTAAAGGCTTCACCTGTTACTGCGTCTAATATGGGCTGTCCTTCTTCTTTTCCGGTTGTCCATTGTCCTTGGACGTAGTGTTGGATTTTGTTCTTCATTATATTATTTGAGATTGTTGATTAACGATTTTTGATTTTTGAAATTCTCACTCATACTTCTAAAATCAGCAATCGTTAATCGTTATTCTTTTATAATCTTCTATTTGTTTAGCAAAACTTGCTTCGTCTTTACAAGCTATTAAATTTCCTTCAGGATCTTTAAACTTCGCTACTGTTCCCCAAGAATGTTCTTGATAATCTACGTTAATATTTTGTTGTTTTAGTTGTTCTGAAATAGCTTGAACATCATCTACATTGATTCGTAAACAGTTATAATTTTTTATTTCTGAATCCTCTTCTAAATACCCTACTCTGTTTTCTTTTTCAACCATTAAATAGGTTCCGAAGAAATCAAAACAGGTTAAATCTTCATTCTGAAATAAGATAGAAAGGTTTAAAATTTCTGAATAGAAAGCCACACACTTCTTGTATGCTTTTACGTATAGAATTAAACCTGTTCTCGCTACTTTCATAGTACTATTTTATAATAACTGGAAGACTTTTAAAATCTCGCAGGATAAAAATTTATTTGTTTTCCAGACCTCACAGGTTTTATACTTCGACTACGCTCAGCAACCAATCTGTGAGGTCTTTGCATTTGAGTAAGCACGCGTTAGCGATTGAGGCTTTGTTGAAGCTCCTCGCAGAGAGCGACTGCCGAAAGCGCGACCCTTGTGGTAACGCCCAGACTAGGCTAAAGCTTCGTTCGGCAAGCCAAAAAATACTACTTACTCACATTTTCAATAATTGCTGCATATCCTTGTCCGACCCCAATGCACATCGTAATCAGAGCATATTTTTTATCCTGTTCCTGTAGCTCTAAAGCTGCTGAATACGCAACTCTAGTTCCAGTAACACCAAGTGGATGACCAATGGCAATTGCGCCACCATTTGGGTTTATTCGCGCATCGTCATCGGCTAATCCCAAAGCTCTTGTGCACGCCAAAGCTTGTGCCGAAAAGGCTTCGTTGAGTTCAATAACATCCATGTCTTCTAAAGTCAATCCTGCTTTTTTCAAGGCTTTTTTTGAGGCTTCAACTGGACCAATGCCCATTAGTCGTGGTTCTACACCAACGACAGCAGAGCTGACTATTCTTGCTAAAGGCTTTAAATTATATTTTTTAACTGCATCTTCGGAAGCGATAATAGTCGCTGCCGCGCCATCGTTTAATCCAGAAGAGTTTCCTGCTGTGACGCTTCCGCCTTCTTTTTTGAACGCTGGACGTAATTTTCCCAGTATCTCTAAAGATGTTGTTGGCTTAATAAATTCGTCTTTCGAAAATTGGATTGGATCTTTCTTGCGTTGCGGAATTTCAACCGTTACGATTTCTTTTGCCAGTCGGCCGTTTTCTTGTGCTTTAGCAGCTTTCATTTGGCTCCAATGCGCGAATTTATCTTGGTCTTGTCTAGAAATGTTGTACTTCTCTACTAGATTTTCGGCTGTGTTTCCCATGCCGTCTGTGCCATAAAGTTCTTGCATTTTTGGATTTATAAAACGCCATCCAAAAGTTGAATCATACATTTTTGAGTCTCCTCCAAATCCGGTTGACGGTTTTGCAATAACGTATGGCCCACGTGTCATATTTTCAACACCTCCAGAAATGAATACGTCTCCGTCTCCTGCTTTAATCGCACGATTAGCATGTATAATTGCCGATAATCCTGAACTACATAGTCTATTTACCGTTTCTCCAGGCACTGTAAAAGGCAAACCTGCTAATAAGGATGACATCCTAGCAACGTTACGATTGTCTTCTCCTGCTTGATTGGCACAACCCATGATAACATCATCGTAGGCTTCTTTTGGAATGTTTGGATTTCTTTTTACGATTTCGGCAATGACCAACGCTCCCAGATCGTCTGTTCGAACTGCAGATAATGTGCCTTTGTAATTTCCTATTGGTGTTCGTATGCCGTCTATTATGTATGCTTCCATGATTTAGTTTAAAACTGAAATTGAAGTATCAAATTTAAACTTCAATCCCCTAATTTTTATATTTTTTAGGGCGTTACCCTACTTCGCTTTTACTTCGTAGCGTCAGGCTTTTCGCTGTATCTTTTGCAAAAGGCAAAAGGATGCCGCTACAATCCTTAACGCGTGTACTTGCTGTACTTTCTTTTAATTCTGGCGGTTTTTTTTGTCACCTTCGTGTTTCACCGCAGTATTTAATTATTTCCTAATTCAACAACGCCGAAAACGTATCGCCCTGTCTAATATCGCCAGTTGTATAGCCTTTCATAAACCATTCTTTGCGTTGCTGCGACGTCCCGTGCGTGAAACTATCAGGAGACACCGATCCTCTTGTGCGCTTTTGAATGGCATCATCACCAACGGCGTTTGCTGCGCTCAATGCCTCATCAATATCGCCAGCTTCCAAGTATTGTTTGTTGTAGTGTGCCCAGACGCCAGCGTAGAAATCGGCTTGTAGTTCTTGAGCAACAGATAATCTATTCGCTTCGGTTTTACTTGCTTGTGATTGCAGTTGCCTCACTTTACTTGAAGTTCCTAAAATGGTCTGAATATGATGACCTACTTCGTGAGCAGTCACGTAAGCGATTGCAAAGTCACCGCCCTTTGCTCCAAAACGTGATTGCAATTCGTCAAAAAATACCAGATCCATATAAATTTTCTGTCCGGCAGGACAATAAAATGGTCCTGAGGCCGAACTAGCATTCCCACAGCCGGTTGAAACAGCATCTGTGAATAATACCATTTTTGGCTCTTTGTAATTACCTAAGTTATTTTCTCTAAAAACTTGACTCCAAATATTCTCGGTATCTGCTAAAACGGTTCCCATAAAATCACCCATTTTTTCCTCTTCTGCAGTCAGTTCTCGCTGTTCAACTTGCTGTGTCGTTTGGCTATTACCCACTTGCTCAATTAGTGGAGCGAGTTGCTGACCAGTTTCACCTCCAAAAAGTTGAAGTAAAATCACAACGACTGCTACGATTCCTCCTCCGGCAACAACTTTTCCTTTGTTGCCCATCCCGCGGCGATCTTCTAGATTTCCACTTTTTCTTCTACCTTGCCATTTCATTTTAAGTTTGTTTTAATTAGTTGTTATCCCATGGTTTTTGAGTACGATAAACGACGCCTTTAAAAATTGCGACTAATTCATCACCTCGCTTGACTTCGATGATATTGAAGCCTAATTTAGTGTTTACTTTTTCTATTACCGATTCTGCTACTACATAATCACCTTCATCTAAAGCTTCAATGTGATTGATGCTTGTTTCTATAGATACGGCGTACTTCCCGTGTGTATTTGCTGCGAAGCCGAACGCTGTATCTGCCAATGAATAACTAATGCCTCCATGTGCTTTATTCATGCTGTTTAGCATGTCTTTTCTAATGGTCAATGCGACTTTACAACGACCAATTTCGCATTCTAAAATCTCGATACCTAACCATTGGCTGTAAGCGTCTTGACTTAGCATTTTGTATGGAATATCTTTTCCTTTCATTTCTATCCCTAGTGCTTTCCAAAGGAAAGACAGCTCAGGTATTTTTAGTATATTACATTAATGTCATTGCTGAAATGAAGTACACGGCAAGGTTTTGATGAGATTCCTTCGCTTCGTTCAGAATGACGTACTAATTAAAAAACGTTCTATTTTCCCTGTTCATTTTGCGCAGCAATGGGCTACAACGGTATCTATCTTCGTGGTATTCATTATATAAATCGTCCATTCTAGTCACACACCAGTCTAAACCCTTTTCATCTGCCCAAGCTAATAATCCTTTTGGATAATTTACGCCTTTAGTCATGGCGTTATCGATATCTTCTGCTGAGGCAATGTTTAAAAACAAAGCGTCTGCGGCTTCGTTGATTAGCATGACTAGAACTCTATTAAAAATTTGCTCTTTTAAAGACTCTTCGACTGCGCTCACAGTGACATTGTTATTATTAATTATTTTTCCATTTACATCATAACCATAATAGCCTTTTCCTGACTTACGACCTAAATAACCTGCTTCGGCAAAACGTTTTTGGGTAAAAGCTGGTTTATAACGAGGGTCGAAATAAAAGGCTGTAAAAACGGTTTCGGTTACGGTGTAATTGACGTCGTTTCCTATAAAATCCATCAGTTCAAAAGGTCCCATTTTAAAACCACCTAACGTTTTTAAACTGTGGTCAATAGTTGAGAAATCTGCGAGGCCTTCTTCATAAATCCGTAAGGCTTCGCCGTAAAATGGTCTTGCTACTCGATTTACAATAAACCCAGGAGTGTCTTTAGCGACAGCTACAACCTTATTCCAGTTTTTAATAATTTGAATTGATTTGTCCAGTACCTCTTTTGAGGTTTGAATAGCTGGAATCACCTCAACTAATTTCATTAAAGGTGCTGGATTGAAAAAATGAATCCCAATGCAACGCTCTGGTTTTTTTAAAGAGGATGCTATTGATGCCATAGATAAACTTGAGGTGTTTGATGCAATAATACAATCGTCTGCTACGTAAGTTTCCAATTCTGAAAACACCTTCTGTTTAATGTCAAGGTTTTCAATGATCGCTTCAACGGTTAGATTAGAATCTGATAAATCCTTAAGATTGTTAACATATAAGATATTCGACTGAATCCTGTTTTTCTCTTCGAAATCTATTCGTCCTTTTTCAATAAGGCGTGATAGTATTTTTTCTAAAGCAGCTTTCGCTTTATCTAAAGCCGATTGATTGGTGTCGTATAGTTTTACTTTGCAACCGGAAGTAGCGGCAACTTGCGCTATACCGCTTCCCATTGTTCCGCTGCCAATTATTCCTACAAATTTGATTGGAGATTGTGGATTAACGATTTTTGATTTTTGATTTTCACTCATGCTAATTGATTGGAGGTTGTGGATTGACGATATTTGATTTTTGATTTTCATTCATGCTAATTGATTGGAAATTGTGGATTTATGATTATTACTTCTTGATTCTTGATTCTTGATTCTTGATTCTTGATTCTTGATTCTTGAATAAATACCAATATTTCTCAAATCTGCAATCACCAATCTTAAATCGTTAATCGTAAATCAATTATCATTTTAGTTTACTTGATGCTGTTTTTATGCTTACTACAAATATCGAAATAAGCTGATCATTTTCATTTAATAATTTTTCTAATGCATCTACATCTAAAATTAAATCAGCACCTTTTTGAATTTTTATATTAATATAACACTCCCTTAATTCTTTCAAACAAATTTTCATCTTGTGAAGAAAATCTCTGGTAGATTCTCCACTTCTTGCCTCACCGTAATTTAATGCAGATGAAGTTGCGGATCTAATTAATTGTTTTGCTAAATGCTCTGAAGCAAAAGATTTATCAATTTTTTTGCATACTAAAATGATATCTATTGCAAATTGGATTAATCTATCTTCAAGTTGAACTGGTCTCATCATTTTAGTTTTTAGTTCTTAAATCAAAAATCGTTAATCTTCAATCATTAATCACTTCCCTTTAAAATTCGGTTTTCTCTTTTCAATAAATGCAGCAACACCTTCAGCATAATCTTCGGTGCTTGCGGCCTCAATTTGTAATTTAGATTCTAAAGCAAGTTGAGATGTTAAATCATTGGTCATTGAATTATTATATAATTCCTTTATAAGACCTAAAGCCTTTGTTGGCATGTTGGCTAGTTTCAAGGCCAGAGCGTTGATGGTTTCCTCAAATTCTTCGGGAGATACACATTTATAAATCATGCCCATTTTCTCAGCCTCTTCTGCCGAAATTTTATCACCCAACATTGCTAATGCCAGTGCTTTTTGAAAACCGATGAGTCTAGGCAAAAAAAATGTTCCTGCGCTATCAGGAACTAAGCCAATCAAACTAAAGGCTTGAATAAAACTCACTTTATCGTGTGCAACTACAATGTCACAAGCTAAAGCAATATTTGCACCTGCACCTGCTGCAACTCCATTTACTGCTGCAATAATGGGTTTTTTAATGGCACGTAGTCTTGTGATTATGGGGTTGTAATGCTCTTCTAAAATCTTTTTAAATCCAGGATTTAAGTCGGGATCTGTAACTTCTTTTAAATCTTGACCTGCACAAAATGCTTTTCCGTTTCCGGTAAGCACTATTGCCCTTACGTCATCATTGATCTCACAGGCATCTAGGGTCTCATGAAGCAAAAATGCCATTTCACGATTGAAACTGTTGAAGACTTCTGGTCTGTTTAGCGTTATTGTCGCTACTTTATTTTCAATTTTTACTTGTATTGAATTACTCATAACTATATGTTGTTTCGCGTTAAGGATTGAGGCTTTGTTGGAGCTCCTTGAAAAGAGCGACTGCCGAAAGCCTGACCCTTGGGTAACGCCATAATCATTTCAAACATTTAAAATAATCAAACGGTTCTTGGCAGTCATCACATTGAAATTGTGCTTTACAAGCTGTAGACCCAAACTGACTTACCAATCGCGTATTTTGTGAACCACAATTCGTACACTTTACAATTCGTTTCTCATTAAGTAGTACATCCTTATCTGCTTCTGCGTCTAAAGGCGCAGCAATCCCATAATCTTCTAATGCTTTCCTACCTCTTGGCGTAATCCAATCGGTGGTCCAAGCAGGATGTAAAATTAAATCGATTTTTGAATTATAACCTGCATCTTTTAAAGCTTTTTTGATGTCGTCTCCAATCACATCCATAGCTGGGCAGCCACTATAGGTTGGTGTGATCTCAACTTTTACGATATCGCCAACTATTGTAGCAGAACGAACCACACCCATATCCATGATTGAAAGCACCGGAATTTCGGGGTCTGAGACTGCCTCCAATATTGGGATTAACTTTTCGTCAATGTTTTGTTCTGTTGTGGTCATAAATATTGGAGATTGTGGATTAACGATTTTTTATTTCTGAATTGCCTACTCATACATCTAAAATCATTATTCATCAATCCTTAATCGTTCTACCATTCCATATTGGGATATGTGCGTTGCATATACTGCAATTCGGTTAGCAAATAGCCTAAATGTTCTGTATGAATGCCTTCTTTACCTCCTTTTTGGAAATATTTAGATTCTGGTACTTTTAAGTTTGATTCTAATAAAAGGTCATTAACATTTTTGTAATAAGCCTCTTTTAACTTGGTAACATCAACACCTATTCCTGCTTGAACCATAGCTTTATCAGCATCGGTTTGGTGAAACAACTCATCGGTATACGTCCACAAATCATTTATGGCGTCTTGCATTTTGGCTTTACTCTCGTTTGTACCATCACCTAAGCGCTTAACCCAATCTGAAGAGAAGCGTTCGTGGTAGCTTACTTCTTTGATACATTTATTAGCAATTGCCGAAAGCGTTAAATCTGTGCTTTTTTGTAATTCTGCTAAAAATGCCAAATGGTAGACATCAAATAAAAACTGCCGTCCTAAGGTATATGCAAAATCGGTATTGGGTTGTTCAACCAAAAGTACATTTTTATAGTCGCGCTCTTTTCTAAGCATCGCAATGTCATCTTCGGTTCTACCATCTCCCGCAATTTTTGCTGCGTATTGAAAGTAGCTGCGCACTTGGCCAAATAAATCTAAAGAAATATTGGTACAGGCGATATCTGTTTCTAAGGTTGGACCGTGACCGCAAAGCTCTCCTAACCGCTGGCCAAGAATCAAACTGTTATCTGCGATACCTAGGATGTAGTTGTATAAGTCGTTGTTTTTCATATTTAGTCTTGGTGTGAAGAGATTCTTCCTTTCACTCTGAATGAAATTTCGGATATTTTATGAGATTCCTGCCTTCGCAGGAATTCCTTACATATGTTTCACCTCGTCTGGTAAATCGTAAAATGTAGGATGACGATATACTTTATCGTGAGCTGGTTCAAACAACTCACCATTATGTTCAGGATTGGAAGCTGTGATGTGCTTGGATTCTACAACCCAAATACTCACGCCCTCGTTTCTTCTCGTGTATACGTCGCGTGCATTTTCTAGAGCCATATCCTCATCTGCTGCGTGTAAGCTACCGCAATGACGATGTTCTAATCCGTTTTTACTTCTTACGAAGACTTCCCAAAGTGGCCAGTTTTTTGTTGACATAATATTGCCCACGAAAGTGGGTATCTTTTTAGTTAAACTTATCATACCTGTCAGGTTTTAAAAACCTTACAGGATATTTGGTCTTGATACCAAAAGGTTTTTGAAACCTTACAGGATAATTAAACCGCTTGTTTCTGTTTTCTTTCTGCTCTTTTCTCTGCATGAGCCATGGCTGCATCACGAACCCATTTACCACGTTCCCAAGCGCCAACTCTAGCTTTCATTCTGGCTTTATTCATTGGGCCATGACCTTTGACTACTTGCCAAAACTCATCCCAATTAATCTCTCCAAAATCGTAACTTCCTCTATCTTCGTTCCATTTTAAATCTGGATCAGGAATGGTGAGCCCGATTAATTCAGCCTGTGGCACGGTTTGATCGATAAATTGCTGACGTAAATCGTCGTTAGATTTACGCTTCAATTTCCATTTCATGGATTGCTCGGTATGAATAGATTCGGCGTCTGTTGGTCCTAACATCATTAAACTTGGCCACCACCAACGGTTCAAAGCATCTTGTGCCAGCTCTTTTTGTTCTGGAGTACCGTTGGCCAATTTCATCATGATTTCAAAGCCTTGACGTTGGTGAAAGCTTTCTTCTTTACATACACGAATCATGGCTCTGGCGTAAGGTCCATAAGACGTGTTGCACAAAGGGACTTGATTAATAATGGCTGCACCGTCAACGAGCCAACCAATGGCTCCCATATCGGCCCAAGTAATGGTTGGGTAATTAAATATGGAGGAATATTTTGCTTTTCCTGTATGGAGTTGCTCGTACATTTCTTCGCGAGAAATCCCTAAAGTTTCAGTTGCAGAATACAAATACAGACCGTGACCTGCTTCATCTTGAACCTTTGCCAATAACGCTACTTTGCGTCTTAATGAAGGTGCTCTTGAAATCCAGTTACCCTCTGGAAGCATGCCTACAATTTCAGAATGTGCATGTTGTGACATTTGCCTAATGTGAGTTTTACGGTATTTTTCTGGCATCCAATCTTTTGGTTCGATTTTCTCGTCCCTTGCGATACGTTCGTCGAATTGTCTTTCTAAACTTCTAATTTGTTCTTCACTCATGTTCTTTAGCTTTTGGCTATTGGCTTTTGGCCTCTAGCGAGTTGAACTTCATTTTATTTTCTATCCCAGCCCTTAACAAAAGAAAGGACATTTACACTGGACTATTATTTTTTATTCTCTTCGGAAATCGGCTGGTTAAAAACACCTTCTAATTTCGTTTATTCTATTTCTCAATTAACATCTCACTTATACAAGCTTAGCGTAAGCGTTAAGGATTGATGCGATATCCTTTTTTTTTCAAAAAAGATAAAGCAGAAAGCCTGACCAAGACGATGCTTTTCGTATGGCTTGGTAACGCCCAAATCATTATTTTAAATGTTAAGATTCCCGTATTCATGGGAGTGTTCACCTTTGGATCACACATCAAAATCTACCACGACTCGCTCGGCCGTTGGAACCGCTTGACAGCTCAGTACAAAATTTTGAGCGACCTCCTTATCATCTAAGGCATAGTTAATTTTCATCTCTACTGAACCTTCTATCACGCGACATTTACAAGTACTGCAAACGCCTCCCTTACAAGCGAAAGGCAAATCTGCTCCTGCATTTAAAGCGGCATCAAGAATATTATCGTGATCTTTGGTCATGGTAAACAAAAACTCCTTACCTCCATCTACGATCATAACTTCTACGCCTTCCACTTTTTGTTGCGCCAAACGCTCAGCACGCTTGATATCTTCTTCGGAAAGCCCAGTGACAAATAATTCAAAATGAACCAATTCTTTGGGCAATCCCTTATTGATTAAAAATTCACTAACATAATTAATCATCTTCTCTGGCCCGCAGAGAAACACTTCGTTTGTGTCTGGAATATCAATAAAATTATTCGTGAGTACTTCCATCTTTTCATCGTCAAATCGACCGTTGAACAACTCAATATCGCGACGCTCCTTGGTTAAGAAATAATAGATTTCAAGTCTTCCAAAAAATGTATTTCTCAGTTGTTCTAAAGCTTCTTTGAAAATGATTGATTTTGCAGTTTTATTAACGTAAAATAATTTACAGGTTGCATTTGGCTCTGCTTTTAAATGCGTCTTGATCATCGATAAGACTGGTGTAATACCGCTTCCTGCCGCAAAAAAGAGGTAATTTTTTGTGTCTTTTGGTTTTACGGGAACACCAAATCGCCCGCTTGGCGCCATGACTTCCATCGTATCGCCAGCTCTCAATTCTTGATTAATATAGGTAGAGAATTTTCCTCCTGGAATTTGCTTGACAGCGACTTGCCATTGCTTATCCATCGGACTAGAACATAACGAATACGAGCGTCGAACATCTTCGTCATTAATCGTGGCTTTAAGCGTTAGATGCTGACCTTGACTAAATGTAAAGGCATCTTGCAATTCTAAAGGCACCTCAAAAGTAACTACCGAAGTGTCGCTAGTTTCCTTATAGATATTTGCTATTTTCATAGTATGAAATTCGGCCATCTTTTATTTGCAAAAACAGGTGTCAATTTAATTTTATAATATACCTCCCAATCACGTTTCAACTGTTGAAACCCAGTTACCAAAAAAAACTTTCGATTCTTGATATTTTAGCGTCGAAGGTTGAAAATAACTAACGCTTGTTAGTTTAAGTAACAAATATACAAAATATTCTTCTTAATTAGATGTTAATTCCGTCAATGAGAACGGCGCTCAGGCCATTTGCTAAATCGTTTGCGTGCAGATCCTCTTTTTTAGGAATCCAAAGGTATAGGGAACGCAACGTGGAGAGCATTGAAAACATAATGATTTCAGGATTGTTGGATCGAATTTCAGACGCAGCGATACCGTTCTCTATGATATCTAGAAAGCGTGCTTCGTAATCATTTCTTAATTCTAAATAATATTCGAGTTGATCTTCGAGATGCATCCAATCATTATTTAGCGAAGCCATACCGTAAGTATTATACGAGGTAATTTTTACATGGAGTTTTACAACCTCTTTTAGTTTTGTAATATTATTTACTTCGGAAGCACTTATAAGCGCCATCCCGCTCGTAAATTCTTCGGCTATGGAGATGATGATGGTTTTAAGAATGTCCTGTTTTGAACTAATATGGTTGTAAAGACTTGCAGCCTTTATACCCATGGCTTTAGCCAAGTCACGCATCGTTACAGCACTATAGCCTTTTTCTTTAAACAGCTTGGCGGCTGTTTTTATAATTTCGTCTTTTCGCGTCTCCTGTTTCAAAAACCGTTAGTTTTGATTCTTCGTAAATTTAAACAAAAAGAAACAATGGGATTACTGAGTTTTATATTTGGATATAAAAAAAACCAAGTAAAAGAATACCTAGAAAATGGTGCTCGTATTTTAGATGTTCGGTCACAAGAAGAATGGGATCGTGGTCATATAGACAACTCAATTCACATCCCTTTAGATGACTTAATCAATCGCATAGATGACATTAATCATCTCGAAAAACCAATGATCGTTTGTTGCCAAAGTGGTGTTCGATCTGCTAAGGCTGCTCGGTTTTTGAATCTACATAACATTAGCGCAATCAATGGTGGTGGTTGGGTAAGTCTTAATAAACAACTATAATTTTAAGTCTTGCAATTGCTCTGAAGATTTGATTTGGTTTTGGTTATACTCTAACGTCCAACCCAAGGAATTGGTTAGAATGTAAAACTTAGCTAGCTCACTAATCAATCTGTTTTGAGCGTTCTTTTTCAAATCGGAAGCCTCAATCTTTTTCATTAATTGTTTGTTCACCGTTCTTTTTATGCTATTGTAATCTTTGGCCTCGAATTGGTTTAAGAAATCGGCCTGAACATCATAATATTCAAAATCTGGACTGATTTTTATCTCTTCCTTTGGAATTGATAGAATTCTCAATACTTTATTAGTGTCATCGATCTCAAAAGTAATCTTGCTCAAATCATAAGCAACTGTGACATCGGCATTGACAACAACTAAAGCTTTTTTTTCGACGTCAATTAAATTTCCGAAGATAGACTTTGAATTTTTGTAGGTAAACACTTGACTAAAATGACCTTCGGTAACGATAAGCTTACCTACGTTTTTAATTTGCTCTTGAATAAGTGCAGAATTTTCTTGAATCGTAATCTTGTCCTCCCTTTGATCGCCACAATACTTAAACGTAAAGACAATGACCAAGGTTATCACAATTCCAAAAAGCACTTTTCTCATGATCCTTACTTTTTAAGCTCCAACTTATCGGCAAAATAATCGCAAAAATCTTTCATTGTAGCCGTCATTTTTTCATCTTGTGTCGCTCTGTGAAACGTATTACTCATTTCAACTAGCGTTTGGTGAAAAAACTGCTTCATTTCATCTACTGGCATGTCTTTGGTCCAAAGGTCGATACGCAATGTTTCTTTAGCTTTGCCATCCCAAACCGCGAGCATCATAGCCTTGGCCTCTTCATTAGTGATGCCTCCATCTTGGGCAGTCCAATGTAATTTTTCGGGAACTTTGTTCTCATCGAGCTGAACATTTAACTCTATTTTTGATGTATGATTATTTGCCATTATTTTGGTGGTTTGTAATTGGATTCATTAAATATCTCGACAGCATCTTTTTGCAACATGTCTTTAAAAGGAATGTCGTTATTCTCCATATACGCCTTTACAATTTGCCAACCTATGTACTGACCAAGTCGCCCTGGAGTTTCGGCATCTAGCTCTAACTGAAATTTAGAGAAAGGTGCATCGGCAATAAAACGGGCCGTCAAGCTACTCTCGGTACTAAACAACATTTCATTTTCTACAAACTGGGTCCAGATCATATCTTCATTTTCTTTCGCAAATTGAAGCTGTTGCGGTGTGTAGCCTATTTTTTCGGCATCAGACTTAAACGGAATCATAACATCTTTAAAGTACAGCTGTTTTCCGAAGTAAATCATTTCATCCAAAAACGTTTTTTTGCGATACTGAAAGATTTGTCTTTCACTGTAAGCCTCTGCCAAATCAACAACAATTTGCGAAGGTTTCATTTCTTGTGCGATATATTTAGGAATGCCAGCATACAGGTCGTAATCTTCACCTAGATAATTGTCTATGGCAATGAGCACAATAGTATCTGTAACCACGACTTTTTCTCGATATCTCACAAAATTGGTAAGTGTGATTACACGTGGTTCGCTAAACGTTTTATCGTAATATTTTAGATGCTGAAACAGATTCTCAATCTCGTTGGTCTCTGACTTAAAATCACCAAATTTCTCATTGGTAGCAGTATTTAATTGAAGCTGGTTGGAATCGATCATACGCTCAATCCAGGCAGAATCTGGAATTCTGTTTGGAAACAAATAAGGAAAAGTCGTTTTAAGCTTACCCAATTCATTTGGTTTAGCCTTGGCAAAGGCGCGATCAAAACGCTCGACACTCACATTCGTCTCAATCTTTGAAATTTGTGCCGCTACGGCGTCCTCCTTTTTACATCGAATGAACAAGAACAGTATAAGACTGACTATAAGTGCTTTTTTCATGAATTTAATTTACAAAAAACTTAACCTCTCTAAATTTTTATTACTAACGCGTTTCCTTTATTTTTGTTATTAGAGCGATTTGAATTTTTTTCGTTTGTTAAAAAATTGACCTTTTTTGTCCATGTTTTGTCTTTTTAGCTTTCCGTAGTGATGCTATGAAATTCAAAAAAACCTTCATACGACCAAAAATTTTCAAATTTCGCTTGCATCCAAAAGTTGAAATCTCTTACTACAAAGGTACTATTCTTTGACCAAAATCATATTAAAAATGCAGACAGAAAAAGTAGTTGATCACATCGTAAAATGGCTAAAAGATTATGCCACCAAAGCAGGCGTTAATGGATTTGTTATTGGTATTTCTGGAGGAATAGATTCTGCAGTCACCTCAACATTATGCGCTAAAACTGGGTTAGACTTATTATGCATTGAAATGCCTATTCACCAAGCAGCAAGTCATGTTACAAGAGCACAAGAACACATCACACAATTAAAAAATCGCTTTGCCAATGTTCGTGATTCTCGTGTTGACCTCACTCCCGTTTTTGAGGAGTTCATCACCGAAGTTTCTAATGAAGGCAAGCCACTTGTTATAGATATGGCCTTAGCTAATACGAGAGCTCGACTTCGCATGACAACATTATATTATCATGCTGGACTGTTTGGCTTACTTGTAGCAGGAACTGGAAACAAAGTTGAAGATTTTGGAGTTGGTTTTTATACTAAATATGGTGATGGTGGTGTTGATTTGAGTCCGATTGCAGATTTGCTTAAGTCTGAGGTTTACAAAATCGGAACCTATCTTGAAGTTCCAGAATCGATTATGAACGCTGCGCCAAGCGATGGTCTTTTTGGAGATGCTAGAAGTGATGAAGATCAAATTGGCGCCTCATATCCTGAGTTAGAATGGGCAATGGGCATGAAAGATAAGGGAAAAACTGAAGCCGACTTTGAAGGCCGGCAAAAACAGGTCTTTCAAATATTTATGAGATATAATCGAGCCAACACCCATAAAATGATACCCATCCCGATTTGCGAAATTCCTAAAAAATTAAAATAAATACTGAATTTTTATTGATAAATCGTTAATAGCTTTGATTTTCTTGTTAACTTTACATTTAAATCTCCACATCTATGAATTTAGTGTATCACATTAGATTCATTCATTTTTATGTATTAACCAACCAATTAAACTTGTATTATGATTAAGGTATTAGTCGTTGACAATCATCCTATCGTAACTACTGGCTTTCAGCTTTTGTTTCAAGAGCATGAGGACATTAAGGTCATAGGTACCGTGGCAACTGGAGTGGCTATTTTTGAATTTGTAAGGCGACACGATGTCGATATTATCATTTCGGAAATTGAATTGCCAGAACTTAACGGTATTACCGCATTGAGAGCTATCAAGAAAGAACATAACCACATCAACATTATTATGTTTAGTTATCATCCTGAAGAAATCTATGCCATAAGTTCTATAAAAGCAGGAGCTTCTGGATATGTCTCAAAATTTGAACCCGTAGACGTCATCATAAAAGCCATCAAAACGGCTCATGATGGCGATATATATTTAAGTGAAAAAATGTCTAAACATCTTAAATATAACGATACCAAAAATTCAAAAGCAAGAATTTACAAACGTTTATCCACAAGAGAAGTTGAAGTATTGAAGTTGTTATCTTCTGGAAAGAAGAATAAAGAAATTGCACAAGAACTGGATATCAACGAGAAAACGGTAAGTACTTATAAAGCTAGGTTATTTAAAAAACTAAATGTAACCAACCTCATCGATTTGGTCAACCAAGGTAAACAACTCGAGATTAGCTAGATTTTTCCTCCAATCACTTTTCCTAATTTTCTAGACAGCAACATTTTGAGACCGACATAATCTTTTACATCTTCAAGAATACTCCTTGAATTAGCATCTTCTTTTAGCGTTTCATTTTGATATTCTGATACTTTCTTATCAATTAAATAACACCTTAAGGTTAAAATAGTTTGGGTCACCAATTGAGAAATGGTATCTTTTTTTTCCTTCGGAATAATTTGATTGCGTTCCCAATCGTGTAGCATATAGCGCTCATCATTCATCAAAATTGTCGTGACACTGCTCGCCGATTCTTGATCTAATTGATTTACAAAATTGCGAGTTGAAAACTCAGGGTCTTGGTGTAATGTGTCAATGATTGAATAATATAAGTTCTTGAAATTTGGGTTTGAAAATTGCATCTCATCTTCTTGTAGATCAAGATAGATTTTTTCAAAAACTTTTGCATTGTGAATCACTGGCTCTAATTGTAAATCGCCATCGTCTGATTCTTTCAACACTAAATCTTCAAAATCTTCGGTTTCTGTTCCGTAGAGCAATAATATTTCAATAATCTTTCGCTCTAATTCGTATTGCAAATTGACCTTAGCAGCTCTAACTTCTGGCTTAACGATATCAAATGCCTTTGGTTTCGTATTATAACTTTTGCTAGCTTCAACTTGTTCTTTTTTATTGATTTGCGCCAGTGTGCTGAATAACACATCTTCACTTATATCCATGATGCGCGAGCACTCTTGAATGTATACCTCTTTTTTAATTTGATCTGGGATTTTTGAGATACTGTTCACGATATCTCTAATAGTCTCTGCCTTTTTAATAGGATCGTTATTAGCTTCCTTAATAAGTAAAGAAGCCTTGAATTGAATAAAATCTTTAGAATTTTCGTTGAGATATTCGGTCAACTCTTCAAGGCTATTTTTTCTAGCAAAACTATCTGGGTCTTCACCTTGAGGAAAGCCACAAATTTTGACGTTCATGCCTTGCTCTAAAATAAGATCAACCCCTCGAATGGACGCTCGTATGCCTGCTGCGTCCCCATCAAAAAGAACGGTAATATTGTTGGTTAACCTATTGACTAGTCTAATTTGCTCTGCTGTTAATGCTGTTCCCGAAGATGACACGACATTTTTAATTCCGGTTTGGTAAAACTGTATGACATCTGTATAGCCTTCAACCAAATAACAATTATCCTCTTTGGCAATCGACTGTTTGGCGTGGTAAATTCCGTAGAGAACCTTAGATTTGTGATAGACCTCGCTTTCGGGTGAATTCAAATACTTGGCGGCTTTCTTATCGCTGGTCAAAATGCGTCCGCCGAATCCTAAAATACGTCCGCTCATACTGTGAATAGGAAACATGACACGGCCCTTAAATCGGTCAAACCTTTTTTCGGGCTTCACAATTGTTAATCCAGTTTTCTCGAGAAATTCCAATTGATATGCCTGTTTCAAAGCCTCATCGGTAAATGCCTGCCACTCGTCAAGCGAGTAACCAAGATTAAACAGCTTTATAATATCGTTTTTGAACCCTCGCTCCTTGAAGTAACTAAGCCCTATCGCTTGGCCTTGATCGGTTTTAAAGAGCATACGCTCAAAATAATCCTTGGCAAACTCGTTTACCAAATACAAACTTTCACGTTCGTTGGCTTCTTGCTTTTGTTCATCGGTTTGCTCGGTTTCCTCGATTTCAATATTGTATTTTTTGGCTAAATACTTGATAGCCTCAGGATAGGTAAAATGCTCATGTTCCATTAAAAACGTAACGGCATTGCCTCCTTTTCCACTAGAGAAATCCTTCCAAATTTGTTTTACTGGAGACACCATAAAACTAGGTGAGCGCTCATCGCTAAAAGGGCTCAGTCCTTTAAAGTTACTCCCAGACTTTTTCAATTGAACAAAATCACCTATGACCTCCTCTACTCGAGCCGTTTCAAACACTTGTTCTATGGTACCTTTTGCTATCAAATTTGAGGAATTGAAGATGGTAAAAATACGTAAATTCTATCAGTATTCTCCATTACGGCAACTGTTAAAGCTTCTAAAAATAAAAGCACAATTAGAATTTAATATTTTAATTTTATGAGAATTTGTAATTAACGTCATAGAATGCATTAATGAAACAAGAGGTCTCAAAATCAAAACGAAAAACGTATAAGAAAAAACGCTATACTGTTCCCATCATCATACTAATTATTTTGATAGGCTTTAGGTTGTATTTACCAACCTTAGTAAAAAATGAGGTCAATAAGGTTTTAGCAGATATCCCTGGGTATTATGGACAAGTTAATGATATTGATATTTCGCTCATAAGAGGTGCCTATGTGATTAATGGTATGTATCTCAACAAGGTGAACGCAAAATCGCAAGTACCTTTTATTAATTTTGAAAAAACAGATATATCAATAGAATGGAAATCACTATTCGAGGGAAAAATAGTGAGTGAGATCATTATGACGCGTCCTGAAATTATTTATGTAATGGAAGATCAACAAACCGAAGGAGAAACTCCAGATGTTGAGGATTGGACAAAAGCGTTAACAGAACTTGTCCCTGTGGATATCAACCATTTTGAAGTTCATCAAGGCAAGATCGCGTTTGTGGAGCTTCAAGCTGATCCCAATATTGATCTACACTTTGATAAATTAGAACTCACTGCTGATAATCTTCGGAATGTTAAATCCAAGGACAGAACATTACCCTCTCCAATCGTTGCGAGTGCTATCTCTATTGGTAATGGTTCCTTAAAATTAAAAGGTGCTATGAATATCATTAAGGAAATTCCCGATATGAATATCGAGTTTGCCTTAGAAAAAGCAGATATCACGGCACTAAATAATTTCACTAGACATTATACTGGAATCGATTTTGAAAGTGGAACATTTGAACTTTTTAGCGAGATTGCCATTGCCGATGGCTATCTCAAAGGCTACATGAAGCCATTACTTACAGACTCCAAACTCATTGGAAAAGAAGATGGGTTTTTAGGCGTCCTTTGGGAAGGACTTGTGGGCTTTTTTAAATTCACACTTAAAAACCAATCTACCGATACTGTTGCTACTAAAATACCATTAGAAGGCAATTTGAATGATGTCAAAGCTAGTATTCTCCCAACGGTAGCAAATATATTTGGAAATGCATGGATTAGTGCTTTTAATGGCGATATTGATGATGAGATCGAATTTGAAGATGCTTTTGATGATGGTGACTTGACCAAGGAGGAACGTAAAGATGCCCGCGAAAAACGACGAGAAGAGCGACGAGAAGAGCGACGAAATAAAAAGGAACAAGAGCAAGAGGAGAAAGACAAGAAAGACGCAGAGGAAGACAAATCATAACTATATAAAAGCAAAAAGCTCCAATATCATGTTCGGAGCTTTTTGCTTTTTTTACTGGAGCGCTAATCTAAGTCAAAACGCAACCCTAATGACACATTGTGTTGATCAAATTCTTGATCCTTAAATAACGGACTTAAATCATACTTCGCATACAAAGACACGTCACCTATGCCTACATAGCCACTTAATCCGTATACAAAAGTAGACGTGTTGTAATTTTTTCTGATTTTTTGTTTTACCCTATCGCCATCTTCCTCATACTTCAATTTATGTTGAGCTGCAATTCTAAAACCACCATAACCCCCCAAACCAACTCTAAAATGATCATCTGTGGTGTATCGCAACCTATTTTCATAGTCTCTCTTGCGTGATGGCCCCATCTCAAAATGAACCGGAAAGACCAAATTTGTAGTTCTAAATTGTGATTTCTTTAGATTCAAAGGAAATTCTTGAAGTGTCGTTTCATCACCATTTTGAACGACATAAAGATTGTCTTTGATATTTAACTTATTCCATTGAAAAGAGAAGCCATAATTAACTCTAAAAAAATTACTTTCTTTGAGGATTCTAGTACTCCAAAGCCACCCTAACTCTACAAATCCAGATCCCGCTAGCTCATATGGAGAATCATCCAGACTTTGTTCATCTCCAATCGCATTGTTAAAACCTATGGCAAATAACAGTTTATTGGTAGTACGTATATCATACTTAGGTGGTTTTTGAGGCTTGTCGTTGAGATCAAAAACCACTCCTTTTGAACCAATGTTTACAGTAATCTTATTGGTATTACTATCATTTACAGCATCGTTTATATATTGATAATTGTCATAACCGTTTCTAGTTAACAAAGCGATTTTTTGATCAACAATACTAATGCGGTTCTCGATATTAAGTGCCGATCTTTTGGCAGCTTCCTTTTTAAGCGTCTGCGCTTCCTCGATCGTAATCTCCTCACGATCTAATTGGTCATTGATTAACGACACCTTTTGCTTTAGAAGTTCTCTTTCAAGGCTTTCAATCTTGATTTTTTCCTGTTCTAAAGTACTAACTCGTTGATCTACTTTAACGTTTTGAATTGAGTCCGATTCTGTGGTTTGTGCGTTACTATTGCTTACGATAAAGCATAGGGATGCCAGCACTACAATTTTTGTGATAGTGTTCATTGTATTTGTTTTTTTGACCGAAATAATTTCGGCATGATTGATGAAAGTTTGATTTTCATTGTCGTGAATGAAAATCTTTATGTTGACAGGCTCTAGTTCTTACGATCGGCAACTGCAGTTTTTACCGTTTTGTATCCTGATTTTAAAACTTCAAAGACCTTCGTCCTAAACGACTGCTCGAGCTCATCTTCAACGTCTTGAAGCAAAGCATCGGCATCAACGGTTCTCGTGGTTTCGTTATATAGTCGATCTCTTAAAATTTCTCTCTCTGCCTGCTTTAACAGGTTTTCAATTTCGGCATCGGTGACTTGGCCCTTTTGCTGTTCAAGCCTCTTTATTTGCTGGACAACCTCGATGGCCTTAACATCTTCAAATGTTAGTTCACTAACACCATGGTTATTATTTTTAATGTCTTCTGAAGGTTTTGTAGCAATACCATTTAACGTATTACCGCTGTTTTTTTCTTCGGAAAGCGTAGCGACCTGCTGTTCGTTTCTGATTGATGAATCATTTTGAAGTTCAGGATCTTTTAATTGGTCCTGACCCTGAAGTTGCTCTGAATTTGCAGTCGCTACCTCAACTTCCGAAGCATACGAATTTACCGTGTTTTTAATCTCATCACTATCCTTTTTAATAGTTTTGACAACTTTAGGAGCGATCATATGTTCTTCCGAAGATTTAAAAAAGAGCGTCGTCACCAATAGCACTCCTATGATGCTTGCGGCTATCCCAACGTAGAGAAATACACTTCGTTTTTTATTTTTAGCCTCTATATCAAGCTGAGCAGATAGTTGACTCCAAGCAGTACTACTTGGTTGAAATCGTCGCTTCTCAAGCTTATCCTTGATAGTATTGTCAAATTTATCTGACTCCATAACTTGGGGTATTTAAGTTCATGATTTTTTTCTGAAGCATTTGTCGTGCTTTAAACAATTGTGATTTAGAAGTCCCCTGTGAAATGTTGAGCAAATTGGCTATTTCCTGGTGCTTATAGCCTTCAATCGCATACATAACAAACACCATTTTATAGCCTTCTGGAAGTTGATCTATGAGTTGTTGTATTTGCGCAACCTCAATCTGTGATTCAACATTATTATAATGTTCTTGATGAACTGCATCATCTTCTACCAAGAATTCTATATGCTTCTCTTGCCTTAAGAACGAAATAGACTCTCTAACCATAATGCGTCGCAGCCAACCTTCAAAACTCCCTTCATGCCTAAAGTTATTGAGATTAGTGAAGGCTTTCAAAAAGGCCTTTAGCATTACAGACTCGGCATTTTGCAAATCTTTGATGTAATATCTACAAACACTTAACATTTTTGGCGCATGTATCTCAAACAACGTCTGCTGAGCATCGCGCTTGCCTTGCGCTGCTTTTTTTATTAGGGCCGAATTGTTTTTATGATGTAGTTGAATAACTTTCAAAATTGCTCTCGTTTGGTCTTCTATTTATAAAGACGTCATTTGTTTGAGAATGGTTGCCTGAAGATGCAAAATAAAATTGATTTGTTGTTCTTTGAAGCATGGCAGTTGTAAATTAAACGACACGATGAGCTACTTTTTTCTCTCAATGACGTAATTGACCATGAGCTCCAATGACGATTTAAATTGGGAATCAGGATAGGTATGCAAAAGCTCTAACGCTTCGGCTTGAAATTGTTTCATTTTTGCAACAGCATACTTTAGACCATTATTGTCTTTAACAAATGAGATGACCTCTTTGACTCTTTTTTTATCCTTATTATGGTTTTTGATTGAATTGATCAACCACGACTTTTCTCTCTTTGAGCAATTATTGAGTACATGAATTAAAGGAAGTGTCATTTTTTGTTCCTTGATATCGATACCTGTTGGCTTGCCGATGGATTCTTGGCCGTAATCAAACAAATCATCTTTAATTTGAAAGGCCATCCCAATTAATTCACCAAACTTGCGCATGGTTTCAACATCTGGCGAGTTTGGCTTCACCGAAGCGGCTCCTAAACTGCAACATGCGGCAATAAGGGTTGCCGTTTTTTGCCTGATGATGTCGTAATATATAGCTTCTGTAATATCGAGCTGTCTTGCTTTTTCAATTTGGAGCAGCTCTCCTTCGCTCATTTCACGAACAGCAACCGAAATGATCTTAAGTAAATCAAAATCATTATTATCAATAGATAAAAGCAATCCTTTAGACAATAAAAAATCACCAATAAGGACAGCTATTTTGTTTTTCCACAGGGCATTTATTGAGAAAAAGCCACGTCGTCTATTACTGTCATCAACCACATCGTCATGCACAAGTGTGGCAGTATGAATCAACTCTATCACCGATGCGCCTCTATACGTACGTTCGCTTACTTGGCCATTATCGACCATTTTTGCCACCAAGAAAACGAACATCGGTCGCATTTGTTTTCCTTTTCGGTTCACGATGTAGTGCGTGATTCGATTTAATAAAGCGACCTTACTGGACATGGAGAGCAAGAACTTTTGTTCGAAGAGTTCCATCTCGTAGGCTATAGGTTGTTTTATTTGTTCGGTGACTTTCACAGGGTTTGATTGCGCTTATTATAATTTGATTACAAAATTACTAATTAACGGTATGCTAATTTGTTTAAGCAGTATTTAATTCGTTAAAATCATCGGGAAATACATATAGCATCAGTTTTTTTGTATATTTAATTATTAAACAATTAATTAAATCCAAAACCTTATGAAAAAAATTACTTTATTATTTTTAATGTTTTCAGTATTTCATTTTATGAATGCTCAAGATACATGTGCCACTGCTACAGTAATAACAGCAGGAACATATACAGTTACCGCAGTTGACGGCACCGAAGTTCCAAATCCTGAATGTGCTGCTAATGCAGGAGGAGCTAGAACTGCTGGAGAATGGTATATATTTACCGCTACCGTTGACGGCTACGCCACTGTTACCACAGATGTTGGTAATACCCCTCCTGGCGGAGATACTCGTTTACATATTTTTGAAGGTAGTTGTACTACCTTATCTTGTATTGGAGGAAACGATGATATCGATCCTTCCATGGCAGTTCAAAATTATTTATCCTCTGCCAATGTTCCTATAACGTCAGGCGTGAGTTATTACATAGCTTTTGATGACCGATGGAGCGCTGCTGGTTTTGATTTTGAGCTTTCCGAAACAGCATACAGCTGCGAAGATTCTTTCCCTTATTCAGATGACGTACAAGATGAGCTCCGCTATGAAATTTGCTACACTACAGAAAATTCAAATGGAGATGCATTAACTTGGACCTATAACACCATTAACGATTTAGATGGCGATGGCACAAATGATAACATTATGAATGTGTTTCCTCCTGACCCAACATTAGCTAAAGATGATTGGTTATTTACAACCGCTTTAGAAGGTAGTGCCGGTTCTGACTACATCGTCACATTAGTTTATAACGGCATAAATGTAAGAGATACAGCTAGTGAAGATTTTGAAATAGTGGCATTAAGTTCACCATCCTCTACTGCGACAACACAAGAAGTTTTAGGTTCTTTTACAGACATTACGCAAAGTGGTGTTTTTGGAGACACTGGTGGAAATGACTTAATTACCCAGGCTTACTCTAGTGATGTTACTTACACACCAACCACAGATGGTCCTTTTTATATTGGTATTCATGCTACTACTCCTGTTGAGGATAGCGATGTTTTTGTAATAATTAGTCTTAATATTTCTCAAACATTAAGTGTTGACGAATTTGCAACTAATTTATTTGAGTTTTCTTTTAACAAAGCCACTGACCAACTCATCTTGGACTCATCAAACTTACCAATGCATACTATTGAAATCTACAGCATATTAGGTCGAAAAGTTAAGGCTCAGTCACTATATTCAAATAATGAAGCTATAGATATGGCTAGCTTTGCTGACGGTATTTACCTAGCAAAAGTATCAATTGGAGGACAAATACAAACTATCAAATTTATTAAAAGTTAATTTATTTGTTTGATAAAATCAAAAACGCGGCCAATTGGCCGCGTTTTTATTACGTTTTATTGGCCAATTGCCCACAAGCAGCATCAATATCCTTACCACGAGATCGCCTTACGGTAACCGTAATATGCTCGGCTTCTAACATAGACACATACATATCAATGGCTTTTGAACTGGCTTGCTGAAATTCGCCATCATCAATCGGATTATATTCGATAAGATTCACTTTGCTGGGTGCAAACTTACAAAAGGCAATTAATGCTTCTACGTCTTTTTTGGTATCATTGATACCATCCCAAACCACATATTCGTACGTTATTCTATTCTTGGTTTTGGCATACCAATATTCTAGCGCCTCACGTAAATCTTTTAAGGGAAACGTGGCATTAAATGGCATGATCGATGTTCTTATCTCATCAATGGCAGAGTGTAATGATACCGCCAACTTAAACTTGACCTCATCATTGGCCATTTTTTTTATCATTTTAGGAACACCTGATGTTGACACCACAATACGTTTTGGTGACATGGCCAGCCCATCGGGAGCAGTAATTTTATCAATAGCTTTTAAAACATTGTTATAATTCATGAGCGGCTCGCCCATACCCATAAATACGATATTACTTAGTGGTCTGTTGTGATAGAGCCTACTTTCATTATCGATCGCGACGACCTGATCGTAAATTTCATCAGGGTTTAAGTTGCGCATGCGTTTTAATCGCGAGGTGGCACAAAACCTACAGTCTAAGCTACAGCCCACTTGACTGGATACGCAAGCTGTGGTTCGGTTTTTTGCTGGAATAAGAACAGATTCTACTATGAGTCCGTCATGCAAACGGACGGCATTTTTAATGGTACCATCGCTACTTTTTTGCATCTGGTCAACCTTAATGTGGTTGATGACAAAATTGGCCTGAAGTTGTTGTCGTGTTTCTATCGAGATATTGGTCATGTCTTCAAAGGAATGCGCTCCTTTTTTCCATAGCCATTCGTAGACTTGATTTCCGCGGAAGGCCTTATCGCCTTGCTCGACAAAAAATTCCCGAAGTTGGACTTTGGTGAGCGCTCGTATGTCTTTCTTTTTGGTTTCCATAGAATGTTAATGCAAGCCAAAGACTTTATGATTTGACTGATTGTTTTATTGCTGCAAAAGTAATGAAAGCTAACTGAACACTAAGAATAGCGTCATTGTTTTTAAAATTCCTGATCTGCATTAGGGATGGATGCGGTATCCTTTTGCTGTTTTTTTTCAGCAAAAGATAAAGCGGAGAGCCCGACCCGCAGGGTAATGCCCAAAAACAAAAAAGCCCTATCTCTCGATAAGGCTCTTACGATACGTCTATTTTAGTTCTATATGATCAACATCGCGTCACCGTAAGTATAGAAACGGTATTTCTCTTTGACCGCTTCGTCATAGGCTTTTTTCAAGAAATCATGACCTGCAAAGGCCGAGGTCATCATCAATAATGTTGATTTTGGCGTATGAAAATTAGTGATCATACTGTTGGCGATACTAAATTCGTAGGGTGGAAATATGAATTTATTGGTCCATCCTGAGTAAGCATTCAACAATCCGTTAGAAGACACCGAACTTTCGATGGTTCTCATGGCCGTTGTCCCAACCGCACAAATGCGTTTTTTGGTTTTAATTCCATTATTGATCGTATCGACCGTTGGCTGCGTGATGAAAATTTCTTCACTATCCATTTTGTGCTTTGATAAATCTTCAACCTCAACTGGGTTAAAAGTACCTAGACCAACGTGAAGCGTCACCTCTGGAAGTTTGACACCTTTAATTTCTAGACGCTTTAACAAATGTCTTGAGAAATGTAAACCTGCTGTTGGCGCTGCTACGGCACCTTCATTTTTTGCAAAAATCGTTTGGTAACGTTCGGCATCTTCGGGTTCAACCTCTCTTTTGATATATTTAGGCAATGGTGTTTCGCCGAGTTCGGTGAGTTTGCGCCTGAACTCGTTGTAAGAACCGTCGTATAAAAAACGGAGCGTTCTTCCTCTAGAAGTGGTATTATCAATAACCTCGGCCACTAACATTTCATCTTCGCCAAAATAGAGCTTATTACCAATTCTAATTTTTCTTGCTGGATCTACCAAAACATCCCAAAGGCGTTGTTCTTCGTTCAATTCACGAAGTAAGAACACCTCGATTCTAGCACCTGTTTTTTCCTTATTACCAAATAAACGCGCTGGAAACACTTTGGTATTATTTAAAATCATGATATCATCTTCCTCAAAATAATCGATGACATCCTTAAAAAGTTTATGCTCGATCGTTTGATTTGCTCTATCCAAGACCATTAATCGAGATTCGTCCCTAATATCTGAGGGATGCTCTGCTAATAATTCTTCGGGAAGTTCAAAATTAAAATGTGATAATTTCATGTGGTTTTTTTTATGGATGTTTTATTATTAAAATGGATCTTCAAATAAGACCTTTCAAAACTAATCGTGTCTTATTTATCTCATTTAAAGTCGCCAAAAAATTTGGCAGGCTGTAAATATACAATCTCAGCATAGGGGTTGTCAAGTAAAACGCGGTATTTATTTAGAAAAAATGAATCCGATGGATTCTAAATCATCCCAAAATGTGGGATAGGATTTAGAAACGACCCTATAATCTTCAATTTTAATGTCGGTTTTTAAGGCTAAAGGCGCAAAAGCCATGGCCATACGATGGTCGTTATAGGTTTGAATAACAACGTTTTTATTAATAATTGGCGTGTCTTCTAAGGTCAAGCTATCTTGTGTAATTGTGACTTTGGCTCCTAATTTTTGTAATTCATTTTGAAGTGCCACCAACCGATCGGTTTCTTTGATCTTTAAGGTATGGAGACCTTTTAAATGACATCTCATCCCTAGACCTAAACAGGTAACGGCAATAGTTTGTGCAATGTCTGGCGAATTATTGAGTTGCAGCGCTATGTTTTTACCATTGACCTCGTTTAATTTTTTGAGCCGAATAAAATCATCTTCATAAAGTGTTTGAACGCCAAAGGTTTGATAAATTTCGGCTAATACAGCATCGCCTTGTAACGATTGCTTTTTATAGAACGATAATTCAATCTCAGTACCAATAGGACTCAATGCGACAATACTATAAAAGTAGGATGCCGATGACCAATCGGATTCAACAGTTAATGTTTTAGTTTTTAAGTCGTCCTTTTTAGGCTTTACGGTAATGATTTGATTTTTAAATGTGGTTTGAACACCGATTTGATTTAGTAGATCCAGTGTCATATTAATATAAGGCATAGAAGTGATAGTACCTTCGAGCGTCAATTCTAGTCCGTTTTCCAGACGTGATGCTATGAGTAACAATGCGGAAATATACTGACTGCTCACATTGGCGTTCAAAGTCACCTTGTGCTTTGATAAACGTTTACCTTTAATCTGTAATGGCGGACAGCCACAGGTTTCTAAATAAGAAATCTCTGCTCCCAATTGATTAAGAGCCTCCACTAAAATTTCGATTGGACGCTCTTTCATGCGCGCAGATCCTGTTAAAATGACTTGGCGATCTTCTTTACCCGCAAAATAGGCGGTAAGAAAACGCATGGCAGTTCCTGCGTGATGAATATCTAATACTTTTTCACTAGATGCCAGGGCCTTTGACATCACCATGCTATCATCAGAATTTGAGACATTCTCTATATCCAATTCAGGATACAGCGCTTGTAGCAATAACAATCTATTAGATTCACTTTTTGAACCCGTAATGGTAATCTTTGAATGGGTTTTAATCGTTGATTTTTGAAGTTGTATGATCATAAAAAAATTCCTACTAAAAGCAGGAACGGTTTATTTTAATTTGTCATTACTATGATGTCTATCATGATCTCTTTTGGTTTTTTTTACCATTTTATCATTGAAGGCGGTCTGTAAATCGATTCCTGTTTGATTTGCAAGACACAAAACTACGAAAACCACGTCGGCTAGCTCTTCTCCTAGGTCTTTATCTTTATCACTTTCTTTTTCGCTCTGCTCACCGTACCGTCTGGCAATGATTCTGGCTACCTCTCCAACCTCTTCGGTAAGTTGCGCCATATTGGTAAGTTCATTAAAATATCTAACACCGTGAGCTTTGATCCATGTATCAACCTCAAGTTGTGAATTTTTTATATCCATAATCAGATTTTTTTTAGGACGACCTTCTCTGTTTGCTTTTCAATAACCGTTGAATAAAAGTCTTTGAAATTATTATAATCTTGTGCTAAGATAAAGGATGTTTTCATATCTAATGCTATTGTTAATTGCAAATAACTGCCGTTGGCTTTCGCTAAATAAAGAAATTCCCCCGCATCGCCAAATTGGACTTTTTTATTTTCAGGTAATGATTCAATGGCATAACCTTCAGGAATTAAGATATTGATCATGTAGCGATCTGAGAACGGATACATAAAATCGATTGGAAAATTTCTCGTTTCTTGTTTAAACGGGTTGTCTTCCGAAGCAAAAAATAGCATGGGCGAAAAATAAAGGTTGCCTCCGATAGCTTCAATACCATCGTTCAATTTGTAATCGTAGGTAATCAATAGTGGTTCGTTGGTGTTGTTGGTATTTTCAATATCTATGTCGGTAATTTCTAATTGCCCTTTATCGCGCTCGATATTTTTAATGATATCATCTTTACTCACATTGGCATACTTGTCACGATAACCCATAGCGACGTAATCGGTTTTTTGCTGGCGCACTTTACCTTCAATAGAAAGGTCTGGATTGATTTTCACGTTTAATGACGACACATCCTTTGAAAGTACTGATGGCGTTAATCCGATCCAATCTGAAGTGCCATCCTCTCTTATTACCCTTCCTTGCCAATTTAAAGTATGGGTTGGTAAGACATTGAAGGTACTATGTTTACCTGAGGCATCCAAAAGCACATTTAAGCTATCATCTTCGATCATGCATATAACATAATTAAATCCTTGACGCGTTGGAAATAAGGGGATACCGTTATTTTTTGTGCTTACTAAAACAGGGTGCGCTTTCAAACCTGCATATCGCAACATTGCCGTCAACATAAGATTGATATCGGCGACATTGCCAGCACCATCTTTGTAGGCTTTTCGAACTCCGACTTCACTGTTAAAGCCATAAAAATTATTCCATTTAACCTTAGATTTCACATGCTCAAATACCAGCATTGCTTTTTGAAAAGGGTCTGTAATATCTAATAATAAGGCATCAAGATCGTCTTCAAAATAAGATGACTTGTCTAGTTGTGTCCCAAACTCTGGATTATTATATATTGTTTTTGTAACAGCATCCCAACTTGAGGCTAGCGATTTATACGGTTGATTAGGGTATTTGATTACTGTTAGCTCTAAAATCAGTTTTGCCTTGTAATTGTCAAGATTATCCACAAACGGTTCGTCGTTTAATGCTGGAATATCGGTCTCATTACTTGTAATAATATCTTCAATAAACTCTAGCTTAGATGTTGAATAATTTGTAGACACAATTTTCCACCCAGTTCTTTCCTTATTAGTGGTCGTCTCTACTCTATTTCTAGTCGACTGATCCAGAACAGGCATATAAGATGCGTTTGGATTGAGCAACTTATTGTAGACAAAATATTGAGGCGTTTTAATCGTTAAATCAAACTTTTCAATTGGGATGGTGTATTGAAATTCTATATCATCAATTGTGGTAAAGGGAGAATCTATCTTATAGGTATATTCTACAACACAACCATCCTTTATATTTGGCATGGTAAACGAATTGATTTTCCAATACTTATTAGCTTCCTCTTTAAAGGTGCCATCCTTTTTTAGTTTAGAATCTTCAATTTTACCATTAACAAGATTATACGTATACCCTTTCAACCCCTCTAAATTCTCGCTTTTCGCATTAGACTCATCATACAATCTAATACGTTTCGTAGCCCATTTATAGCCCTCTTTATTATAAATTTTAATACGTTCATGAACCTCTCTTACCTGAACAAATCCTTCGTCTTTACGTAAGTCAAAACTAATATGTTCTTCTCTATACAGTACCGTCGCGTTGGCCGAAGAATCTAATGGATTAAATACCTGTTGCAATTCCTCCATTGACACTTTACCAAATTTATAGTTTTGTGCCTGGGTAGCAAAAGTCATTAGGAACAAGATTACCGCGATACAACTTTTCATGTTTAGGATTTTGATATGCATACAATTTTGGTTTTGTCGTGTTTTACAATTTGGGACATAAACTCACGAAAATCTTTATAATGTTCTTTGGGATAGTAGCCTTTGTTGAGGATATAAGTTCTTTTGTACACCAATTGGTGTTCTGAAATTTTTTCTATAGAAAAGGTGTAACTCCCATATTCATTTGATATGGATACGTCGTTTGGAATGGCCTCAACAGACAGAGAGGGATCAATATTAATGGTAAACTCATCTTGATCTGTAAAACCTCGTTCAATTTCAAAATCCAAGGTTCGCTTTTTGTAACGCGTTGGTATTTTAGTTACTCTATTAAAGGCATTGGGCTGAAACAAGAATCGTTTTCCGCTTTTCGTCGCATAGTTGGATGCTGAAATTTTAGCTGTTTCGGTAAAAACAATACTATCCCTGTTATTTTGATAATCAATAGTATCGATCGCTAAGTTGTTGATGTAGTCCCAATAGGTCTTTAATGCTAGCTCTTGTTCTCTTAATGGTTTATTTTGAACACCTTCATGAAGCGCATATTTATACCCATGTGTTTTAATTATTATATCTGCGGAAATATCACCAGTATTGCTAAGCATGAATGTTGCCTTGGTGTCTTGTAAACTACTCTCGGCGGGATAAATGGTGGTGTGAACAATTTCCCCTCCCTTTGGCGTAATCATTAAGGCATCTCTATCGTCGGTAAAACCAGCGGTAAAACCAAAAGGATTGGTTTGACTTGTACATTCTAACCAGATATAGTCTTCGTCATCTGGAATACATAATACAGCATGATTTCCTTCTACTGATGAAAATTCAGTATCGAAACTTCGTAAATCTTGGTCTCCATAAATTAGTGCATAATGAGATTCAACTCCAATTGAGGCAAGTAATGCTTTGGTATAATTTGATAATCCTTTACAATCTGCATAACCAAGTCGATCCACATCTTCGGCCAACATTGGTTTCCAGCCTCCAATTCCGACCTGAACGCTTATATAGCGGGTTTTATTTTGCATATAACTATAGACGAGCTTGGCTTTTTCTATATTGGAATTTGTAGTTGCAGTAAGCGTTTTCACTTCAGCAATAACCTCATCAGGTAGTACAGCAGTATCAGCAAGTAAGACGTCATGTACCCATTTACCAAAGTCTTCCCATGAATTATTGACACCCTTAACGCCTTCCATCTCAAACACTGTAAGAGCGGCTTTCAATTGAGGCGCGAATGTTTCAAACGACGGACTATACGCTTCACGCTGCAAAGCTGTAATATTTTTTACTGAATAATGGAAATCGCTATGTGTTTGAATTCCGTAGTTATCAAAATTAGATGGCTTAATTTTTACCGAATGATCAGAATTATTAACTAATTTATATTCTGAAAATTCAGTGCTTACATAAAATCCTTCAATTGGTCTCCATCTCGGTAAGAACGCTGTTGAGCGATAGGTCACTTCAGTTTCAAAGTGCACAGTGTACGGATACTTTATAGGTGTATAATTTAAATACTTGACCCTACTATCTGAGTATAATGTGCCTCCACTAACTGCACTTACATCTTGAAAATCACTTTTTCTAACCCTTTTAATTTCATTTCCGTTGGCATCGTAAATATGAGCCTCCAATTTATTCACATCTATATTATCGTCATAATACATGTAGGCGCCAATTTTAGAATCACCTAGGTCATTGAGAACCGTAACTATTCTATTATAAGTAAAGATAAACTTGTCGTAAGTTTTTATTTCGATATTGGCTTGGTCAAATCTCACCACAGCATTTGCGTTTATGGTGAGTCGTAAAGGAATAGTCGATGCGTCTAAATAGTGATCTTCTTGAGCTGTAACTAGCGTAGTAAGCAACAAAAATAAGCAGATCACCCAAAATTTCTGGGACATTAAAGTTGGGGTTTCAAGTTAAGCGAACTCTCAAATATAAAATATATTCTATAAAAAACCCAAAAATAAACAAATTGGCTGAAGCCTAACTTAAATCACGCTCTGTTTTTAGTATCAATAATGATGGTTACCGGCCCGTCGTTGCAAAGCGTAACGTTCATATCAGCACCAAACTGTCCGGTTTGTATTGATTTGCCTAAATCGGTTTCTAGCTGCTTGATAAAAGCCTCATACAACGGAATAGCGTCAATCGGCTTTGCTGCCATCATATAACTTGGTCGATTTCCTTTTTTCGTACTGGCGTGAAGTGTAAACTGGCTTACCACAATAGCATCACCTTCACTTTGAAGAAGAGAGCGGTTCATCACACCTTCCTCATCATTAAAAATACGAAGATTGGTAATTTTGTTTGATAGACACTTGATATCCTCATTGGTATCGTGATCTACAATACCCAAAAGAATCACTAGACCGCTCTTAATTTGGGCTATTTGTTCTCCCTCAATAGTGACCCTGGCTTCTGATACGCGTTGTATAACTGCTTTCAAATTCTTTAATTAATTCTCTAAGTGATAGTGAAAATTTTATATAAAAAATAGGTTGATGTTTACTTTTCTTCCCAATTATCGGTACGGTAATGTTCGTCTTCACCGTCAAGAATTTGAAGGTAACTTCGGTAACGGGAAACCGAAATCTTATCATTTTCTAAAGCGGCTTTCACGGCACATTTTGGCTCTTCAACATGTAAACAATTATTGAATTTACAATCTTGTTTCAGTTCAAAAAACTCAGGAAAATAGTCACCGACCTCTTCTTTTTCCATATCAACAATGCCAAAACCTTTGATACCTGGCGTATCAATGATTTTTGCATCAAAGCTTAGATCAAACATTTCAGCAAATGTTGTGGTATGCTGGCCTTGACTGTGTTGTGATGAAATGGCCTTTGTTTTTAGATCGAGTTCTGGTTCTATTGTATTGACTAAGGTCGATTTCCCAACGCCTGAATGTCCCGCAAACATACTTACCTTGCCGATCATCATGGCTTTGACCTTATCAACATTCTTTCCTGTTTCCGCAGAAATACCAATACAATCGTAACCTATCGTTCTGTACACATGTGCCAAATATCGCACCTCGTTCAACGTATCCTCGCTATATGCATCAACTTTATTAAACAACAAAATCGTTTTAACAGCATACGCTTCCGCAGTGACCAAGAAACGGTCTATAAAACTTGTGAAGGTTGGCGGATTATCAATGGTTACCAATAAAAATACTTGATCAATATTAGAGGCAATGATATGGGTTTGCTTTGATAAATTAACAGATTTACGCACAATATAGTTTTTGCGATCGTGAATCTCATGAATGACACCTGTAACCTCGTCGTTATTGGTTTCCAGCTCAAAATCAACCATATCGCCAACGGCAATGGGGTTCGTACTTTTGATGCCTTTTAGTCTAAATTTTCCTTTAATGCGGCACTGATACGTTTCACCAATCTTTGTTTTAACGGTGTACCAACTTCCTGTAGATTTATAAACGAGTCCTGTCATTGGGACAAAGATGCTAATTATTACCGCATTTACCAATAAAAAAAAGACTGCCAAATGACAGTCTTTTAGATTAGAAGCCGGTATTTTTAAAGGTTGAGTTTCTCTAAATGAATGTCTAAAGTTTTCTCTTTTTTATTAAATTCAAAAATCATAACATGACCTAATTTTGCTGGTAAAACCCTAAATTTTACTCGTCCTTTCGACTGTTCAAGATATATTTTATCTTCTGAAAGTTCTCCATCACTATACATCACAGCTTTGAATGCCAATTTATTTTTTTCTCCTTTTAAACGTTCGTAATCTATAAAAGTAGAATAAAAGCGGTCACGGTCTTGATCTATTTGGGTAAACTCATAATCAAAAGCACCATATGAAACCAATGCATGTGCATTTAATTGAGGACTACCAAAGTCGGTCAAATTTGGTGCGCGAGATTTACCTTTCTCAATTTGTTTTATGTTTTTAAGCTCAAAATTTTGATCAAATTCAAAAACCACAGCATCTGTGATGGTTAATTGGGTTACATTATTACCCGATAACATACCCATCGCGCTTATTGTTTTTCTGTATTTCTCTCCAATACAGTAATATGATCCTGTTTGTGTTCTAATAATATCATGAAAATATACGTAGGTATTTTTTCTTTTTTTACCATCAGAATCTGCTGGCATCATCTTATCAATTTTATTCTCCCAGCTTACTTTTTGATCTGAAACTACATTTCCAGACATGTCAACGACTTGAGCAAATAGTCCCTTGCTATCTGCTTTCATGAAATTTTCACCTTCGTCAAAATATTCACCTAATATGACGACATTATTTTCTTTTGTGAGAAATGCGTTTGTTACAAGTCTTGGATTGTTTTCTCGATCATACGTTTTCTCAAAAAGCTTCTTACCCGTATTGATATCAAGTACGACAGCTTTCATATTAATGGTTTGGCTTAACATAGATTTTTTTGATCCCTCCAATAACACAACAACTTTGTCATTTGCCTCAATAGGGTTGATAGACAACCACTCTTTGGAATCTTCAGGAGAGTTATAATCCCATGATGTACCGCCATCTGTTGATACATATTTTAAGCCATAGCCCATCTTTTTATTATTCCGAAGATAATTAAACAGAAAACCCTTATCATCAACTGGAAACAGTAAATTAAAGTCGCCATTTTTCATCATAAAATTCAACCATTTTGATTCCTTTTTTGACACTTCAATCTTTATGTCTTCACCTTGATTTCCAGATTTGTCAAATGTTACTAATTTAAACATGCGCTCTTTCGTATTGAGCATGGCGAACATTAGTTTTTGATTATTAAATTTACTCTGGGCTAAAATTGTATTTTTATCGTCAATGTAAGATTTTGTTGCAATTTCATTGAGGTTATTATCTAACATCTTAATAGCATACTCACGCTTTCCTTTTTTTAATTTATCAACTTCATAATAAAAATAGTAACCATCCACGTCTTTGTTTTTATCAATAAAAGATCCCGAATTTTTAATTTTGAATGAGGTAATTTCATTAAGCGATTTCTGTTGCGCACTAACACTTATGAAGATGATACTTAGCACGATAAATAGTAATTGTTTTTTCATGTGTATTGTTGTTGAGTTTAATTATTAATAGTATTGAAAAATTCATAAACCGCTGTTCCTGCACTGCTCAGGTTAAGCGTGTTTTGATGCATTAGACAGAATGCTAATCCCATTTTTCGTGTTTCTTTTAATTCTAGGTTATGTAAAAACAATCGAATGGTATTTAAATGCTTTTCGTCAGAGAAATTATTTTTTGGCGGTACAAATTTTCCAAGTTTGTGTGACGCTTTGACCTCATAAATTTGTTTGAGTACTAGAGCCATTGTTGTATAGTAATATGCTTCGGAAATATGATCATTTTGAAATTTCTCTATTAAAAGATATATCGCAAAATCTAAAAACTTTCGGTCAATAGCACTTTGAATCGCCTTGTGATGTGAAATTTGCTGAATCAAATTGATTTGATCCTTTGTACCAATACCTTCTGTTTTTACAATTCCAAAATTACGGCTCAGCTTTTCTACTCTAAACTCAATCTCAGGATGTGTTTTTAAGGTATCTGAATCTAACTTAAATTCATCTATTTTTTCCGTAGTATCAAATATCGATGTCGTTTCTTTTAGCCAATATGCTTTAAAAGGATAGGTTTCAAAATTAAAAACACTATCCACCTTAACGTTATGATCTAATAACATGTCATCCTCAACCTTCAATTTTTCAAGTGCACTTAAAGCTTTGTTTTGTTGATACCTAGTTTTAGAATATAATATAAACCCAAGAGAATCGGCTTGGGCCTCTATCTCTTTAGAGTAATCTAAAATATCAATTTTGAGTTCATCAATGACCGATAAGGCGGCTCTGGTTTGACCGTATCTTTGACGCTTAACATCTCTTACCTTTTGCTTGGTTTCTTTAGAATTGAACTGAGCAATCCAATTGCTTACATTTTGAAGGGAGTGACTTAATAATTTATGCGCTATTTCATGGCAAATGACAGATGCTATTTCATCATCACTGGTAAAGGTATTGAACAATCCTAAATTGATTTCAAACATGCCATCACCATAACAGGATGCATTTGGCACAAATGAGTTATTTATAAAAAAACGGTAATTACTTGGGTCAATCTCGGGATTTACTATGTATATATTTTGAAGAATATTTTGAAGTGGCTTTTCAATCTCTGGACTAAATATATAACAACTATCATTAATGGATTTTATGACCTTCTCATCTCTATTCTTATATACTTTCTTAATCTTAGAAGCATATTGACCGTCGATTGTTTTGATATAATCAGTATTGATTTCGCTCAAATACGCTTCAATGGTATTTAGGTCTTTTGGAATGTATGTATTTGAAACAGTATCGTTTTGTGCGCCTACATTTAGATAACATATCACAAATGCGAGAAATACAACGCAATTTTTGAACATACAGCAATTTAGTTAAGATCTCAAAAATAACGATTTTCTAATTTTAAAAACAGTTTAAAATTTAATTTATCTTCTCACATTTCGAAATCCATATCGCACTAAATTTTGAATATATACAAATAGCGACATCTACAAAAGTGATATTTTCAATTTTCAGGCATAAAAAAATAGCCTTCAATTACTCGTTATAAACAACGACTAATTGAAGGCTACTACAATATTTATCTTAATACTAACCGTTAATTACCGCTTCTTGATGATTAATCGATTCTTGGTGAATGGCCTTGAATAAGCGTAAAATAAATTCTTCACTTAGTCCTTTTTCATCACCATCTAAGACCATTTTACCTAAAATCTCATTCCAACGCTTACTTTGCAATACGGCTACATTTTTTTGTTTTTTAAGCGCTCCGATGCCATCGGCTGCTTTCATACGCTTACCTAATAAATCAATAATCTGGTTATCGACCACATCAATTTGAGCTCTTAAATTATTAAGATCGGTATTGTATTGTGCCTCTGGATCAGATTCTTTCCTGATTTTTAAATCTTCCATAATACCTACCAATGCTTTTGGCGTAACCTGCTGTGCAGCATCACTCCACGCATTGTCTGGATCAAAATGCGTTTCGATCATGAGGCCGTCAAAATTGAGATCCAATGCTGTTTGCGACACATCAAAAATCATATCGCGTTTTCCTGTAATGTGCGACGGATCGTTGATCAACGGCAAATCTGGAAAACGTGTTTGCAACTCGATGGCGATTTGCCATTCTGGATTATTTCGGTATTTAGATTTTTCGTAGGTCGAAAACCCTCTATGTATAACACCCAAATTTTTAATATTAGCCGATGACAAACGCTCAATCGCTCCTAACCATAATGCTAGATCTGGATTTACCGGATTTTTAACCAACACTATTTTATCTGTCCCTTCCAAAGCATCGGCAATTTCTTGAACAATAAACGGACTTACCGTTGAACGCGCACCAATCCATAATAAATCGATATCATGCTCTAAAGCTAACTCGACGTGGTTTCTATTGGCCACTTCAGTAGCGGTTTTCAAGCCTGTTTCGGCCTTCACCTTTTGCAACCATTTTAATCCCAGTGCACCAACACCCTCAAAATTTCCAGGTCTTGTTCTTGGTTTCCAAATACCTGCACGGTAATAATTAACATCGGTATTTTTAAGCTCATGGGCTATTTTCAATACTTGCTCTTCGGTTTCTGCGCTGCATGGCCCTGCAATTACTAAAGGATGATCTAAATTTAAATCATCTAACCATGTTCTCATTTGTTTGTTGTTTTCCATAATGTTCTTTTTACCCTTACATATTTTGTTAAATGCCTGTTAGGCTCTTAAGCCCAATAAGCTGTATGTTTTACTATTATTGTATCCCGTTTAAAATATCCTTAATGTGGTTTGTATTTTGCATTTCGTCAAAAATTGCGTCAAAATCATCGGCTTCCATTAAGGATTTAAATTGCTTTAAATTATTGATATACTCGTTTAAGGTCTCAATGACATTGTCTTTATTCTGCTTAAAAATTGGCGCCCACATCGCAGGAGAGCTTTTTGCCAATCGCACTGTACTTTCAAATCCGCTGCCTGCCATATCAAAGATATCTCGTTCGTTCTTTTCCTTTTCAATGACTGTCTTTCCTAACATAAACGAACTAATGTGCGCTAAATGCGACACGTAAGCAATGTGTTTATCGTGTGCCTCGGGATTCATATAACGAATGCGCATGCCCAAGCCTGAAAAAAGTTGCAGTGCTTTCTCTTGCAATTTAAATGTGGTTTTTTCGACTTCGCAAATGATATTGGTTTTTTTATCAAACAAATGACGAATAGCCGCCTTAGGTCCTGAAAACTCTGTACCTGCAATAGGATGCGTGGCTAAAAAATTTCGTCGTCTTTTGTGATGTTCAACAGCTTTGCACACGGGCAATTTATTAGAGCCTACATCCATGACCAATGTATCATCAGCAATTGCATCAAGTACTTTGAGTAATTCGACCACCGCTTTATCTACAGGTATTGACAGGATTACCAAATCGGCATTTTTCAAATCTGTATAACTAGCTTTTTTATCAATAATCTTGAGATTAAGAGCCTCATCTAAATGGGCAGTATTTGAGTCAATTCCGTAGATATTGGCGTTTATATTGAGCGCTTTGATATCTAACGCCAAACTGCCTCCAATTAATCCTACACCGATGATATATATCTCTTTCATTTTTTAAATTAATCTTGCCAATGCTTCTTCCAATTCATCTTGTGGCGCACACAATGCGATTCGTATATAGCGATTACCGTTACTTCCAAAAATAGTTCCTGGCGTGATAAATACTGACTTTTCCTTCAGTATTAAATCAATGTATTCTTCGGCATCGAGGTAATCTGGTAGTTTCGCCCAAACAAACAGCCCTGTTGCCATTTTATCATAGGTGCAGTTTAAGGCATCTGCAATCTTCCAAACGATTTCACGTCGTTGTTCGTAAACGCTATTGAGGCTAGAAAACCAAAGCTCAGAACAATTTAAAGCTTCAATCGCTCCTTTTTGGATCCCTAAAAACATGCCCGAATCCATGTTACTCTTAACCCGCAATACAGCACTTATATAATCGGCATGACCAAGCACCATCCCAACGCGCCAACCTGCCATATTGAAGGTTTTACTCAGTGAGTTTAATTCAAGACATACTTCTGAAGCACCTTTATATTTCAAAATACTTCGTGGGTATTTATTGAGCACAAAACTGTAAGGATTGTCATTCACCACCAAAATATCATTGCGTTTTGCAAAGGTGATTAAATCCTCAAAAAGTTTATTGGTAGCTGGAGCACCTGTTGGCATATTGGGATAATTGACCCACATGAGCTTTACCTTGTCCAAGCCTCTTTTTTCTAGTGCTATTAAATCTGGGAGCCAATGACTCTCTTCGGTTAAATCGTAAAAAACAGGCGTTGCACCAACCAAATTAGTCACCGATTTATAAGTAGGATAGCCCGGATTTGGAATTAAAACCTCATCACCTTCATTTAAAAACGCCATTGATATGTGCAAAATCCCTTCTTTACTTCCCATGAGCGGTAGCACTTCAGTCAATGGGCTCAAAGGCACATTATAGTGTCGCTTGTAGAAGTTGGTGATGGCTTCTCTTAATGCTGGTATACCTTGATAGCTCTGGTATTTATGTGCGCCTTCCTCATTAAAAGTCTCGACCAATGCGTTGAGTACGCGTTCGGGTGGGTCTAAATCTGGACTGCCAATACCTAAATTAATAATTGGTCTACCTTGTGATTTGAGTACGCCTACCTCTCTTAACTTTTTAGAAAAGTAGTATTCTTCAACATTCTGTAATCGGTTCGCTACTGTAATCATAGTCTTGCGTTTTTGTATGCTCCTAATACTTTAAAGTCTTGAGCCATAAGTGCCATGATAGACTTTGCTTTTTGGAAATCCTTATAGGCATCAAAAGTCAAGTCCACAAAAAAGGCATATTTCCAAGGGGTTTCGATTTTTGGAAGCGATTGGATTTTGGTCAAGTTTAACTTGCAATCACTAAGTACGCTTAAGATTGTAGCCAAACTTCCTCGCTTGTGGTCCAATTCAAATTTGACGGAAGCTTTATTGATGTCTGCTTCGGAAATTTCAGAATTTTGAGTTTTCACCACTACAAACCGTGTTTCGTTATGCTTGATGGTTTGAATACTTTCTGAAAGAATGTCTAGCTCGAACAATTGCGCTGCCAACCGAGAGGCTATTGCTGCCGTGTTCTTTAACTTATGTTGTTGAATGCGCTGCGCTACTTCCGCAGTATCCTTATCTTCAATAAGCTTGATATGCGGATAGTGTTTAAAAAACGCTTTACATTGTAATAATGCCATTGGGTGTGAATAGACCTCGTTTATATCTTCAATCGATTGATTGGGCAACGCCATGAGGTGATGCTGAATGTCTAAATAATGCTCGCCAATAATATGTAAATTATGACTATCGATCAATGCATAATTGGGGATGATAGAGCCAGCAATAGAGTTTTCTAGCGCCATAATCGCTGCATCTGTTTTGTGATCTAAAATACTATCCACCACATCATCAAAAGTGAGACATTCATTAATACTAATTGTGTCGTCAAAAAATTGCTGTGACACAATGTGATGAAATGATCCTCTAATTCCCTGTATGGCTACTGATTTGATCAAACTTATCTATTTTGATTTTACTTGGTTTTAAACTTTGAACTCATCTTGACTTTTTCTATTTCCTAAAAAATGGCTAAAATTCGCTCATATTTCAGCAATTTTTTCACTCGTAGCGATGCTATGATTTTCCAAAATAGTTTCATCTGACCAAATTTTATCTCATTTTCGGTTAAAAACTAAAAGTCAAGATGAGTTCTTATACTATAAAAAAAGTCCCGATTTTCATCGAGACTCATATTATATATAGTTACATAAATTATACATACAACGTCTCGTCCTTCTCGCTAAAAAAGAAATAAAACCAATTGTGATATGTATGATTTAATATATTCATTTACTTTGTTTTAATGCAAACACCATTATTAACAAGTCGCTAAAGTAATTATAATTTCTTCAAATCAAAATTGTTACTACATATTTTTGCCCATTTAGATTCAGTTTTAAAGAATTCATAATTTAAATGAGCTCCATAGTAATAATTAGTATTTTTGACTAAATAACTTGAGTATGTCTATTGAGGTTGAAAATATAACTAAGCTGTATGGTGCGCAAAAAGCGCTCGATAACATTTCATTTTCGGTAAAAAAAGGTGAAATCGTTGGCTTTTTAGGGCCAAATGGTGCTGGAAAATCAACCTTAATGAAAATACTTACTACGTATATTGGAGCTAGTGAAGGCACTGCAAAAGTGCGTGGCTTTAATGTAAACATCCATAAAAAGGATGTACAGCATGCGATTGGCTATTTACCTGAACATAATCCATTGTATTTAGAAATGTACGTTAAAGAATACCTTGCGTTTAATGCTGGGATATACAAAACACCCGCATCCAGAATACAAGAGGTTATTGACATGACTGGTTTATCACCTGAAGCTCACAAAAAAATTGCGCAACTCTCTAAAGGTTACCGCCAACGTGTGGGCCTGGCAAATGCACTTTTACATGACCCGTCGGTATTGATTTTAGATGAACCTACCACAGGTTTAGATCCCAATCAACTGGTCGACATTAGACACCTCATCAAAAATATTGGGAAAGATAAAACCGTATTTCTTTCTACCCACATCATGCAAGAGGTTGAAGCCATTTGTGATCGTGTGATTATTATCAATAAAGGTCAAATAGTGGCCGATAAAAAACTGAAAGACCTCAGGGACGACAAAGAACAAATCGTTGTCGTTGAGTTTGATTATCGCGTTGAAGACGCTTTTTTGCTGAAATTACCTAACGCTAAAACTGTCAAGAACACACACGGTTTTAGCTATGATATTTCATTTTCTACTTCGGAAGATATGCGATCTCACGTTTTCGATTTTGCGCATGACAACCAATTGAAAATTTTACAGCTCAATCAGAAAAATGCCAGTTTGGAAAGTTTGTTTAGGGAATTGACATCTTAAAGATAGTCGTTAGTCAGCATAAAACGTAATAGCTTCTTCGATTATCATAATAGTTCTGTTTTTCAGTATTTAGTATTTAGGAAATAACATTTGATTGCTTAAATCTATTCTTGTATTTCTAAATTAATTCGCGAAATTTAAATTTTCAGCATTTACTCTTCAGTCTTCAGTCTTCAGTCTATTCTCTATTCTCTATTCTCTATTCTCTATTCTCCAAAATAAAAACTCAACAGAAATCATTAATCTTCAAAGATCAAACGCCCTGTATACACTTCATCAACATCAACTAGAAGTGGCGTATTGACTAAAATCACATCCCCTGTACTTCTAATTTCGCCAGTAATGGATTGCTGTGCATTGATGATCATATCATTGCTGCTTCTTTGAAAAATATCAACATCTTGAGCGATGAGTTCACGGCCTTCAAAACGTGCATCTCCAGAATAATAGCCAATAAAAATAGAATTGACCTGGCCTTCAATAAAAACCGTCGATAAGTTATTGACCACAATGCTCATGCTATTGCAATCTACCTCCAAAATGAAAGCTCCATCAGTATTTACAGCATCTTCCTCATTAAAATCTTCTGAGATTAAATTAAGCGCACTATAGCTCAACACCCCTTCACTTCTTACTGGCGAACCCGATCCGTTTCTAATTTCGGTGATGTTTGGAGCGGTCACAAATACTTTGGTAAGCCCATAATCTCTCGTGATATTGCAGGCATTATTATCGTATAGTTTTAAACGACCGTCCTCAACCTTCACATCAATATCATTCATTAAAAATTCTCCCGTTTGCACGATAACACTTTGGGTTGGTCCTTCGGAAATTATTAATTCTATTCTTGGAAACGTCGTAATTGTAGTAAAATCATCGACTATAAATTCTTTTTCGATCACATCGCCAGCATTCTGAAAGCAATTGGGTGCGTTATCGTTATTACACGATACGATACATAAACAGAACAAAATATACAGTACTTTTTTCATAATCTAATTCCTACTCCAAATTCAACCGCTTCGGCTTTGGCACCATGGGATTTTAAGGTTATCGCTCCAAAGATCTTCTCTCCAAAATATCGTTTTAGCCCAATACGATTATAAATACGTCCTTCAAAATCATAAGGATAATACACATAATATCCCAACTGCGTTAAAAACGACATTTTATTGATAAATAACTCATGACCCACAAAGACCCCAACACGTTTCCAATCTTCATCTCCCGATATGTTACGTTCGGGATAGGCTACGGAATAAAAATAAATGAGCTCCTCCAAAAATTTAGAAAAGAAGATGTCTGTTCCTAATTGTATGGCGCTTTTTCGGTTTAAGCGTTTATCGGCATAACCCGAAATGATATAGAACGGAAATTGTCCCATATCAACAATATCGCTTTCATTGATTCCTGTTCTAAAAGCGATATTGTATTTGATTTTTTCTTTGTAATCGGTTTCGTCTGTATTTTCAATAAATTCTGGCTCCTTGCCATAATCTAAAAGGTAATTGGCGCCAACATTAAAGGCAAAAGTATTGGTAGATGTATTTGGTGCTCGAAAATTTGCGTTAGAATAGTGAATGACCGCTACTCCTGCCTGCAAACCAAAGCCTTTGAAAATATTTTCCTTTCGGTAATTGAACATCAAATAGGTTGAGCTCAATACATCAGAGCCATAAGCATTGTTCCTAAAATTATCGATTTTATCGTAAGGATTGGTATTGTAGGCAATTCCTTGAGCGATGCGTAGGTTTAAATTTCGGTTTAAAAAATAAAAATTATAATGTGCATAAAGACCATAGTTTTCACCGAGAGTCTCCGTTTTCATATTCTGATAAATAAATGAAAAACCCCAATCTGGATAGTTATACCGACTTTCCCATTCTTTGAACCCGTAGGTTTTCTTATTGTAACTTAATATAAGACCTGTGGGATGATCTGTGATAAGATGTTGAATGTCTGGATTGTGTTCTAGAACCGTTCCGTAGAAAAAACTGGCATCCAATGTAAATAGATCTGGATCTTTTTCTTGCGCGAAGGACCATCCAAAAATTAAAAAAAGAATACTGGCAATACGATATTTCATTGGGTTTGATTATTGCGCAAAAATAACAGAATAAACCAATTACACACTAAGATTCAAACTTGAAATCATTAAAAGACTTGGGATGCAATGGCGTATACATTGTCACTTTTCCCCATAGAATAATAGTGCAATACAGGGACTCCAGCCGCCATTAATTCTTTAGACTGTTGAACTGCCCATTCAATACCCACTTCTCGTACCTGTTTGTTGTTGTCACATTTTTGCACATCTTCAATTAAGGTTTCAGGCAAATCGATCTTAAAGACTTGCGGTAACAGCTGTAAATGTTTTTTAACGGCTAATGGTTTAATTCCAGGAATAATGGGCACATTTATTCCTGCTTCTTTGGCTGCTTTTACAAATTCAAAATATTTTGAATTATCAAAAAACATCTGTGTGACGACATAATCGGCACCTGCATCTACCTTTTCTTTGAGGCGTTTTAAATCGGTACATAAGGAAGGGGCTTCAATATGTTTTTCGGGATATCCAGCAACACCAATGCAGAAGTTTGATTTATCGTCGACCTCAAGAACATTATGCAAATATTTGCCACAATTTAAATTTTGGATTTGCTCGACCAAGCCTTTGGCAAACTCATGACCGCCTTCTGTGGGCTTAAAATATTTTTGGTGGCTCATGGCATCACCTCTAAGCGCCATAACGTTATCGATGCCTAGATAATGGCAATCGACCAATAAATATTCGGTTTCTTCTTTTGAAAACCCGCCACACAACACATGAGGCACCGTATCTACATCATATTTATGTTTGATCGCTGCACAAATACCAACACTGCCCGGACGCATTCTGGTAATACGTCTGTCTAATAAGCCATTTTCCTTATCAATATAAATATATTCTTCTCTAGATGTGGTGACATCTATAAAAGGCGGCTTGAACTCCATCAAAGGATCTATATTGTCATACAACTGGTCAATACTATTTCCTTTTTTTGGCGGAATAATCTCAAAAGAAAATAATGTTTTACCGTTGGATTTTTTGATGTGTTCTGTAACTTTCATATTATTTTGTTGATGTAACGTACGCAATAAGTAGCGATACTGCTGTCAATGCGATGAGTTGCAAGGCAAAGCGGATTTCAACTTTATATTTTCTCATAATTTTAGGGCTCAAATTTTTTGCAAAACTACGATATAACTCGAGATTTAACACTAAGCCCTTTTAAAAAAATTGTTAAGTTTCCGCCAAATTAGGATTAAGCCATTTGCGTGCCTCCTCTTCGCTAATGGATCTGCGTTTTGCATAATCTTTTAATTGATCTTCTGTGATTTTCCCTAGTCCGAAATATTTGGCTTCAGAGTTCCCAAAGTAATAGCCACTTACACTTGCAGCGGGCCACATGGCGATACTTTCGGTAAGCTTGACACCTATATTTTCTTCCACATTTAAGAGTTTCCAGATGGTTTTCTTTTCCAAATGATCTGGACAGGCTGGATAACCAGGAGCGGGACGAATGCCTTTGTAACTTTCTTTTATTAATTCGGAATTTGTTAAAGCCTCGTTTTTAGCATAGCTCCAATGCTTAATTCTTACCTCTTTGTGGAGGTATTCTGCAAAAGCTTCGGCTAACCGATCGGCAAGTGCCTTGATCATGATGGCATTGTAATCATCATTATCGGCTTCAAACTGCTCTGCCAATTTTTGGGTCCCAAACCCTGTAGACACACAAAACGCGCCCATATAGTCTTGAATGCCCGTATCTTTTGGCGCAATAAAATCGGCCAAAGCCATATTTGGAACCCCTTCGCGCTTTTTCAGTTGCTGACGAAGCGTCAAGAATGTATACGTCTCTTTTTTGCTGCCAACGTCGCCAGTAACAACGGTAGATAACTCAATATCATCATCATTGATAGTATTTGCAGGAAATAATCCAAAAATAGCTTTCGCCTTCAGTAATTTTTCATCAAAAATACGCTGCAGCAGTTCTTGTGCATCTTTAAATAATTCTTGAGCCTGTTCTCCTACAACAGCATCAGTAAGAATATCTGGATACTTTCCGTGGAGATCCCAACTTCTAAAAAACGGACTCCAATCAATGAAGGATGCTAATGTTGTAATATCAAAATCTTCTATAATTTGAATGCCCAATTGTTCTGGCTTTACGATTTCCGAAGTATTCCAATCAATTTGATATTTAAACTTTCGAGCATCTTCAATCGTTATATAATCCTTGCGTTTTCCTCTCGTTAAAAACTGCTCGCGAAATTTATCATACTCCCCACGAATTTGGTCCTTATACACTTTATTGTCCTTTTGAAGCAAATTGCCCACAACTGTTACCGCTCTTGAGGCGTCATTAATATGCACAACCGTATGGTTATAATTAGGCGCAATTTTCACAGACGTATGCGCTTTTGAAGTCGTTGCGCCTCCAATAATCAAGGGGATGGTTAAATTCTCCTTGCTCATCGCTTTTGATAAATAGACCATTTCGTCCAACGAAGGTGTTATGAGGCCGCTTAAACCAATCACATCAACCTGCTCTCTCACAGCAGCTTCAATAATTTTTTCTGGCGGAACCATGACACCCAAATCGATGATTTCGTAATTATTACATCCTAATACAACACTCACAATATTTTTACCAATATCATGCACATCACCTTTTACGGTCGCCATTAATATTTTACCCGCATATCTAGCCCCTTCCGTTCCTAAAGGGGAAACTTTCAACGCTGCACTAATAGATTCTAAAACCTGTTCTAGATTTGACAAAATTTCATCATTGGTGAATCTAATGACACGATACCCATTATCATTTAACCATTTTGTTCGTTCTTCATCTGAGATTTTATTTTCTGGCAGTTGATGTATTAATCCATCAATTTCAATAACCAAACTTTGCTTTAAGCAAATGAAATCGGTAATATAACTTCCAATAATGTGTTGTCTTCGAAATTTAAAACCATCTAGTTTTTTTCCACTCAATTTATTCCAAAGCACTGCTTCAGCGTGCGTTGGCTGACTGCGCATTTCTTTGGCATGTTCTTTTAATAAGCCATACAAAATTGGATCTGCCGTTCTCCAATAGAACGTCCCCTTTGGGGATTTAGGCGCTTTTTTCGCTTCTTCTATAAAAGGCTGTAAATAAGCTACCGCTTTTTTCATCACACGAGCCGATTTCACTACTTGTGGCAAGAACATTTTTCCGCTTCCAAAAAGATCACCAACAACGTTCATCCCAGTCATCAAATGGCCTTCAATCACATCGATTGGTTTTTCTGAGGCTGCTCGCGCTTCTTCGACATCGTCGACTATAAAGGCATCAATACCTTTAACTAAACTATGTGTAATTCGATCTTGAATAGGAGCATTTCGCCATTCTAAAACTTTAGTGACATCGTCTTTTTTCTGATCTTTAAGCGTATCGGCAAATTCCAATAAGCGCTCGGTAGCGTCATCACCACGATCAAATAACACATCCTCGACGTGTTTTAATAAGTCCTTCGGAATTTCATCATAAATCTCCAACATCGTAGGGTTGACAATTCCCATATTCATACCATGTTGAATGGCATGGTACAAAAACGCAGAATTGATTGCTTCCCTCACGATATTATTTCCGCGAAACGAAAATGACACGTTACTTACCCCTCCTGAAACATTAGCATACGATAAATTTTCACGAATCCATTTGGTGGCATTGAAAAAATCAAGCGCATTCAAACGATGCTCATCCATACCTGTCGCCACTGGAAAAATATTAGGATCAAAAATAATATCTTGTGGTGCGAATTTTACGGTATCCACTAAAATATCATACGAGCGCTTACAAATCTCGATACGTCTTTGATAGGTATCTGCTTGACCAACTTCGTCAAAAGCCATGACAATTACAGCAGCTCCATAACGCTTAACGAGTTTTGCTTGCCTTATAAATTCGGTTTCACCTTCTTTTAAACTGATGGAATTGACAACACATTTCCCCTGGGCCACTTTTAAACCTGCCTCAATAATCTCCCATTTAGAACTATCGATCATCAATGGAATACGTGCAATATCTGGCTCAGACGCAATAAGATTTAAGAACTTGACCATTGCAAATTTACCATCCAACATCCCTTCGTCCATATTGACATCAAGAATTTGGGCACCACCTTCAACTTGATCTCTCGCAACGCTTAAGGCTTCTTCGTATTTTTCCTCTTTAATTAGGCGCAGAAATTTTCTAGAACCTGTAACATTAGTACGTTCGCCTACATTTACAAAATTGCTTTCGGGCGTAACAACTAAAGGCTCTAGACCTGAAAGGGTTAAATATCTCTGGTGTTTGGTGTTTAGTTGCTGGTCATTGGTCAAACTCATTCCTTTAGTTTGTTTTTAAAAAATTGAAAATTTTGTTTCGCTCATACTCAACTAAAAAATTGCTTCCTTAGTAGGAATTTGACGCGGCCGATATTTTTGTGCCACCTCAGCAATGGCCTTGATGTGCTCTGGATTGGTGCCGCAGCAACCACCAATAATATTGATCAACCCATCTTTTAAATAGTCTTCGATATACGATTGCATTTCTTCTGACGATTGATCGTATTCACCAAAAGCATTTGGCAATCCTGCATTGGGATGTGCTGATGTGAAAAATTCGGTTTCTTTAGATAAACGCTGTAAATAAGGTTTGAGCTGCTCGGCACCTAAAGCACAATTGAAACCAACGCTCAATAGCGGAATATGCGATACCGACGTTAAAAAAGCCTCGACCGTTTGTCCAGATAATGTACGCCCAGAGGCATCTGTTATTGTTCCCGATACCAGAATAGGAATCTCTATTTGTCGTTCTTCTTTCACTTCTTCAATAGCAAATAAAGCGGCTTTTGCATTGAGCGTATCAAAAATGGTTTCGACCAGTAGTACATCGGCTCCGCCATCAATTAAAGCTTCTACTTGTTGCTTATAGGCAATTCGTAATTCATCAAATGTGACAGCTCGGTATTCTGGCCTGTTCACGTCTGGTGACATGCTTGCCGTTTTGTTGGTTGGCCCAATACTTCCTGCGACAAATCGAGGTTTATTGGGATTGAGCTTGGTAAATGCTGTGGCGACCTGCTTTGCGATTTTAGCCGATTCAAAGTTAAGCTCATACACCAAATCTTCCATATTATAATCGGCCATCGCAATGGTGGTGCCCGAAAACGTGTTCGTCTCCACAATATCGGCGCCTGCTTCAAAATAAAGTTTATGAATATCTGCAATTGCTTGCGGCTGGGTTAAGGACAGTAAGTCGTTGTTTCCTTTGAGTGATGACGGGTAATCCTTAAACCGTTCGCCTCTAAAATCCTCTTCGGAAAAATTATAACGCTGCAACATCGTGCCCATGGCGCCATCAAGCACCAAAATTCGTTTTTCTATTTCTTTTTGTATCGTACTCATAATTGTGATAAGGCTTGTTTTAAATCGTTGATAACGTCTTCCACGGCTTCTAAACCTACTGAAATACGCACTAATCCGTCGCTAATCCCTACTTCCATGCGGTCTTCTTCGGAAAGTTTAGAGTGGGTTGTTGAGGCTGGATGTGTCACAATTGTTCTCGTGTCGCCCAAATTTGCCGAAAGGGAGCAAAGTTTGATTCCATCTAAAAATTGTCGTCCCGCATCGATACCACCTTTGACTTCAAAAGCGACCACATTGCCTCCAAGTTTCATTTGCTTTTTGGCGATCTTATAGTTAGGGTGTGATTTCAAAAATGGATATTTCACCACATTGATTTTAGCATGGCTTTCTAAAAACTCAGCCACTTTCATTGCATTTTCGCAATGCTTGTCAACACGCACAGCCAAGGTCTCCAAACTCTTGGAAAGTACCCACGCATTAAATGGCGATAAAGCAGGACCTGTGTTTCTCGAAAATAAGTAAATCTCTCTGATCAAGTCTGCTCTTCCAACGGTAATTCCTCCTAAAACGCGACCTTGACCATCAATCAATTTTGTGGCCGAATGAATGACTAAATCGGCACCAAACTTAATCGGATTCTGTAAATACGGCGTGGCAAAACAGTTATCGATCACCAAAATCAAATTGTGCTGTTTTGTAATCTCACCAAGACGTTCTAAATCAAGAATATCGACCGCAGGATTCGTAGGGCTCTCTGCATACAAGATTTTTGTATTTGGCTGAATTAGTTGCGCAACAGATTCGATGTCATTAATATCGAAGTAGCTCGTATTGATATTCCATTTAGGCAGAAACTTAGTAAACAAACCATGCGTAGAGCCAAATACACTTCTTACAGATACCATATGATCTCCTGCATTTAAAAGTGCTGCAAATGTTGAGAATACGGCCGACATGCCGCTTGCAAACGCGTGGCCAGCTTCGGCACCTTCCATTTGGCAGATTTTTTCTATGAATTCTGAGGTGTTTGGATTGGCGTATCGACTGTAAACATTACGTTGCTTTTCTTCGGAAAAAGAAGCGCGCATCTCTTCGGCATCTTCAAAAACGAAACTTGATGTTAAATACAAAGGTGTGGAATGCTCTGAAAACTGAGAACGCTCAGTTTGCGTTCTTATAGCATTCGTCTCAAAATTTTTATTTCCCATATATGGATTCAAATCGGTGAAAGGTATCAAAAATATCCTTTCAGGCTAACTCTTAATGCCAATACTCAAGCTCTTTTTAGATTGACTTATTTTTTTGGCCTTAAAAATCGGCTTCAAAATTTTATGTAACTGCTCAAATTCGATCAAAAAGGCGTCGTGCCCATGAATGGATTTTATTTCTGAAATATTCACGTTGTCCTTAATCAACTTCAAATCAACATAGGTATTCCAATTTTCTTCGGCTTTAAAAAAGAGATCGCTTGGGATAGTAACAATATGGATATTTGAAGTTATTTTATTCGCTACTTCGGAAAAACCGTCTCTCCCTTTAGTAATATCTATCGTTTTCAAAATTTGATTCATCAATTTATAAGCAGCGAGATTGAAACGCTTGTCCAAGACATTTCCGTGGTAATCCAACCAACTTTCTACATTGAAAAAATTATTAGAGACTTGAGTACGATTAAATTTTGATGTCAATGACTCAGGCGTTCTATATAAGGTCATAGCATGCATGCGAGCATCTGCCAATGGCGCGGTTGAATGATTTAAAATCGCATCTTGAATGTGGCAATTGGCAATTAACCAATCGGTCGATTTCCAATCGGTCGCCACAGGTATCAAGTGCTCAATCAAATTAGGTTTTAAAGCTGCGAGTTCCCAAGCAATTCCGCCACCAACAGAACCTCCAATAACTGCAAAGAGTGCATTGATGTTAAGCGCTTCTAAAGCGAGACTGAATAGTTCAGCAACTGTTCTTGCTGTGAAATCCTTATAATTTTCAATAAGATTATCTTCCGAAGCATCAAATCCGTTTCCAGGGATGTTAAACGCTAAAATTGTAAATCGTTTCGTATCAATGCACTTATTGTCACCAATCAAATCGCTCCACCAGCCCTCTTTTCCGCAGACATTTGAATTACCGGTAAGCGCGTGATTCACCAAAACAATTGGCGCTTCGTGCAAATTTTTACCAAAAAGTTGATACGACAATTCAAAATCCTGAGTCTTACCAGAAGGAAGCTCAACATTTTGAATTGGTATGTACTGTAATACTGACATGATCTAAATTTAAATCCCAATCGATGCTGCCCATTATTTAACGAGCAACATCGATTAGAATATGTAATTTTATGTTAAGCTAACACCGTTTTTTTGACTACATCGAAGGCCTCTTTTAAATCGGACTTTAAGTCTTCAATATTTTCAATGCCAACCGAAAGACGAATTAAGTCTTTTGTGACTCCTGTGGTTTCTTGAGCCTCATCGCTTAGTTGTTGATGCGTTGTACTCGCTGGGTGAATGATTAAGGATTTCGTGTCACCAATATTGGCCAACAGGGAAAATATTTTGGTGGTATCGGCAATTTTCTTGGCCGATTCATAGCCACCTTCCACACCAAATGTAACGATACCGCTTTGGCCTTCAGGCAAATATTTTTCGGCAAGTGCCTTATATTTACTAGTTGCCAATCCTGGGTAATTGACCCACTTCACTTCAGGTTGCTCTTGCAGCCATGTGGCTAATTCGAGCGCATTTTCGCTGTGTTTTTTGATTCTCAACTCTAATGTTTCTAAGCCTTGAATGATTTGAAACGCGTTAAACGGACTCAGAGCACCGCCATAATCGCGAAGTCCTTCAATTCTAATTTTCGCAATAAAAGCCGCTGGACCAATCGCTTCACTGTACACTAAACCATGATATCCTGCAGATGGCTCTGTAAACTCTGGGAATTTACCGTTTGTCCAATCGAACGTGCCTGCATCCACAACGATACCGCCTAATGAGGTTCCGTTGCCATTAATATATTTTGTGAGTGAGTGAATCACGATATTTGCGCCATATTCAATAGGATTTAGTAGATAAGGTGTGGCGACGGTATTATCAACAATCAAAGGCACCTTATGTGCTTTGGCCTGTTTTGCAATGGCCTCAATATCTAAAACATCCAATTTTGGATTGCCCAAAGACTCTACGAAAATAGCTCGTGTATTTTCTTTCGCCGCTTTTTGAAAGTTTGCAGGATCTGATGGATCGACAAACGTTGTCGTGATCCCATGTCTTGGTAGTGTAACGCTCAACAAATTGTAGGTGCCACCGTATAAACTGCTTGATGCAACGATATGGTCGCCAGCTCTTAAAAGTGTTAATAATGTTGTGGAGATCGCTGCTGTTCCCGATGCTGTTGCCACTGCTGCAATACCACCCTCTAGTGCAGCGATACGCTGTTCTAGAATATCGTTGGTTGGGTTGTTTAGCCTTGTGTAAATAAATCCTGGCACCGAGAGATTGAAACGTCCTGCAGCATCATCGGAATCGTCAAAGACATAAGCCGTAGATTGATAAATAGGAACCGCTCTAGTTCCAGCATTTTGACTTACGTCATGTCCTGCGTGCAACGCTTTGGTCGCAAATTTTTGTGTACTCATTTTTCTAAGTTTTTTTAGCCTCACCCAAAACCGATAACAATCAATTTTGACCTCTCCATAAGAGAGACGAATGCGACATTTGATTAAAATTTTGTTTTAAAAAAAGTCTTTAATTAGAAAAATGTTAAAAAGAAAATAGGCAATTACAGATGGGTAATTGCGTTTTGGTTATCTATCCGATCACACGATAAATGAATCTTGCGCTTCAGTAGAATTTAGCACCTTCTTAATACATTTAAGGGTTGCTAAGGCTTCAGCGGGTCTAATCCCTCTGCCTTTCTTGATAACAATTTCAGTAAGTTATTGAACTTTGTAAGTACAAATATTGCAAAATTAAAAGTTCACAACCAAATTTTATAGAAAAAATTTCTGAATAACTACTAAAATAGCGCTCAAACAGAATAATTTTCTAAATTTGCCAAAATTACATACGATAAATTCAGTTTTATTCAATTGGTAGACTCAAGGCTACTTGAAGAACATGAAAATGGTCAACATATAAATCATTCTAAATTGAGGACTTTCTTTTCTACTCTCATAATAATCTGTACTTTTACGCCATAATACATAGAGGAAAAATTTGTTCTGATTGCAACCTCTTCCAATTTTAGTAACGCTTTATAGCCAACTAATTTAATTGGGAATTAAATGCTAAAGCAGTTTGTTTACAACTTCTCTAGCGACTCAGCAATCTCACACATTTTTTCAATAGTAATAATCAAATAAAAGGGATTTATGGGATATTTATTTACTTCGGAAAGCGTCTCTGAAGGACATCCAGACAAAGTAGCAGATCAAATTAGCGATGCACTAATTGACAATTTTTTAGCTTTTGACAGTGAGTCAAAAGTAGCTTGTGAAACCTTGGTCACGACAGGTCAAGTCGTACTTGCTGGTGAGGTAAAATCGAACACCTATCTAGATGTTCAAAAAATCGCAAGGGATACCATCAATAAAATAGGTTATACAAAAAGTGCTTATATGTTTGACGGTAATTCATGTGGTGTGTTTTCTGCTATTCACGAACAATCTGAAGATATTAATCGTGGTGTAGATCGCGCCAGTAAAGAAGAACAAGGCGCAGGTGATCAAGGGATGATGTTTGGCTATGCTACCAAAGAAACCGATAACTATATGCCATTGGCTTTAGATTTATCACATCGTATTTTAAAAGAGCTTGCCGATTTAAGACGAGAAAACCAAGATATTGACTATTTACGCCCAGACTCTAAAAGTCAGGTGACCATTGAGTATAGTGATGATAACGTACCCCAACGTATTGATGCCATTGTGGTATCAACACAGCATGACGACTTTGGTGCCGATGAGGAGATGTTAGCAAAAATTAGAAAGGATATTGTTGCTATTTTAATTCCGCGCGTTGTAGCAAAACTCCCAAAGCACATACAAGACTTATTTAATGACGATATCACTTATCATATCAACCCAACAGGAAAGTTTGTGATAGGTGGGCCTCATGGTGATACTGGGTTAACAGGACGTAAGATTATTGTTGATACCTACGGCGGAAAAGGTGCTCACGGTGGAGGTGCTTTTTCAGGAAAAGATCCAAGTAAAGTAGATAGAAGTGCAGCCTATGCGACACGACACATAGCAAAAAACATGGTTGCAGCTGGCGTTTGTGACGAGATTTTAGTGCAAGTGAGTTATGCTATTGGCGTTGTAGAGCCAACCTCTATTTACGTGGATACCTACGGAACCTGTCCTTTTAATTTTACAGACGGTGAAATTGCTGAAAAAATCACTAAGATATTTGATATGCGACCAGCTTCGATTGAGTCCCGTTTGAAATTACGAAATCCCATTTACAGTGAAACTGCAGCTTACGGCCATATGGGACGTGAGCCACAAACAGTCACTAAAACATTTGAACAACCAAATGGAGATCCCATCACTTTAGATGTGGAATTATTTACGTGGGAAAAGCTAGATCACGTAGATCAGGTGAAGGCTGCATTTGGCTTATAACGAATTCTATTTAATTGTGAAAAAATCCCTTGTGAAATTCTTACAAGGGATTTTTGATTTCATTAAAATATAAGGTCGTCAAAATAACACCATCATAATCTCTTGGTTTCACTGAACAAAGGACTTGTTTTGACTTTACCTTCATAAGAAAAGGCTTGGCGGTTACATCAACTCCACTATGCTTTTTTAGCCGAATGCCCTGACCTGAAATGATATCTTTATTAGGAAGAAAGTCGCCATCTGGAAGATGCTCAGTAAGGATGACATATTTATAGTCAGCTAACTTTGGAATGATATTTTGAATTTCGGCATTAGAGAGGTGTTGTAACACTTGACGCAAAATAGCGCAATCTCCTGAAGGTAATTGATCAACTGCAATATCTAAACATTGAAATTCTAATTGATTTGATTTGAAGTTTTCTCGATTATGATCGATAAGCTCATTGACAATATCAACAGCTATGTATTTTTTTGAGTATTTGACCAAGTCCCTGCCTACATTAAAATCACCACAACCTAAATCGACCACTACGAGAGGGTCTTCAAAAGACTTCAAAAAATCTGTAACGGCTGCTATATAAGGATCTGTAATTTCAGGATAATGAGAGCCATCGCCTGAATAAAATTGAGAACCATCATCTCCCCAAAGTTTATTGGCATATACCTGATCCATGGCCTCTTTAGTTGGCCAAGGTCTCTTTTTAGATTTTAAGTTGAAGTCTTGATTTGCCTGAAATTTACTAGCCACGTCGTCCTCCTGTGCGGTTAGAGCGAAATTCTTTCATTTTTTCAACGATGGTCTCTTGATAGGCGTCTTTTGTGATTTCTTTGCCTTTATTTGGCGCTTTGATCTCTACTTTCTCTTCTGGATTGATCACCAGTTTTGAACAGAGCATAACGGTGTCGCCTGCGCTTACTTCAAGAATCAAGCCTGGAAGACCCCAATATTCTGATGGTCCATGACCTACAGGAATTTGTGGTGAGTACCAAGCCTCGACCTCGGTCATTGGAATTTCTGGCCCTACTGCATCTGCATCGTCATTTGCTGTTTCGCCGGTGTTATTTTGGCGTCGCAATTTATCCCATGAAAAATTAAACCATGTCAATTCATCACTTGGTATTGTTGCCGTCGCTTTGAAACAGGTATAATTTCCTATTTGCTTGGTTTCTGAACCCATGACCCAGGTGATGGGCTGCAAACTATCTTTGACCAAAAATCGTTTCCCGTAAAATTCTTGATCTTGGATTTGCGTATTGGTCTTTACATTTTTATACTGCTCGCCCGCTGCGAAATTTTTACCCCATGAATCTGTCGCACCAGACATCACATCTAGCTTATCATTTTCATCGAATACCGATTCTTCTTTATTGAATACCAAGGTATAGGTTTTCTCTAACCGGTTTTTTAATCGTGCCTTGACTTCCTTTTTTTGCTCTTCGCTCAAGCGATCTCCCCAACGACCGAGATCCATTGTGGATTTTGAAATGTATGTGGCTTGGCCTTGAAAGTCTTGCCCATTTAAATTAAAAGATAAGCACAATACTATTGCAAAAAGACTGCAAATTTTGAAAGAAGATGACATAAGAATTGATTAAATTGTGTTTACCAAAATTAACAATTTGTTAAACAACCTTAATTGCTTTATCATAAAATTAACAACACCAGCCGTTTACAACATTCGACGACCCTACAATTTAATGGCCGAATACACTCTATTTTCTTTAATTGCGTTAAGGATAGAAGCGGCATCCCCAGACGTTTTTTGGTCTGGGATATAGCGGATAGCCTGCAGTTTTAGCCATTGAAGCTAAAACTGAACGCCCAAACCATTACAATGAATAAATCATCCTGAAGGTCACAAATCGTGGTTGGATAAAATACTCTGTCGTGCTAACCGAGAATCCGCCCTGACCGTTGCTGAATCGTGCTTGGGTGTTTAATAAATTGGTGGCTCGCAGCTCGTATTCTAATTTGGCATCCTTATTTTTTCTATACGCTAAAGAGGCGTTCCAGAGGTCGTTACTGTTTAAAGTTCGGTTTTCGTCACTTGTTTTGGTATAGGTATAATCGGTTTTGAAGGTGACCGATTTCCAGATATAAGCATCAAACTCAATGGTTGGAGCGCTGGTAAATATTCTAGTGTTTCGACCGCCTTGATTATTGTCGTTAATGGCATAGGCATAGGACACCTCAACGTTTGGAGCTTCTCGAAAATTGGTTCGTATTTGTGCAGTATAACTTTGCCTAAAATTCTCATTAATTGAGCGTTCATTTTGGATAAACTGGTTGAATTTGGAATAGGTAAAATTGCCTCTTAGCGTGCCTCGTATTCTCTTAAAATTTCTTTGAAAACGACCAAACGCATTAAAGGTCTCATCGGCAAAACCAGAATTGAAAGGTGAACTGGTCCTGATGATGCTCTCAAAATCGGTCAAGGTTCTAATTTGGTCTATACGCTTGCTGTAGCTCATATTGGCGAACACATTGGTATAGTTAAACATGTTGAAACTGTAATAGGTGAGATTCACATTGTGCGAGGTACCGTTTTGTAATTCTTGATTGCCGAAGAAATAGGAATCATAGTTATTCATAACCAAACCTCGTGCGAGCTGCGTGACATCGGTAAACTCGGTCTGCATGTTGTAGCTCAAATTAAGATTCTCGCTCTTTTTGAGTTCCATACGGATATTTAAATCGGGAAGCACTCTGAAAAAATTATCAGTAAACTCGGTGCCAAACTGGGTGTTCTTTGCACTGTAGGCATGCGCCGAAAATCCTGGAGTAAAGGTGAACATCCCGCTCTTTAACCGATAGTGAACGCCAGCATACAAATCGCTAAAATTATATTTGGTATCATTGGTATCTAAACCGTCATTAAAATTTGGTGTAGAATCGAAGATGCTGCCATCATCTAAGAACTGAAAGATATTACTATCAAAATCCTGTCGACTCTGAATGGTCCCCAAGGTCAAATTGATATTGCTCTTGTTGTTAAGGACATTCCAATAGTCCAGTTTTGCATCCAGCTGATTAGACCTAATCCGCTTGTCTTGAGCAATGTCATAATTATTTAATGTTTGATCAAAACCTAAATCTTCGGCGGTATTATCAAAGGGATCCCTTAAGTCTTGGGATGCGTCATTATTTGAGGGATCATTATCCAATAAGGCATTATAAAACGGATCTTCATCCTGAATTAAATGCTGCGCCTCAAGGGCAAAAATATTCTTATCATCAAGCGTGTAATAGTAATTGAATTCTTGGTTGACGCTAAACGGACTATTCTCCTCGGCCTGTACAATATCACCTACAATGACCGACGATGTAAAATTTTGATCTTGTGATTCTTTAGACGTTCGCCCAATGACCGAATAATCCAGTTGGTTATTACTATTGGGCTGATATTTGGCGGTTAATTTAAGCAATGCCAAATCACTTTTTTGTTCGGTTTGACTTTCGGTGTCTTCATCTGGGATGCCTAAATCTGGATTGGTATATTGTACCGACCGATTTTCCTGAAGACCTATTCTCGAACTTGTGAAAATTCCAAATCCGCCAATATCTAATGCCTTGTTTGGAGAATAGCTAAAATTAGCCGCACCAAATTTTGTTTCGATACTTTTTGCTTGATCATTTTGAAGGGTTAGAAACCCAAGATTATTATTGCCAAGATTTATATTTGTTCCACTTTGGCGGCTTGGCGGCTGAAAGCCTCCAGAGAAATTGAAAAAGTCACGTCGTGTAAAAGCCACTTCACCTATATTGTTAAGATCACCAATAAAATTGACCGTATACTTTGGGCTGTAATAAAATAATTTAGGCTGCAAAACATACAAACCATCTACATCTGCAACACCTGCTCCAGCGGTAATGTCGCCAAACCAGAAGTTCTTTTTACCTTCCTTAAGTTTAATGTTAATGGCAATATTATCTTGATTATTGGTGACGCCACTTAATTGCCCAACGTTGGCATAATTTTTTAACACCTGAACTTTATCAACTGCATTAGACGGGATATTTTTTGTAGCCAATTTAGAATCGCCATCAAAAAAATCCTTACCGTCTACCATGACCTTTTGCACGACTTTGCCTTCGACTTCTATTTGACCATCTTCATTGATCTCTACGCCTGGTAATTTTTTGAGGACGTCTTCGAGTTTTCGTTCGGTACCATCTTTAAAGGAATCGGCATTATATACTAATGTGTCACCTTTGATCGTTACAGGCATTTCATAAGTAAGCTCTACGGCATCAAGCGCATTGTCACCCTCAAGCGTGTAGTTTTTAGTGAAACTTTCGTCTTTGGTGGTAATTTCTTCAGAAAATGTCTTCATCCCAATGTAACTTATCTGCACATTGTAGGTCGTATTTTTGTCTAAATCGAGTTTGAATTTACCTTGATCATTGGTAATCCCATACGATGCCATCGCTTTTGTTTCTTTGTTAATTGCAATGACATTGGCTAATTCAAGTGGGCTTCCGATACTGTCCTTCACAACACCACTTACTGTAATTTGAGCACCAGAGAGGCTTGTTACAAAGAGTAACATAAGTATAATTATATATCGCATTTGGTTGATTTTTTTAGCTGTTTCTACTTCGGAAACATAAGTTTCAAAAACAATTTTTCCTTTTAATTTCTACGACCACCGCCTCGACCGCCATACATGTCGCGCATTTCTTGAATTTTCTCCTTCATGATCGTATTGTATGCTTCTCGAGTGACAACCTCACCTTTTTTAGGTCGTTCTATCGGCTCTTTTTCTTGAGGATTCATGGTGATTTTTGTGCAGAGCATGACGGTTCTATCTGCTGTCACTTCTAAAATCAATCCTGGCAAGCCTTGATATTCTCCTGGACCATTGCTTACCGGGATTTGAGGGGCATACCAAGCTGTGACAATTATAAATTTTGGCACTTCAACCTCATCAAAAGGATCGTCTGAAACGGCTGAAGTATCTGTCTTGCTTTTGGCAGCATCGGTTTCGTTTTTCTTATTATTTTTTTTATTGTCATCGCTATTTTTTCGTCGCATACTCATGAAATCCATTTCATCAACTTTCTTAGTGGTCGTTGCTTTAAAGCAGGTATATTGTCCGATTTGCTTTGTCTCATCTCCTAATTTCCATTCTAATTTTGGCAATGAATCTTGAACCAAAAATTCTTTTCCAAAAAATTCTTGTTCTTGCAGCAATACATTTTCTTTTACATTTTTATATTGTGCACCACCTGTAAAACTACTCATCATAGATGCAAACCGACCACCACCAGCACCAGGCGCTTCTAGTTTTTCCTCTTCCTTATAGGTAGATTCAGTTCGGTTAAAGGTTAAGACGTAAGTTTTTTCAAGCATACTTTTCATGCGCCCAGCAATCATTTTCTTTTGCTGATCGCTCATTTTATCACCACCAAAACTACTCATATCAATTGTCGTCTTTGTTTGATAAATAGCTTGACCTTGAAAGTCTTGTGCTTTAGAGCTTAGCGAAAAACAAACAAGTAAAAAGCATAGGCTGAATTGTGTAAAAATAGATTTTAGTGTCATTATCGATGGTCTTATATGTTGGGTTATAAAGTTGAAAAAGAGGTTAAGGAAAAAGTAACCCACTATGCAATCTTTAAAAATACTTTTATTAAACACGTTTCGACCTGAAAAGCACCATAAAGTTTAAACCATTGTCGTTAAACTTCTGTTAAGACCATCACCCACCAATGTTGATGCTAATGGTTTCTCCATCTTTTCCTGATGATGTTGCATTGCGTTCATTCATTTCTTGGATCTTTTTGAGTGTGATGTCTTCAAATTCCTGAGCATTCACTTTTTTACCTTTTGTAGGCTCTGCAATATCTATTTTATCTTCAGGGTTCAATACAATTTTACTACAAATAATGGTTTGTTGCCCATCATTAATTTCTAAAATCAATCCTGGCAACCCATAAAATAGGGCTGGGCCATTACTCACTGAGATTTGTGGTGTGTACCAAGCCGTTGTAGTTTTAGTCTTTGTCTCTGTTTCTTCGGTTTTGTTTTTAGCCTCTATTTTTCCGGTAGACCATGTGTGATTTGTAACTTCTACCGCTTCTGTAATCGTGGCTTTGAAACAGGTATAGGATCCTATATTTTTTGTTTCGGAGCCTAACTCCCATGGTAATGGCTTTAATTGATCTTGAATTAAAAATACTTTTCCGAGGAAATCATTTTGATTGGTATAGGTTTTTGTCTTCGTATTTTTATAGATGACATCTCCTCCTCCCGAAGACGATACAACAAGGCCCAATCCCGCAGCTGTTGGTGCCTTTAGAGCCTCTTCCTCCTTATAAATTGAAGCTTCCTTATTAAAGGTAAGCAAGTATGTTTTTTCAAAACTCTTTTTAAGCATTTCAGAGATTTGCTCTTGCATTGCAGATTGCATTTTGGTGCTATCCATCTTGATACTTACTTGTCGCTTGGTCTTATAAGTAGCGACTCCTTGAAAATCTTGGGCGAACATAGACATCGAGGCTAATACTATAAAAAGAATTATTATGCGTTGGATTGGCTTCATTGCTTTACGTGTTTAATTAAAAAAAGATTAAAAAAATGCTTTGTGAGTACTTCAAAAACACACACAAAGCGCATGACAGATTACATGCTTCTATAATATTTGATCGCCGTGTTTTTAATATGCTCAACTTTGGTCAAGAATCCGTCGACATCATTAGAGTTTCCTGATATACGATAGGACACACTACTTGAAATACCCATATCGCTTTTCTTTTTATTGCATTTAATCTCGAAACTCACCTCGCCTTCGTCGGCAACCTCATCTAAGATGTTTTGGATATCCTCCATTTTAAAGGTGGATTCAAGTTCCTCTTCAGAATCGACGCTCACCAAAATGTTCAATTCTGTAATTCTCGTATCATTTGTAGTCATGGTCGCTTCCAAATTATTGGCTTGACCAAAAGAAACTGTTGCTACTAAAAGTCCTAAAATTGTAAATACTGTTTTCATTTTTATTATGGTTTTATGATTACTACCTTACAAATGTAATGGTACATCGCATTCATTTTAGTTAACCAACGTTAACGAGTGTTAACCGATTAGCTTTTAAGGCGTTTAACAATTACATTTGATCTATGGATGATTCTAAATACAGGTATACACTCTATATAATTGTTGTGGTTATCGTTGCAACGATAGGCCTTCAAGGATATTGGAACTACAAGAATTATCTATCAAGCAAACAGCAGCTTATTAATGATGTTCAAGTAAGTCTAGATAAAGCAGTTGACGATTACTATGCAATTTTAGCGGAGAACAGTACAATCGGGTTTTCAATTAACGGGATGAACCAGAGAGATTTTATTGGTAAAGGCATGTTTGACAGTATTATATCACGTCTCAATTATTCGGATACTGACGGATTTGGAAGTCTAGATTCTATTGATCCCAAATTGATGAAGGGGATTTCGGTAGTGAAAAGTCCGAAAGCAGATTCCATAATTAAGCAAATGCAATTAAATGCTAAGGTCGAATTTGATAATGATTCAACAATTAAGCTCAAAAAGATCAGAATTGATTCCCTATCGCACCGCCCAATAATTGGTGAGTCCAGTTCGTCGGAAAAAGAGTTGCAAACACTAACCTCAAAGATTATTATTTCGATGAGCACAGATTCGTTATCCTTAAAAGGGATCGATACGCTTTTACGATCTGAACTGCTTCGGAAAGATATCAATCTCAAATACACCATAAAATATAAAGACCCCACCAATGATATTGATTATTACAATACCACTCAACAAGATTTTGAGAGGATCGATTACACCACCTACGGTAAATATTTATCAACAGCCTCAAAATCAACCTTTCTACCTAAAAAGAGTGAATTAAGTATTTTATTCAATAACATATCTAAAGATGTATTTAAACGTATTATTTGGGGTATTGTAATCTCTATAATTTTAGTTTTGGCCGTCATAAGTTGCTTATTTTACTTATTAAACGTCATCAAAAACCAAAAACAACTGGCCGACGTCAAAAATGACCTTATCAGCAATATTACCCACGAATTTAAAACGCCTATTGCAACTATTGGTGTTGCATTAGAGAGCATTCAGAATTTTAACGTCATTGAAGATCAAAAAAAGACAAAAACGTATTTAGACATGTCTCGCGAGCAACTTTCTAAACTGAATACGATGGTCGAGAAGTTATTAGAAACTGCAACTTTAGACAGTGAACATTTAGAGCTTAATTTTGATCACTATAATATTTCCGAAGTCATTAGTGCTATTGCAGAAAAACATCAACTGCAGCATCCTGAAAAACAACTCACAAATTCTATTGAAAAAATTGTAATGGCTAAAGTCGACCTATTTCACTTTGAAAATGCTATAAACAATGTGGTTGATAATGCTTTTAAATATGGCGGACAGGAGATCAAACTTGACCTAAATCAAACCGAAGATACGATAGAAATACTAATTGGCGATAATGGAACTGGCCTAACCAAAGTAAATAAGGACAAGATTTTTGAGAAATTCTATCGCGTCCCTAAAGGAAATACCCATGATGTAAAAGGTTTTGGAATCGGACTCTATTACACCAAAAAAATCATTGAAAAGCATCAAGGATCTATCGAGTTGAACCTCACTAATAAGCAAACACAATTTAAAATTCAATTGTCCAATGCCTAAAACAACCATTTTACTTGCCGAAGATGAACCCGCATTGGGGCAGATCATTAAAGAAAGTCTAGAAACTAGAGATTTTGAAGTTCTGCTCTGCGAGAATGGCGAAATCGCATTTGACACCTACAAACGAGCGGCTCCAGAGCTATTGATTCTGGACGTGATGATGCCAAAAAAAGACGGTTTTGCTGTGGCAAAGGATGTGAGAGCCCTAGATGATGCCATTCCCATAATTTTTCTCACTGCAAAATCACAAACCAAAGATGTCGTTGAAGGATTTTCTATTGGTGGCAACGATTATCTTAAAAAACCCTTCAGTATGGAGGAGCTCATCGTACGAATGCATAATTTACTCAACCGTACACGCGTACAAAAAAACTCAGAAATTATCGAGATTGGACATTACACCTTTGATTTTCCAAAACAAATTTTACATTATAAAGAACATGCACAACAACTTACCCATAGAGAAGCGCATCTCCTTTTTCATCTGGTAAAAAACAAAAACCAAGTGCTTGATCGTTCTTTGATCTTAAACAAATTATGGGGAACCGATGACTTTTTCACAGCACGTAGTATGGACGTATTCATCAGCAAACTGCGTAAAAAACTAAAACAGGACAGCGCTATTCAAATTATAAACGTGCGAGGTTTTGGCTATAAGTTGGTGTTTTAATGACAATCTGAAACAGTCACGATTACATATTTATTTAAAGCATCGTAATATTGCAATATTACGATGCTTTAAACTTACATCCTCAAATAGTTACTTGTTGTGTTCAATACTTTTAGGTCGTATCACAAAAGCTGGTTCAATTTTTGTAATTTTCAATTTTATAATCCGTTCTATAAATAGACATGAGTTTTATCCGGTATTTTTTATGTTTATGTGTGGGCACTTTATGCGCCCAAAATCAGATTGCCACAGTTGCCATGGATTCTGTGACACTCAAAGCCGACCAATTTATAGATGTTGATAAATTTGAAACGGTGTACTACACCTTGAATACCATTTTGTACATCAAGCCCAAGGACAAACCTGCTAATAACTATAGTAACGTCCAATTGGGGTTTCCAACGACGGTTGACGCTTTTAACCCCTTAAAGATCAACATATTTTATCAGGATTTTAATACGGTTATTATTCTTGATAATCGCCTAGCCGAAATTTTTAAGATCGATTTCAACACCAAACAACCTTACAAAAATGTTTCACACATCTCTACAGGTTATGACAATACGCTATGGACTTTCAACCAAGATCTCCAACGTTTAGAGCTTTACGATTACAAAAATGACATGGTCAGGATCTCAACTGTTCCTGTGCAATCTAACGTGCTCGACCTTAAAAGCGATTACAACTACTGCTGGATGCTTACAGAAAAGTATTTGTACCAGTACACTTATTTTGGTAGTCTCATTTCAAAACTTCCAAATTTAAACTATACCTCGCTTGCCGTTCATAATGAAAATCTTATCATTAAAGCTGGTGAATCCCTTCTCTATAAGTCTAAAAAAAACGAGCAAATCATCCCGTTAAAAACTCCCAATTTGTTAATAAAACAGTTTTCGCTTACCAATCAAACCTTGTATATTTACGATTCCAAAAAACTTCATAAATACCAACTAAAAATCAAATAAATATGCACGTTGCTGTCGCTGGAAACATTGGTGCGGGAAAAACCACACTTACAAAATTACTCGCTAAACATTACCGATGGGAACCGCAGTTAGAGGACGTTGTAGACAATCCATATTTAGACGATTTTTACAACCAGATGGAACGTTGGAGTTTTAATCTGCAAGTTTATTTCTTAAACAGTAGGTTTCGTCAAGTATCCCAAATTCGCAAAAGTGGTAAAGATATCATTCAAGATCGCACCATATACGAAGATGCCCATATTTTCGCACCCAACCTTCATGCGATGGGCTTGATGACCAATCGTGATTTTGAAAATTACAGATCCCTTTTTGATTTGATGGAAAGTTTTGTTGAAGGCCCAGATTTATTGATCTATTTACGCAGCTCCATTCAAAATCTTGTCGCGCAAATCCATAAAAGAGGTCGCGATTACGAGAACTCTATCAGTATTGATTACCTCAGCAGATTAAACGAGCGTTACGAGGCATGGATACATGGATATGATAAGGGAAACTTACTCATTATTGACGTTGACCCTCTCGATTTTGTAGCTAATCCCGAAGATCTTGGAGGCATCATCAATAAGATCGATGCACAAATCAACGGCTTATTTTAAGGTCATAAGATTTTTTATTGGGGCGTTCGTTTTTCTAATACCTAAAAGGCTTTAGAACCTTTTAGGCATGAGAAAAACGGCAGGCTCTCGGCAGTCGCTCTTTTCAAGGAGCTCCAACAAAGCCTCCATCCTTAACGCAAAGGAGCCATGAAAAATTTCGCACATGAAATTTAGCATTTAGCTAACACTATCTCCAGTTTATTACTGTTATTTTGTAATTATGAAGTTATACAACTCCAAATATTACCATCGCGATTTATCATGGCTTAGATTTAATCACCGCGTACTCCAAGAAGTTGCCGATGAGAATAATCCGCTTTACGAACGTATCAAGTTTTTAGCCATATTTTCTTCAAATCTTGATGAATTTTTTAGGGTTCGGGTCTCAGATATTAGACAAATTAAAAACATAGATAAACCGCTTCGTAAAAAACTAATCACTAAACCCAACAAGGTTTTAGAAGAAATTAAAAAACAAGTTCATGAGCAGCAAGAGCTCTTAGGCAGTCTATTCAAGAATTCCATCATACCAGATTTAAAAAAAGAAGGTATTTTTCTGTTAGACTATCATGAGTTTTCTCAAGAACAACAGCGTGCATCAAATACCTATTTTGAGGAAACCCTTAAACCTCTTTTAAAATTAGATCAATCGTATCACGACCATCCAGATTCTATTTTTGTAGATAACGAGGCATCCTATCTTACCACCATGTCTGGCAGTACTCTGCATTTGGTGAAAATACCAGATACACAACCTCGATTTTTTACGTTCCCTCCAAAAAATGGTAAACACTACATCACCTTCATAGATGATATATTAAAAGATAATCTTGCAAAGATTCATCCCGATGAAAACGTGACGTATTACGCCTTGAAAATTTCAAGAGATGCCGAACTTTATATTGAAGATGAATTCTCGGGCGATTTAATGAAAAAAATCCAAGACGCCTTACCAAAGCGCGATAAAGGTCAGCCTACACGTGTTCTTATAGATAGGCGAATGCCAATTGATCTCCAGACGATTCTAAAAAATAAATTAGACATATATAATGCCGATATTATTTTAGGAGGAAGACATCATAATTTCAAGGATTTCTTCTCATTTCCCAATCCTTCAAAAAATGACGATCTAGAATTTAAGCCTTTACCTCCTCTGCCGCATCCTATACTTTCTAAGACCACCAATATTTTTGAAACGATCGATCGCAAAGATCAGTTGCTTCATTTCCCGTATCAGTCGTTTGACCCAGTTATCAATCTTTTAGAAACTGCAGCTTCGGATCCTGCAGTGACTACCATAAAAATGACGCTTTATCGCTTGGCTGATGAATCCCGATTAAACTCGGCAATTGCAAAAGCTGCTAAGAATGGTAAGAAAGTCGTCGTGTTTATTGAAGTAAAAGCGCGATTTGATGAGCATAACAACATCAAATGGGGTACAATTTTTAAAGAACATGGTGCCAAGGTGATTTATAGCTATGCCGATATTAAAGTGCATTCTAAAATTGCTTACATCGAGCGAGAGGTGGATCAAAAGGTTAAACGCTATGCCTACATCAGTACTGGAAATTTTAATGAGAAGACTGCCAAGATTTATGCCGATTACGGGTTAATGACCGCGCATAAAAAAATCACAAAAGATCTCAATAAGGTGTTTATGGTGCTGGAAGGTGTTACCTTAATTCCAAAAACCAAACGCTTATTGGTTTCCCCATTTTCGACACGTCATCAACTTGAAACGTTTGTTTCCGAAGAAATAGAAAACGCAAAAGCTGGCAAAGAGGCCTATATTATTTTAAAAATGAATAGCCTTCAAGATAAGTCGATGATTAAAAGGCTCTATGAGGCCAGTAATGCAGGCGTTAAAGTAAAACTCATTATTAGAGGCATGTGCAGTTTAGTGCCTGGCATCAAAGACCAAAGTGAAAATATTACAGTAATTAGTATTTTAGATCGGTTTTTAGAACATGGTCGCATCTATATTTTTGCAAATGGCGGAGAGGAAATCATGTATATAGGATCTGCCGATTGGATGACCCGAAATTTAAATCATCGCATTGAAGTGCTCACGCCTATTCTCGATAAAAACATCCATAACACCTTACGTGATTTGGTAAACCTTCAATTGGCAGATAATGTCAAAGCAAGGATTATTGACGAGGCGCAGAAGAATGAGTATGTGAAAAATTTAGAAGAGAACGTAAGAGCGCAGTATGCTACTTATGATTATTTTAAGACACTACAACAGCACTAAAAGCCTAAATAAAACTTTACATATTAGTAGTTGTGCGTCATATTGAGCAACTAAATAAAAATAAAACTTATAAAATGAAAAAAACTATAATCTTAATAGGATTAATTATCGGAATGAATTTAGCTTCTTACTCACAGGAAGTTACGTTATCGAAATCTGAATTGGAAAATGTTTTGTGTAAACAATGGGAAATTGAATACGCGATGATGAACGGAATGAAAATCGGCCAGATGCCTGGTGCAGCTGATTTTGATATTAAGTTTAAATCTGATGGCGAATACGACTTAATTCGAGAAGACGGAAATAATGAGAGCGGAATTTGGACTTACGATGCGGAAAATAAATATGTTGAACTGTCTATAAAAGAAAAGTCGACCTCAAGAATTAAATCTATAGACAAAGGAAAATTGATATTGACTTTAGTTTCTGGACAAAATGACCCACCGGGATTACCAAGTGTGGAAATTCATTTCAAACCGATGTAAAAATTCGGCTCATTCTTCATCCGAAAGTAATTGTTTAATTTGCACGCTACGAGCCATATACAGAGACGTTAGCCACAAGCAAAAAATATCCGTGACAAAATCAAACTTACGTAATAATTTATTAAATTTGTACGTAAAACAAATACAATGGATAAAAAATTGACATTAAGCCTAGACAAAGCAATTATCGAAAGTGCAAAGAATTATGCTAAATCTAACAACATTAGTTTGTCAAAACTTATCGAATCTTATTTGACAACGCTCACTAAACGGAAAAGAAATTCAACGCAAATCACACCTCTTGTTGAAAGTTTAAGTGGAGTAATTAATCTTGATGAAGATTTTGACGTAAAAGATGCTTATACTGATTACCTAATTGAGAAATATAAATGAGCAGATTATTAATTGACACAAACATAGTAATAGATCTACTTTCAAAAAGAGATAAATTCTATGATGAAGCTGCCGATTTATTTTCTCGTGCGGACAAAAAAGAATTGGAACTGGCTATTTCATCTTTAACATTTGCAAACACGAATTATATTCTTTCAAAACTCAAATCAGCAAAAGAAGCCAGGGAAATATTGAGGAAGTTTAAAGTACTTGTTGAATTATTAAGTTTAGATGACAAAATAACGGAATTAGCTTTGAGTGATAATGATTTTCCAGATTTTGAAGATGGTCTTCAATATTACTCTGCAATTGAAAATCAAATAGACGTAATTATTACACGAAATAAACAGGATTTTAAGAAATCAAAAATTCCTGTTTTGACTGCGAAAGAGTTTTTAGCTCGGAAATAATGCCAGTTGCCAACAAAGTACTGTGCTAAAAAACAAGTAAAAATCCATTAATTTTTAGCCAGTGTACTGTTATATTCATTATCAAATATCAATCCTGATCTAGCAATTGCAAAAGCTTGTTTTAGCAGCTTGTTGCATACCGCAATTAACGCTGATTTTTTGCTCTTTCCCTTGGGGCTACTATTCGCTCATAAAGATCTCTACCAGTCTTGTTGTATTTACATGCGGTGAAACTGCACATAAACAATAAGATTCCTCAGCCTTTGATTTCCCATTTTACTGATTCTCGGTCGTACTCTTACACGGCTTCCACTTTTGCGAACCACCTGTGTCAGACCAGCATAACTACACAATTCGCCAGCACTTGAAAAATACTCAAAACCACCTGTTAAAACGATTAGCATGATAGATGGTTTTTCTATCGATTCCTGGGATTGTTTTTAGACGAGTGAATAAATTTTTATGTGCCTCTTTTACTAAAAACAACAACTTCGCTTCTAAGTTCTCTATTTGTTTGTCTAGATATTTTAAACTACGCTTTAAAGACCGAAAAACAGATTTACTTGGATCTCCCAAAACAGATTCTCCATGTAGTTTATTCTTTAACATAGTTCTCTGCTTTGTATACACAGATAGGGCTCTGGTAATTTGAAGACTTTCTTGAACCTCTTTGGAACTCCCCTTCCAAAGCTACAGTGCCACTTGCTCAGCGTAAGCGCAAATAAGTTTTGATCTATTGACCTTTATTAGCCTTAAGCAAAACCACTATCTGCTAAGCGTTCTGCTCGAGTTCAAGAGTTGTATAGGAAATGGGATAAATTCTCAAAAGACGAGTTTTAAATTTTGTTTTACTTAATGAATCCATGCTTACGAGCATGCGCTATCGCTTGTTCACTGCTCTCGACCATCAAGACCATGGTCGTTTTATAATTATCAACCAGACCTTGTACCCTTAGCATTTTCTTTTTGTGCTTTACACTTCGCAAGTATATTGCTAAAATTCTATCAGGGAATTCTTCTGCTATTTCCATATAAATATCAGTATCGTGTTCACCACTATCGCCTATAAGAATAAAAGGTAAATTAGGATAGGTTTTTAATAAATTAAGAATCTCTTTTTGTTTTTGAGGCTTTTCATCTTGAGGTTTTTTCCGAAGAAAATTACTCAAACTACGCAGTAATATTGGCCCTTTTGGAAAGTTATTTTGCTTCAAGAACAGATCGAGGTAACGGTATAAATTCCACGGACTATGACTTACGTAAAAAATCGGATTTGCATTATCATCAGTTTTTCCGCGATGTAGTCTATGATAAAAATCTGCCGCTCCTTCTAACGGACTTCTATTTTTAGCGTGTTTAAATATAGAATTATAAATCACTTTCCACTTTAAAAGCGAGACCACACCAGTATGCAAAATGGTGTCATCGATATCACTGGCAACCCCAAAATCTGCTTTTTCAGAAGGAATCAATAATTCACCTGGAAATCGATTGTTGTTTTGAATCGTGCGTTTGATATTGACATCATTATACGACAACTCATAAGACAACCACCCTTCTGCATTTGTAAGTTCATCCAGATTCCCCGAAGATTCGTCAACCTTGAAATAACCATTATCATTGGTTACGACCTTAAAAACTTTATTGTTTGGAAGTTTGATATCAACACCTACATGCTTGATTTCATCGGTCTCAAATCGCTTCCAAGTATTCATGGCCAAATGCCAAATTTTTTGAGCTTCGAGGTCGATAGATTCATCTTCTAATGCTCGACCTCTCGCATAGAAATGAGATGTTGTGCCATAGCTTTGAAATGATATAATTTGTAAGGGATCTTTTTTGAACCAACCCATGAATAGTCAACGTTTAAGAAGTTTAAAAGTAATAAAAAAGCCACGATTAACGTGGCTTATCTTTATATTCAAAGCTTATTTTAGCTTTTGGCCATTAGTTTGACCGCAACCGATTTACTTATTTCTCCTTTACTTTCATCTAATTTATAGTGAAACTTTCCGTGAATGCCTTCTCTCTTAAGAGTTTCAATTTTGGCATTGACTTCTTCTAAAGTACCTTCAATAATTTCCTCAGTATCTATTTCGACCCCTTCAACCATAGTCGTTGTTGTGATTGTAGCAATGGCAAATTCATATGAAGAATTACCGTTCAAAACGGCAAGATCTTGGGTTGATTCAACTGTATTTTCAATCGTTGTTAATCCTTCTTCCGTAGCATGTCCGCCTAAAATTGGAGCAATTACCAAACCGATAAGACAAGTTAATTTAATTAGAATGTTCATTGATGGTCCAGAGGTGTCTTTAAATGGATCACCAACAGTATCACCAGTCACGGCAGCCTTATGAGCATCTGATCCCTTATAGGTCATTTCACCATTTATCATCACACCTGCCTCAAAAGATTTCTTGGCATTATCCCAAGCGCCACCAGCGTTATTTTGAAAAATTGCCCAAAGTACACCAGAAACTGTAACACCAGCCATATAACCACCTAACATTTCTGCAATGGCCAAATGGTTCATTCCAAACAACATTGGAACAAAAGCAATGACAAGCGGAAAGCCAATGGTCAATAATCCCGGTAGCATCATTTCTTTTAAAGAAGCTTCTGTAGAAATCGCCACACACTTATCGTATTCTGGTTTTCCAGTACCTTCCATAATGCCTGGAATGTCCCTAAACTGACGGCGCACTTCTTCTACCATTTCCATGGCCGCTTTTCCGACGGCGTTCATAGCTAAAGCCGAAAATACTACGGGAACCATACCACCAACAAATAACATGGCCAATACTGGCGCTTTAAAAATGTTTATTCCATCGATTCCTGTAAACGTGACATAGGCAGCAAATAAGGCCAACGATGTCAATGCTGCGGAAGCAATAGCAAAACCTTTACCTGTAGCTGCTGTTGTATTACCAACTGAATCTAATATATCGGTACGTTCTCTTACGATTGGTTCTTGTTCACTCATCTCGGCAATACCTCCTGCATTATCAGAAATTGGTCCAAACGCATCAATCGCTAATTGCATCGCAGTTGTCGCCATCATGGCAGAAGCTGCCAATGCTACTCCATAAAAACCTGCAAAAGCATATGATGCCCAAATCGCTCCAGCAAATAACAATACCGAAGGGAACGTAGAGATCATACCCGTTGCTAAACCTGCGATGATATTGGTTCCTGCTCCAGTACTTGATTGTTGTACAATATTTAAAATTGGTTTTTTACCTAAACCTGTATAATATTCGGTTACAGAGGAAATCACAGCGCCAACAAATAGACCAACCAAGGTTGCATAGAAAACACGCATTGAAGAAATATCCTGTAAGCCTTCGCCAAAGAAATTCATTTGCATGGTTTCTGGTAACATCCATTTTACCAATCCAAAACAGGCCACAGCAACCAAAACAATTGATGTCCAGTTACCCACGTTTAAAGCGCCCATTACTTGAGATTCTTTAGCATCGTTACTTTTTATTTTCACCAACATCGTACCTATGATTGAAATAATGATCCCTACACCTGCAATCGCCATTGGTAATAAAATTGGACCAATACCGCCAAAACCGAAATCAGAAATATTACCGCCCATATCTTTGATGACATAGTTACCAAGTACCATCGCGGCCAATACTGTTGCGACATAAGATCCAAATAAATCGGCTCCCATACCTGCAACGTCACCAACATTATCACCAACATTATCTGCTATGGTCGCAGGGTTACGAGGATCATCTTCAGGAATTCCTGCTTCAACTTTACCTACTAAATCGGCACCAACATCGGCAGCCTTTGTATAGATGCCACCACCTACTCTTGCGAATAAGGCGATAGACTCAGCTCCCAAAGAGAAGCCAGCTAGTGTTTCTAAAACGATAGTCATGTCCATCGTGTTGGTCCATGCGCTTCCCATAAAAAACCAGAAGAACAATATAAAAAAAGCGGTCAAGCCCAAAACAGCGAGACCTGCGACTCCAAGTCCCATAACCGTCCCGCCTCCAAAAGAGATTTTAAGCGCATTTGGCAAACTTGTTCTTGCTGCTTGCGTCGTTCTAACATTTGTTTTCGTGGCGATTTTCATCCCAATATTTCCAGCAAATGCCGAAAACACTGCACCACATATAAACGCAATCACGATTAACCAATGCGTCGTTGGTACTACGAATGAAACAACCGCTAAAAGCGCACTTACGATGACCACGAAAATGGCTAACAAACGGTACTCGGCATTTAAAAATGCCAGTGCACCCTCATAAATATGATCTGATATTTCTTTCATTTTACCATCTCCAGCGTCTTGTTTCATTACCCATGATTTTTTGATAACCATGTAAATTAATCCTAAAACAGCCAAAGCGATTGGCATGTAAATCATTAGTGATTCCATATATAATTTAATTTTGATTGTTATTTAGCTGGGCAAAAGTAGTGAAAAGCATCAAAACTAAAAAACCCCTCTGTTTTTATACAGAAGGGTTTAGTCTTATGGTGAATTTAATCGCTATATGGTAAAGTTACCGTTAGCCTTATGCTCGCTGTTTTCGTAGCGCTCAACACATTTATTTAAAATCTCGTAAGCTTCCTTTGCATTTCCCCAGCCACCAACATCAACTTTTTTCTTTTCCAGATCTTTGTATACCTGAAAGAAATGGGTAATTTCCTTAATTCTATGCGGATTCAAATCCTCGATATCATTGTAGATATTCCAGATAGGATCGGTTGTTGGGACGCATATCAATTTCTCATCTGGTCCTTTTTCATCGGTCATGTGAAATACGCCAATTGGCTTGACTTCCATCACACACATGGGAAAGGTAGGCTCGGTTCCCATTACCAAAACATCTAGAGGGTCTCCGTCCAAAGCAAGCGTTTCAGGAATAAAACCATAATCACCAGGATACATCATCGACGAGAATAGCATACGATCAAAGCGTATTTTATGCAAATCAAAATCGTATTCATACTTATTGCGACTCCCCTTTGGGATTTCAATCAACACATCAAAAGTTAATTTACCAGTTGCTGTCATTGTAATTTATATTTTTTCTACGGAAATAGGATTTATCTTGTTCTTTCGCTTCTAATCTTACAAATATGCCTGTGCTTAAAAATCAGCGTATTTCGGGCTGCAAAGATAATGCATTGTTTGACTTTCACAATTAAAACTGAATTTGAGTTTATCAGAAAAATTGGCGAACTTGGTACGAATGACTAAATACCATGATTTTTAGAACGGAAATGAACAACTATATCCCTTTACTAACCGTCATCATTATGACACTTTTATCAACGTCCTCTATGAACGCGCAGGATTTAGGAAAGCACCAATGGAAGCAAAGACTGTTGCTTGTAATTACTGATAACGGCACCAACGGTGCATTTAAGCAGCAACTGCAAGAACTTAAACGGCAGGAAAAAGGACTAGAGGATCGAAAGCTAATCGTATATCAAATCACCCCAACTGCATATAGAACTGGAACTGCCGATGAAAATAAATGGATAGAAAGCACAACATTATATCGACAACACAAAACAATTAGAAAGCCTTTTGAAGTGATCTTAATCGGTCTTGATGGGAAAAAAAAGATGGAACAGTATGATGTACTCAGCACGACCGATTTATTCAATACAATTGATGCGATGCCCATGCGACGAGCGGAAACTAGAAGAAAGAATAATCCTTAAAAACTAAATCCAAAACTTCCCGTCACCCCAAAAGGTCTTGCCTCTGGATTGTCTAGATAATTACCTCTAAAGTTGAAATCGATTCGCAGGATTTTAAAGATATTGCCAACACCAAAGCTATATTCGTAGTAGAGTTCTTCATTAGGCGCGACCAATGGTGTCTCTACAGGATTCCCGGTAGTATTCAATGCAATATTTTCATTTGAGATATCACCCCAAACACCTCGAACACCAACGATGGCTCTTAAATTGTATTTCTTTAAAAAAGGGATCCTCGAAAAAAAGCGACCGTTAAAATTATGCTCTAAATGTAAAGACGTATAGGTATCGGTTACAAACTCATAAAAATCCAACTGCGGAAACGTATTATAGATCGAAAAGTAGGATTGGTTTCCTGGAACCACGCTCAACAAAGCCAGCGGAACTTCCCCAAAGGTCTTTCCTGCTTCAATCCTCGTGGTTAATCTCCCAAAACCACCAACCTGCCATGGCTGGATGTATGAAAACTGAACCTTTGTAAAATCAAAATCACTATTAAAAACAGTTTTATCGCCTCGTGTTACCTGAGCAAATAAACTTGGAAACCCGTCATTGGCGATGCGACGTTCAACGCCATAACCGGTCATTTTCCGATTTGGAAAAAACGAGAGTGATAATGCGGTCTCAAATTGCACCACTTCTGAAGAAATACCGCTTGGCGAGAGCGGGTCATTGTAATCTAAACTGAATGTTGGTGATGCCGATTCTAAGGTTTTAAATGTTCCGCTAGCGCGCACGACGAAGTTTTTTGAAGGCTCCATTTCAATAGCCACAGTAGTTAAGTTTATAGTCGTCAATTTATCATTTACTGCGGTGCCAACTACTGCCGAAGAGGCTAAACTGCGACCAAGCACATCGGTAGATGATGTTAAATTAGCACCAATTTGTTCGACATCACGCCTATTACCCGCAGAAATAATAAGTCGCCGTCGTTTATCAACCAGCCATTTTCCTGAAATACCATACTTAAATTTGTCATCTCTAAAGCCGTATGCCAAAAACCCTTCAATACGCCATAGATCGTTAGGGCCAAAATAAGTACGACCGCCACCACGAATACGGGTACCTTCTACCTCATTAAAACCAAAAACGGAAAACACAGGACCAATATCCAAATTCAAGCTTGGCACTTCAATGTAACCAGAGGCCAAAATACTGCCAATGTTATAAAGCCGTTTAAATTTTTTGACTGTTTTAAGCGTATCCAACATTTTATAAACACCTCGCTCATCTTTATTAAGAGCTTCCATGCGGTTTTTATCCCAAAAATCCTCGTCTCGATTATAAGCGTCTTCATTGTAACTGTACACTTCTTGCCCGTAAAACTCTTTGGACTTCGGAATATTAAACTCATAATTGTTATACAGGGTTGTACGTTTTCCGTAGACACCACGTGACTTTTCTTTTTTGTTTATGGCAAAGTCAGATAACATATAATCGCGCTTGATCAAAAACACCGAATCATTTAAAACCTCAAATTCCTGTTCAATATAAATCTCTTTTACCCAATTGATATTAGCGCTCTTTGAAGCTTGCAAATTGATATCCTTGATGGCAAACGTAGAATCGTTGACCCAAAAATCACCCTTAAACGTCAACTCGTTTTTTCGTCTTGGATAGTAAATAATATTGTAGCACCATTTATTATCTATAAAAGCACTATCTGACAGCACATAATTATAGGTCTGGATCCCTGTGCGAGACAATGGACTCACAAAACTCTTATCAAAAAATTTGAGGTAATTGTTGTAGATATCAAAATCGGCATAAAGATCGTCGATAAAGTCAATGATCATTTGATTATTACTAAAGCCAGAGTTTTTATTTCCTTTAAGCACTTCCTTTTCTTCGCTTATTTTGTTGTCGCCATACACTTTACTTGCCGCTTCGTTTATAAAAATAGGCAGATAGGTTTTACCTGTAATATTAGACGTATCGACCTCTTCAAAGACAAATTCCATCCCTTTAAATAGTTTGCTTTTTATAAGGGCGCTGTCTATCGTATTGAGATCAAATTCAACCTTTTCGTATTTATCGTATTGGTATTGTTTAAATTGACGCAAACCGTTTTGACGTTTACGTTCCCAAATTTTTTGAAGTATTCTAATGGCAGGGTTTTCAGATGCTTTTTTAGATTGTTTTCCAGTCACGATAACGACCTCATCCAGAGCGCCTGCCTCTTCTATGAGAATGAATTTTAAATCATAATTGACTTTCTTCTCCAATTTGATTTCTTGCCGCTCGTAGCCTAAAAAAGAAATTATTAAGGCATCCCAAGTATCATCAGATTCGAGATAAAATCGGCCGTCCTCATTACTAATAGTGCCTTCTGTAGAGCCTTTAAACAAAACATTGGCAAAAGCGACAGGTACATCAAACTCGTCAAAAATATAGCCACTCACTTTAGTTTGAGTGAATGCAGAACACATTCCGAAGAAGAAAAATAAGATAAGGAGCTTTTGTTTCATAAGTAAAAAACTTCATCTACTATCGCACTATAAGTAATGACGATGGAGGACGAAGTCTTATATATAACGTAAAAATTTACGATTTATTTATACATCACTTTTTTGACGGCCTTGATCACCTCTTTGTAATCTGGCAACCATTCTGCCAATAATACCGGCGAGTATGGTGCTGGTGTATCGGCCGTATTGATTTTTACAACTGGAGCATCAAGATAATCGAAGGCTTCAGATTGTACTAAATAGGTAATTTCGGTCGCCACGTTACCAAATGGCCACGCTTCTTCTAAAACCACTAATCTATTTGTTTTCTTTACGGAAGTTAAAATCGCATTTCGATCCATTGGTCGAACGGTTCGTAAATCGATAATCTCACAAGAAATCCCTTCCTTCTCTAATTCTTCAGCAGCTTTATAAGCTTCTTTTATTATTTTTCCGAAGGAAACAATCGTAACGTCAGTCCCCTCTCTTTTTATTTCGGCAACACCTAAAGGAATGGTATATTCCCCCTCTGGCACTTCACCTTTATCGCCATACATTTGCTCGCTTTCCATGAAAATTACTGGATCGTCATCACGAATGGCCGATTTCAACAAGCCTTTTGCGTCATATGGATTTGAAGGAATCACCACTTTTAATCCCGGCGTGTTGGCAAACCAACTTTCAAAAGCTTGGGAATGTGTTGCGCCTAATTGTCCTGCAGAAGCGGTTGGGCCACGAAAAACAATTGGACATTTAAATTGGCCGCCAGACATTTGCCTAATTTTCGCTGCATTATTTATAATTTGATCAATGCCTACCAAAGAGAAGTTAAATGTCATGTATTCTACGATTGGGCGATTACCCGTCATGGTAGATCCTATGGCAACACCAGCAAAACCGAGTTCAGAAATTGGTGTATCCACAACACGCTTTGCACCAAACTCATCGAGCATACCTTTTGACGCTTTGTACGCACCATTATATTCTGCCACTTCCTCTCCCATCAAGTAAATGCTTTCATCACGGCGCATTTCTTCGCTCATGGCTTCGCAAATCGCTTCTCTAAATTGAATTGTCTTCATCCCATCTTCCGTCTTCCCGTAGGAAAGAACTTTTTAATTAAACAAATTATCGAGTAGCAAAAGTAAGAATTATTGATCATTAATAACACACAAATTAAATTGAAAAACATTAAGTAAATTACTATTTAACTATATTTGAGTAAATAAGCTCTTTCTTATGTTCAAACAATATTTTTTAACCATTATTTTTTTGGCATGTACGCTGCATTGTTTTTCTCAAAATGAGATTTTGTGTTCTGAAATTAAATCAATTCTCACTATTACTGATAGTAACAACATTCCGAATGTCATTGATAATACAAACGGTACAAAAACGCTGATATTTCCGAGTCAAACTGTGACCAACGTATTTAATGATTACATCATTTATGATTTTTATCAAACGTTCCCAAGTGCTTCTGGAGTTTTAGAACAATTTTATACTATTGTACATAGCTCTAAAAGCCTAATTGAACGTATGGTCAACGATGTCCCTATAGATGTCATTTCAGCGGAAGACTACTATTATAACTACGAATCATTTTTTACACCAATCAGTGCTGATATTTTTACTACGTTGAACGGTAATTCTTATGACCTTTCAAAATATATTACGACTTCTGATAGTGATCCCTGTGACGGGTGTCCACTCTTAGACGTGCCGAGCGACTTTACCCTAAGCGTAACATTTAACTATGATGAGCAGCTAGATATGCTCTATATGGAAACGGTTAACACTACACCATGTGGAAATACGTTTACAATTGGTTTGAAAGGTGGAAATCCGAACGGATTTACAAATTTAGATAATACACTCCAATTATGGGAAGCAGTCTCTGGGATCTCTAACGAATCAGATTTTAACGATATTTGTACTACGATTGAAAGCACACTATATAACATTTTAGATATAGTATGCTCTGGAGCTACAGAAAATAACATCACTGTTACCTTTAATGAATCCTCAAACACTATGCAATGGTATAAAACCAATGATATCTTTGGATATGATAGCATTGAATTTAGCGATGTTAATCTCTCTATACAGGAAAATGAAATAATAGCACTATTCCCATATAAAGAGAAAGGGAATCCATATTTACAATTAAGGCATTTTGAAGATGAGCATATACTCATTGAGGTTTTTAACATGACTGGACAACTCGTCATCCCCGAAACAAAATTTCAAGACAATAGTATCAATGTGTCCATTTTGACCAATGGCATTTATCTAATAAAGCTTTCAAACTCCGACAATCAACAAAAAATCTTCAAATTTTTGAAGAATTGACAATAATTTCTCCTCATACATTAATTTTCACAAAATTTTATTATGCACGCATAGTAAAATTAGATTAAAATAATTATCTTCGTGCCTAAGAATATTATTCAACATAAATTATTTCGATATGAATATATTAGTATGTATTAGTCACGTTCCTGATACGACTTCAAAAATTAATTTTACAGATGACAACACGAAGTTTGACACCAACGGTGTGCAATTTGTCATCAATCCCAATGATGAGTTTGGTCTCACACGTGCCATGTGGTTTAAAGAGAAACAAGGTGCACAAGTGACAGTAGTAAATGTTGGCGGACCAGAAACAGAGCCTACACTTAGAAAAGCGCTTGCTATTGGTGCCGACTCTGCGATACGAGTAAATACGCCTGCAAAAGATGGTTATCAGGTAGCAAAAGAATTGGCTAAGGTGGTAAAAGATGGCGGTTATGACCTCGTTATTGCGGGACGCGAATCTATTGATTATAATGGTGCCATGGTTCCAGGAATGCTTGCCGCATTGACCGACTCCAATTTTGTCACCAATTGTATTAGCCTAGAAATTGATACGTCCACAAGCTCAGTAACTGCGATGCGTGAAATTGATGGTGGTAAAGAAACTGTCTCTACGAGTTTACCATTGGTTATTGGCGGTCAAAAAGGACTGGTAGAAGAAAGTGATCTTCGTATCCCTAATATGAGAGGGATCATGATGGCACGCAAAAAACCCTTAAATGTCGTTGAGCCTACAGATGCTTCTACAGAAACCGAAAGCGTCAAATTTGAGAAACCAGTTCCTAAAGGTGACGTCACGTTAGTAGATGCCGATAATCTTGATGAATTGATCAATTTACTCCATAATGAGGCCAAGGCGATTTAATACTCACCTAACCATTTCAATCTGGATGAAAAATTGCGGAGGATGCTTAGATAAAATGAGCGCTAAATTTTTTTTCTTCGGAAATAGGAATTCACAATTAAATAGTTAATAATAACAAATCTTGAAAGCGCCTTTCCTCAGGGAGAGGGCTTGGAGAGATGAAAACATAAAAATTATGTCAGTTTTAGTATATACAGAATCAGAACAAGGAAAATTTAAAAAGACAGCATTTGAAGTGGCATCCTATGCTAAAGCTGTAGCAGATCAAATGGGCACTACAGTAACCGCTGTAACCGTGAATGCCGATGATGTTTCAGAGCTAGGAACTTACGGTGTAGATAAAGTGTTAAAAGTGAGTAATGGCGATTTAGATAAATTCAATGCCAATTCCTACGCCAGTGTTATTGAGCAGGCGGCGAAGCAAGAAAGTGCCACCGTCGTTGTGATTAGTTCTAGCGCAGATAGCAAATATTTAGCGCCTCTAGTCGCCATTGGCTTAGACGCTGGTTATGCTTCAAACGTGGTTGACGCGCCATCTAACTTATCGCCTTTTACCGTAAAACGAACGGCATTTACCAACAAGGCGTTTAACATGACCTCTATTGATACCGATCATAAAATTGTTGGTGTTTCAAAAAATGCCTTTGGATTGGTTGAAATTAGCGGAAGTGCTACTGCCGAAGATTTTTCGCCCTCCATTCCAAACTCAGGTGTCACCGTAGAATCCGTTGATAAAGCAACCAACAAAGTCACGATTGCCGATGCTGAAGTAGTTGTTTCTGGTGGTCGCGGATTAAAAGGTCCAGAAAACTGGGGCATGATCGAAGAGCTTGCTGAAGTTCTTGGTGCTGCAACCGCATGCTCTAAGCCAGTTTCAGATTTAGGATGGAGACCTCATGGAGAGCACGTTGGTCAAACAGGAAAACCCGTTGCCTCAAACCTTTATATCGCTATCGGAATTTCGGGAGCCATACAGCATTTAGCAGGCATCAATTCTTCTAAAGTAAAGGTAGTCATCAATACCGATCCCGAAGCCCCTTTCTTTAAGGCAGCCGATTATGGAGTCGTAGGTGATGCCTTTGACGTTGTACCAGCGTTGATCGAAAAATTAAAAGTATTTAAAGCACAAAACGCATAATTTTTTTTAAATTGTAGCTTCAAAGGAGCTGTTTCAATTTAGTTCTTTATATATAAACTGCACGATGTAGTTTGTAAAGTCTAAATTAAAACAGTTCTTTGCGTTTTATAAATTATGAGTCTAGTTAGATTAAATATTAAAGGAATTTCGTACAGCCAAACCCAAAATGGTGCGTATGCCTTAATCCTTAATGAAGTAGATGGTGATCGTAAATTACCAATTGTTATTGGTGCGTTTGAAGCCCAATCTATAGCTATCGCGCTTGAAAAAGAAATTAGGCCTCCAAGACCGCTTACCCACGATTTATTCAAGAATTTTTCCGATCGTTTTGATATTGTTGTCAAACAAGTCATTATCCATAAATTAGTAGATGGTGTCTTTTACTCTAGTCTAATTTGCGAACGTGATAAAATTGAGGAAATTATAGACGCTAGAACGAGTGATGCCATTGCATTGGCTTTGCGATTCAAGGCTCCTATTTTCACCTATAAGAATATCTTAGACAAAGCAGGTATTTACCTTAAAGTCAATCCTAAAAAGGATGACGAAGATCAAGACCAGGATTCTATCCTTGTTGATGAACTTGTGGCCGAAGAAATTGAAGCGAACATACAAGAAAACTATACCAATAAGTCTCTTCAAGAATTACACACGCTTCTGGATGAAGCCGTTAATAACGAAGATTATGAATTGGCAGCTAAAATTCGAGACGAAATTTCCAAACGCTAACTTACAGGTTGACATGAAACATTTAACGCTGGCTATTGTAGCTATTTTTTTTGGATTAACGACAGCCTTCGCACAAGATGTTGAATTGACAAAAACAAATGATAGCTTAGATATCAATGTCGTTCAAGAGCCTAGTAAAATTTCCTTAGACCAAAAGTTGCAATTATGGCAATTGGCAGAACATACCATCTACGAGTCTTATCCCGATAGCATCAATGCCGAACTACAATTTACAAAGGGCAAAGAGTTTTTAGAGCTTAAAGAAAATGGCAATTATTTTTCTATCGTTAACAATACGTTTAATAAAGGCATCTGGCTTCAAAATAATAAGCTACTGGTATTTAAACAAAAAGTACCCTCAGTTGTCGATATTTACTATGAAATTATTGAACAAACGTCTAACGAATTAATTCTCAAAAAAGGCAATGAAGTTCTTGAATTTGTGTCAAGTTCCAATCCAGCCTTCATAGCACAACAAGAAATCACCGAAACCATCATTCCAAACCAAGGCTTTTCACTCACTAGCCTTTGGCGTGGCGTATTGGGAATGGTCTCTCTTATTTTTATCGCTTTCTTATTTAGTAGTAACCGTAGGGCTATTAACTGGCGAACGGTCGGTATTGGATTGGCGTTTCAACTTATCATCGCTATTGGTGTTCTTAAAGTAAAATTTATCAAGGTTATTTTTGAGAGCGTTGGTCAAGTCTTTATCAATATTTTAGATTTCACGAGAGCTGGTAGTGAATTTCTTTTTAGCGGTGTAATGGATGTCAACTCTTATGGTTTCATCTTTGCCTTTCAGGTTTTGCCAACAATTTTATTCTTTTCAGCATTAACATCGGTTTTGTTTTACCTCGGAATTATCCAAAAAGTGGTCAAAGCCTTCGGATGGTTGTTGACCAAGCTCCTTAAAATCTCTGGAGCAGAAAGCTTAAGTGTTGCCGGAAACATTTTTTTAGGCCAAACCGAAGCACCACTTCTCATCAAGGCTTATTTAGAGAAAATGAACAAGTCTGAAATACTGCTCGTCATGATTGGCGGCATGGCTACTGTTGCTGGTGCAGTGCTGGCAGCATATATTGGGTTTTTAGGTGGTGACGATCCTGCACTTCGCCTCGTCTATGCAAAACATTTATTGGCAGCTTCGGTCATGGCAGCACCTGGCGCTATTGTCATTTCAAAAATTCTTTTTCCTCAAACCGAAAGTATCAATACAGACGTTTCTGTATCCCAAGAAAAAATTGGCGCTAATATTTTAGACGCCATCGCCAACGGTACAACCGAGGGCTTAAGGCTTGCTGTCAACGTAGGCGCGATGCTTTTGGTATTTGTTGCTTTTATTGCCATGCTCAACGGCATTTTAGGATGGGTTGGTGATGTCACGACGCTCAATGGTTGGGTAGTAAGCAATACATCTTATGGCGGCTTATCGCTCGAATTTCTACTAGGTTACGCTTTTGCGCCCTTAATGTGGCTTATTGGAGTCGCTCATGAAGATATGGCACTCATGGGACAATTACTGGGAATCAAATTAGCCGCTAGCGAATTTATTGGTTATATACAATTAGCCGATTTAAAAAACGTGGCGAATGCGACCCATTTAAAATTTGACAAATCGATTATTATGGCAACGTATATGCTTTGCGGCTTTGCAAATTTTGCGTCTATCGGGATTCAAATTGGAGGCATCGGGTCATTAGCACCAGGCCAACGTACGCAATTATCTAAATTTGGTATGAAGGCGCTTCTTGGTGGAACTTTAGCTTCTTTAATTTCAGCAACCATTGCTGGGATGATTATTGGGTAAAATATTTCTGCCAAAGTCAAAACCTCTTTGTAAGCGCTCGCAGCAACATGTATTATCATAGTTCTTCGCACATAAATCTGGTTCATTACGTTAATAACTTTTGATATTAATTATTACTTCGGAAGAACGAAAACGCTGCTTTTATTTAAATTCGTAAACGCGATTTAAAGGCTCAAATTGAAATGTAAGGCTTTTAAATTTGATAAATTTCCTGCTTAAAGTTTGTCATTAATTATGCCTAAAGGGAAGAGCTGGCAATCGATTATCATACATTTGTTACTCAAGCAGTATACTCTGCGAAAGCGAGCATATTTAAATGATTAATTTGGTGTTTAATTTAAAGAGGTTTCTGCCTTCGCAGGAATAGAACTATGAAACAATATCACGACCTAGTAAAATACGTTTTAGAACACGGCAACGACAAAGGAGACCGCACGGGAACAGGAACCAAAAGTGTATTTGGCTACCAAATGCGCTTTGATTTATCCGAAGGATTTCCTATGGTTACCACCAAGAAATTACATTTAAAATCCATCATCTACGAATTGCTTTGGTTTTTAAATGGTGATACGAACATTAATTATTTAACCGAAAATGGCGTCAAAATCTGGAACTCTTGGGCTGATGAAAACGGCGATTTAGGTCCAGTGTATGGTCATCAATGGCGTAATTGGAACAGCGATGACATTGATCAAATCAAAGATGTTATTGAAACCCTAAAATCCAACCCAAATAGCCGACGCATGTTGGTGTCTGCTTGGAACCCGTCGGTATTACCAGATACGTCAAAATCCTTTAGTGAAAACGTAGCTAATGGCAAAGCGGCCTTACCGCCATGCCACGCATTTTTTCAATTTTATGTTTCTCCTCCCGACCTCTCCAAAGGAGAGGAGAAAGGAAAACTTTCCTTACAGTTGTATCAACGTAGTGCCGACATTTTTTTAGGAGTACCTTTTAATATTGCTTCTTATGCGCTATTCACTATGATGATCGCTCAAGTTTGCGGTTACGAGGCTGGCGAGTTTATCCACACTTTTGGTGATGCGCATATCTACAGCAATCACATTGCGCAACTCGAATTACAATTATCTCGAGATCTTAGACCATTACCAACAATGACGCTAAATCCTAAGGTCAAAAACATCTTCAATTTTAAATTTGAGGATTTTACTTTAGAGCATTACGATCCGCATCCACATATTAAAGGGGCTGTTGCGGTTTAGGTTGTGGGTTGTGATAAAAAGAGTTAGCCGCAACCCCAAATAACAATTCTTATTATCATGCGAAAATCCGATTTTAATAGAGTAATATTTTACTCAAAAGATGACATGGCAGCAGGTTATCGTATGTCTAAGCGTGAACATATCTTAAAAAATGAGGCAGAAATTATTTATGAAGACATTAACGATGTAATGGAACTTTACAATATCAAAAAATTCATCGATAAAGAGTTATACTTAAAAAGCTGGACTTCAAATGAAATCATAAATTTCAAGAAAAAAGCAATCAGATTTGGCTCTATTGTAGGTCAATTTATGGCAAAATTAAATGACAACAATGTATGTTTTTACTATGAGAAACTTATATATGGATATGTCAATTCATTTTGGGAGCTTGTAAATAATTATAAACTATTCAGTGTCATATCTCATGAAAGTATCGAGAGTATTTTAAAAATTAACCCTTATGAAATAAGAAGCTTTCTATCAAATAAAAAGCTAGTGGATAAATATAATAATGCGACTAGAGAATTTCTATTGTCATACTCAAAAACAGCTGAGATATTACTCTCAATTTATGAAGCGGAAAATAATAATCATAACAAAAAGAGAGAATATTTGCCCAAGAGTTTAACGATAAATGATAAAGAGAATATAATATCAAAATATATCGACAATGAAGATTGTAATTTGAATTATTTACGTTTAATAAAAATTGCACGAAATAGAAATGACTTCAAAATATCAGATAAAACTAGGCTAAAAGCAAAAAGAAAAGAAAAATTAGAAACTGAAAAAATATTAAATCAAAAAAAAGGTTTTTCTGGGCAAAAGTTTGGTATTTCCGTAGGATTTTCGAAAAATCAAAAAACTATCAAAGAAGGAAACATTAAAGATTTAACAACTAACTATTCGTATAGTTTTAATTATATAAAAGAGAATAGTGATTCTCATTCATTATTTCTAAATTTTATAATACTCTTTGAATATTTGGATAACCAGAATAGAATTGAACTAGTTAGCAAAAAAAGTGAATTTGGAGTATTAGAAAGAATAATGGGTATTCGTTCTCAAAATGAATACAAACGAGGCATATCTTTCGATATGAAAAACATGACATCATATGTTCATATCGCTGCATATTATAGATTATTAACTGGTTTAGAAAAATCGTTAGAGACTATTTTGCAAAATGTTTTTACTTCAGTATTTAAGGAAAAATATAATTTTGCTAGTAATGCTCGAATATCTATACCTTCTGATAACATTTCGAGTTTTGAAAAAGTAAGATTTATTGCGCCTGAATTTGAATCAGTATTAAAACAATTCAAGCTTTTTGTAGAAGAAAGAGAAATAGATTTTGAATTATTGCAAATGACCTCAAAACCTAGTAATATAAATGATATACCAAGTTTAATTCCTAATAAATATATTTATTTTAAAAACGATAATGAGGATTTAGTTAATTGTTCAAGTTTGTTTTTCTCTGATCAAACAATGCTTGCTTATATTGAACCATTTAAAGAAAAACATTATCGCAACTTTTTTGATTTACTTGCAAATGAGGAAGTTTGCTTTGACAATTATGAAGAATATCAAAAACCACAATTAAACTATCTAATAGATAAAGGATTTCTGTTCCTTGATAAGAAAAACAATATTCAATTTTCTAATATACCAAGAGTATTTATTCTTAAAGATTTATTTGAAAATGAGTTTAGTAGCTTTTATCATTTCCCTAAAGAATATCAAGAGGAAGCAATAAAAATGGAAAAAAATAATATAATTTATTTTGAAAGCACTTTATTGTCTAAACCTGAACAAAGTTATTTCAATTTCCACCTGAATAAAAAGGAATTTACAAATGGAATGGATTTAAGAAATAGTTACTTACATGGTACTCAGGCAAATCCAGAAGAAATTTCGAGACATGAATATTCCTATCTAACATATTTGAAATTACTAACTTTAATCATATTAAAAATTAATGATGACCTACATCTTTCTTATATAATTAAGAACAAAGGGCAGACTGCTAACGTATATAGCTCATAGCTCATCAGTTGCTTAATCGAAGTTAAGGCATATTTGCGAGTCCGCCAAATTTTTAAATTTGGCTCGTACTCAATCCTAAAGTAATTGTTTAATTTACATGCTACGAGCTATATAAAGATACTTTAGCCACAAGCTAAAAAAAGAAATTGCATTTTTATTAACTTATGACAACTTGAATTTTGAATTGATGTTCTAAATGTGAAAGACAAAAAATGACTGCTAAAGAATTTATCGAAACTTTAAAAATAATCGGTCAGGATTATTCGGGAGAAATTCCGAAAAGAGAACTGTTTTCATTGGCAAAAGAATATCAACAAACTCCAGTAGTTGAGGTTGTAAAATTGTTACAAGATAAAAGTGACAATCATCGCCTTGGAGCTGTTTCAATATTAGATTGGAAAGCACGAAATAAAAAAACATCTTCCGAAGAAAGGAAAGCAATTTACAGAGCATATTTAGAAAATCATAAGTGGATTAATAATTGGGGTTTGGTAGATAGAAGTGCACCATATGTCGTTGGAGGTTATTTATACGACAAGGACAAAAAACCATTGTACGAGTTGGCAAAATCCGAAAATCCAATGGAACGAAGAACTGCAATTGTTAGCACTTACTATTTTATAAGAAAAAACGAAATAGAAGACACTTTTAAAATTGCAGAAATCCTTGTGAACGACAAAGACGAATATGTTCAAAAAGCTGTAGGAAGTTGGATAAGAGAAGCTGGAAGGCGAAATGAAGAAAAACTAAAAAAATTCCTTGATAAACACGCAACTGAAATGCCAAGAATTACACTTCGATACGCAATTGAGAAATTTGACAAGGAATCAAAAAAATATTATTTGAATTTAAAAAAAATGAATTAACGCAGTAGCTATCAACGTACACCACTCATAGCTCATTATCTGACTAATTGAAGTTATGGCATATTGGCGAGGCTATCAAATTTTTAAATTTACTCTAGTTTTTATTTTAAATTTTGTTAGCAGTAGGCCTTCGGTAGACGATTTCCAATACTAAAGATAAATAATAAAATTTAAAAATATGGCTTGTGTTTCATCTTAAAATTTTTCATTGTTTTCTATATACGCGACCAATAGAAATAATCAAAATATTTGATAAGAGATAACATCCTGATAAACTAAAAAAAAATGCGGGTAAAAAGTACGGAAACCCAAGAACATGTTTAATACATGTATTCATCTAAAATGAGTTGACTAAAAATTCAACCTTTAATTATAATCACTTATGAAACAACAAAAAGAGCCACAACTCTCGAATCATCGAGAAAAAGGCTCTTTTTAAATTCTATAAACGAAATAAACTAGACGTTCAAAACTCCATTTTCTGCTGCTGCATAGTCACTCCACGCATACGAGTCTGCTTGGTCATCATTGACATAAGCGCCATCAACCAAATATCTAAACTCGTAGGAGTTGTCTTTTTCCAATTCGACAGTGCCTTTAAAGTTTCCGTTTTTTAATTTTTTAAGCTGAACAGCTTTCTTAGAGTTCCATTCATTGAACGTTCCTACTACTGCTACTTTTTTTGCTTCTTCAGCAGGTACTGTAAAGGTTACCTTACATACTGGTTTGCTCTTTAAGTATTGTTTTGTAATTGCCATAATCCTATAAATTAAATTATTGGTCAAATGTATAAAACAAACATATACACGCAAACGAATAGACAATTCGAAATCAAAGAATTATCAATTTCTTAATATTTAGTAGCTTTTAATTTAAACTATAGCTAAAAATCAACCTTAAATTACGGGATCATCAACGACAGAAGAATCTATTACACGCTGATTTTCAGAAGATTTAAAACGATAACGTTTGCGCAAAGCGCGTCATATTTTAAATTAAAACCATTACATCGTTTGCGTTATAATCCATAACTTTATATTTGTATATATTTTTAATTATGTTCGGAAAAAAGACATCTACACCGCAAATTGATAAAGAGCAACTGGCTCAAATTAAATATGCCGAAAAGCGCATCAAACAGAAAAAGCGCGTTTACGTGCATTTTGTCATCTTTTTAATAGGCTCTGTCTTTCTAATTTTGGCCAACACGGTTTTAGGGATTGGCAATGACATCACTATTGCAGGACTCGATTGGTTTGTGATTGCCGTAATCGTATGGCTTGCTCTTTTCCTATATCACTTTGTGAGCGTATTTATCACCCATAGCTTTATGGGTAAGGATTGGGAAGATGCACAGCGTGATGCCTTGGTTGCTAAACAGCGGGAACGTATTGAAAAAATCAAGCAGAGTCTCCTCAAAGAGGAAACCAAAATAGCAAAAACCGAAGCCTACGATGAAACCGCTAACCGAATAGCCACAGGTCAAAAAAAAAAATCTGAGCTCACCATGATTGTTGCCGCTGGTGAAGATAATGCCATCGGTAAGGACAATGACCTTATTTGGCATTTGAGCGATGACCTAAAACGCTTTAAGTCACTCACCAATGGCCATCACATCATCATGGGACGCAAAACATTTGAAAGTTTCCCGAAACCATTACCCAACCGCACGCATATCGTGATTACACGACAGGATAATTATCAAGTTCCGCAAGGTGTGATTGTGGTGCATAATTTAGAAGATGCATTAGATGCGGCACGTTTTGATAAGCAACCTTTTATTATTGGTGGCGGCGAAATCTATAAGCAGGCCATTGGATTAGCAGATAAGATTGAAATGACGCGTGTTCATCATAGCTTTCCAAATGCTGATACGTTTTTTCCAGAGATCGACACCTATATATGGAAAGAAACGCATAGTAAATTTCATGACATTGACAATAACCACCAATTTGCGTTTTCATTTTTGACTTATGAAAGAGCTTAAAACTATCAAACAGCGGCACTAATTTAATGATCAAACCACTTCAACTTCGTATCACGCTTCAAGAAGAACGACAAGCTGACATTTTGATCCAAAAAGCATCACAACATCTCAATGTGAACGTCGAAACTATTTCTGCAGTAAAAGTGCTTCGGAAATCTATAGACGCTAGAAAAAAAACCATTATTTTAAATTATAAAGTTGATGTTTACCTGAATGAAGCACCTTCTGAACATCCAATTTACACCTTTGACTATAAGGATGTTTCCGAAGAAAAAGAAATTCATATCATCGGTTTCGGACCTGCCGGAATGTGGGCTGCGCTGCGTTGTATTGAACTCGGGTTCAAACCTATTGTTTTAGAGCGTGGCAAAAATGTTCAAGAGCGACGACGCGATATCAAGGCCATTAATCAAGACCACATTGTTAACGACGACTCTAATTATTGTTTCGGGGAAGGTGGTGCTGGCACTTATAGCGACGGCAAATTATACACAAGAAGTCTTAAGCGTGGTGACGTTAGAAAAATCTTTGAAAACTTAGTGTTTCATGGCGCCACAGATCAAATTCTCGTGGACGCCCATCCTCATATTGGAACGAATAAACTACCAAAAGTGGTTCAAAATATTCGTGAGACCATTTTAAAATTTGGTGGTGAGATTCATTTTGAAACACGCGTCATAGATTTCAATATTAAAAACAACCTCATCAAATCGTTAATGCTTCATAACGGTAACGAACTCGATGTCAACAAGGTGATTTTGGCAACAGGCCATTCTGCCCGAGATATTTATTATTTGCTACATGACAAAAATGTTCAATTACAAGCAAAATCCTTTGCGATGGGTGTTCGCGTTGAGCATCCACAGCATATTATCGATGGGATCCAGTACCACTGTAAAGGCGAACAACGCGATGAATTGCTGCCTGCAGCGTCGTACAGCTTAGTCAATCAAGTGAACGACAGAGGTGTGTATTCGTTTTGTATGTGTCCTGGCGGGTTCATAGTTCCTGCCGCTACTGCGAAAGGGGAAGTCGTCGTCAACGGCATGTCGCCTTCTAAACGGAATAATGCATTTGCAAATTCGGGAATCGTGGTCGAAATCAATGCCGAAAGAGACTTGTATAAATACGAACATCATGGTGCGTTGAAAGGTCTAGAATACCAAAAGGATTTAGAACGCCTAGCTTTTACTTCGGGAGGAAGAACCCAAACAGCGCCTGCACAACGTTTGACCGATTTTGTAGAAGGTCGACTCTCTGCAGATTTAAACTCGACCTCCTATCAGCCAGGTTTACAATCGTCACCAATGCATTCCTTGCTTCCTAAACTAATTGGTGGTGCTCTTCGGAAAGGTTTTAAGGCATTTGGCGAAAAAATGCATGGCTATTATACTTCGGAAGCCAATATTATAGGTGTCGAATCTAGAACCTCATCACCTGTAAATATCCCAAGAAATGCACAACTAGCACACCCTGAAATATTGAATCTTTTCCCTTGTGGCGAAGGTGGCGGTTACGCTGGTGGCATTGTTTCGGCCGCGATGGATGGTGAACGCTGTGCCGAAGCGGCTTGTGTTTAGGTGTTAGGTGAAAACTATAATTATTTCATTTGATGATTTGAGTTTTAACATTTCAAATTGTGAACTCATCTTGATTTTTGTTTTTAACCGAAAATGAGATAAAATTTGGTCAGATGAAACTATTTTTGAAAATCATAGCATCGCTACGAGTGAAAAAATTGCTGAAATATGGGCGAATTTTAGCCATTTTTTAGGAAATAGAAAAAGTCAAGATGAGGTCTGTAAGTAGAACGAGACACAACTTCACAACAAGCGCCTATTCAACGATAAACAGCAGCACAACTAAGCGCTAAAAAATCAGGATTGAAAAAGAAAATGATCGCTGTGGTGGTTGTCACTAAAAATGTTCCCGATGACGTTTTTATGGGGGAAATCTGCCCAAAATAATAAAACCAATAGATAATTAATCGCTACTTTTGTCGCTTAAATGTGATGATCATGAATGCATATATATTTCCAGGACAAGGTGCTCAATTTACAGGAATGGGACTTGACCTTTACGAAAACGCGCCTTTAGCCCAAGAGTTATTTGAAAAGGCCAATACCATTTTAGGGTTCCCTATTACCGATATCATGTTTGAAGGAACACCTGAAGCTTTAAAAGAAACCAAAGTCACGCAACCGGCAATTTTTTTACATTCGGTGATCTTGGCCAAAACCTTGGGTGCACATTTTAAACCACATATGGTAGCTGGACATTCCCTAGGTGAATTTTCGGCATTAGTCGCTGCTGGAGCATTGACGTTCGAGGATGGTTTAAAACTAGTCTCGCAACGTGCTCAAGCCATGCAAAAGGCCTGTGAACTTCAACCGAGTACGATGGCTGCTGTGTTAGGATTAGAGGATGCCATTGTAGAGCGAATCTGTGCCACTATAGAAGGTGTTGTGGTTCCTGCCAATTATAATTGTCCAGGGCAATTGGTTATTTCTGGAGATGTTGAAGCAATACATAAAGCCTGTGAAGCATTGAAGGATGCTGGAGCGCGTCGCGCATTGGTACTTCCTGTTGGTGGCGCTTTTCACTCGCCTTTAATGGAACCTGCAAGAGAAGAATTAGCTGCTGCAATTGAAAGCACGGTGTTTAGCAAACCTAACTGCCCGATTTACCAAAACGTTACTGCATCTGCCATTATAGACCAAACTGACATCAAAGTCAATTTGATTTCACAATTAACTGCTCCTGTGCGCTGGACACAATCGATACAGCAAATGGTAAACGATGGGGCAACCCATTTTACAGAAGTTGGCCCTGGGAAAGTACTCCAAGGTCTCGTCAAAAAAATACATAAGGATGCCGAAACAGCTTCAGCTACATTAGAAACTAATCTATAAGTTATGACCTTATCTAGAAAAGCAGGCGTTTTACTGCTTGTTGCTTTTAATATTGCGCTTGATCAAATTTCTAAAATTATTGTAAGAGCTCATATCGAACCAAGAACCGACACTAGTGCGGGTGAACGAATAAATGTGATTGGCGATACATTTATCATGATGAACGTTGAAAATTCTGGTGCATTCTTAGGGATGGGAAGCGATATGAATCCCATGTTGAAATATGTGTTTCTTTTAGGGTTACCGGTGTTAGTGCTAGGCTATTTAATGTATTACATCCTCACCAATAATAACATCGATAAAATTAGTCTCGTCGCTTTATGTTGTATTGCTGGCGGAGGCATCGCCAATGTTTTTGATCGCTTTGCTTTTGGATCTGTTACCGATTTTTTCTATTTAGATTTTGGAGGTGTATTTAGAACAGGGATTTTTAATGTTGCAGACATGTCTGTTACCTTCGGAATGATTTTGTTATTATACGTCACACTGTTTTCTAAGAAGAACGAAAATATCGCATAAAAAAAAGCCTTTTCATTGTAAAAAAGGCTTTTGATTTTTATAGTGTGACGTGTGATTATCGTGCTAAATTAATGACTTCACAATCCTTAACTTCTCCATAATACGTCTCTCTATATTTGTAGAGTGTTTTATAAGGCACTTTTAAAAATTGTTTCTTTACGTAAGTCACATTCGTTGATAAAGATCCCATTTTCTTGGTGAATCTAAATTCAGGTTTTGTTTCTCTTTTAATACTGATCAGTTTCATTGGTTTTCATTTACATTAATTACAAATAAACAAAGACCAACAATCAAAATCAAGTTTGAGGTACTAAAACAGTGTTAATCAAAACACTAAATAATAATATCGCAATAAAAAGCTAGTAAAATTAATAGATTCCCAATTTAAGCCGTTCAGATTACAGATTATATAATCTACTTTTTATAGATGTCTCCCTCTTTCATGACGAAAACGACATTTTGCATCGTAGAGATGTCCTGAGTTGGGTTTGCATTTACCGCAATAATATCGGCTAAGTAACCCACTTTGATCTGTCCTAAGTCAGTCTCCATATCCAATAATTTGGCATTGGTTATTGTTGCGCTTTGCAAAGAAAATATTGGTGACCAACCCGCTTCTACCATATACAAAAACTCCTTGGCATTTTCACCGTGAGGAAAAACACCTGCGTCGGTACCAAATGCGATAGGGACTCCTTCTCTAATGACCATTGCAATCGTTTTATCCAAAACGGCCATAGTGCTAGTAATCTTCGGAAGAATCACTGCCGGATAATAGTTAGGGATTTTAGCTTTCTCTTGAACATAGCGACCAGCCGAAAGCGTTGGCACTAAATACGTATTGTTTTGTTTCATTAGAGCGGCCACTTCTTCATCCATAAAAGAACCATGTTCTATGGTTTGAACACCAGCCAAAACAGCACGTTTCATTCCTTCATTCCCGTGAGCATGTGCAGCTACGACCATTCCGTATTCCTTTGCCGTCTCGACAATTTCATTGACTTCTTCTTGGGTAAATTGCGCATTCTGTCCATTTTTGGCAACACTCAAAACGCCACCAGTGGAGGTGATCTTGATAAGGTCTGCGCCATTCTTATAACGTTGCCTTACTGCTTTTCTAGCATCTTCAACGCTATTGATCACGCCGTCAGCAGGACCAGGATCTCCCATTAAATCTTTTCTCATGCCGTTGGTTGGATCGGCATGCCCTCCTGTAGTCGCAATCGCTTTTTCCGCAGTGAAAATACGTGGCCCAGGTACTTTTCCTTGAGCAATAGCATCCCGCAATGCCACGTTAACGCCACTTCCACCAAGATCTCTAACGGTTGTAAAACCAGCCATTAATGTTCTTTTGGCAATTTCTGCGGAAGTAAACGCGACATCGGCATCATTCTTAGTGAAGGTTTCTAGGTATGCCTTAGGACTCGTCTCGCTTTCAAGGTGCACGTGCATATCTATAAGACCTGGCATCACCGTTTTATCCTTGAGATCGATGATAATATCTTCAAGAGCATTAGCATCAACATAACCATTCTCAATCGCGATGATTTTCTTGCCAGAAACAACAACGGTTTTTTCAGATAAAGTCGTACCCGATTTGGTATCAATTATTGTTCCGCAGTGCAAATAGGTGTTCTGTCCAAATACTGAATACGTCAGTAAAAGGATCATTACTTTAAAAATAGTATTCATTATGATAGCTTTATAATTTTCTAATATGCTTCTCCCAATCCCAAGCAGAGCGCACGGCATCATCTAACGTGGATTGCGCTTTCCAGCCCAAGACCGTGTTTGCTTTTTCGGTATGTGCAAAGGCCGAAATCACATCGCCTTCGCGCTTTGGAGCCATTTTATAATTTAATGTCTGGCCAGAAACTCTTTCGAATGAATGGATCACCTCTAATACCGAACTCCCAACACCTGTACCTATATTAAATGTTTCAAAATTTGATTCATTATTACTGTTTAGTAAACGTTCTAATGCCACTACGTGTGCTTTGGCTAAATCGACAACGTGAATGTAGTCACGAATACAAGTACCATCTGGTGTAGGATAATCTTCTCCAAAAACAGAGAGACAATCACGTAATCCCGCGGCTGTTTGTGTAATAAATGGGACTAAATTTTGAGGTACACCAATGGGAAGCTCACCAATATTAGCACTGGGATGTGCGCCAATAGGATTGAAATATCGTAAGGCAATGGCCTTCATATGCGGCACCACTTTACAAGTATCTTTAATGATTTCCTCACCAATTTGTTTGGTGTTTCCGTAAGGAGATTCAGCTGGTTTTACTGGTGCATTTTCGGTAACAGGCAATTCATCGGCTTGCCCGTAAACGGTACAAGAAGAGCTAAATATAAAATTAGACCGCTTTAAATTGGTCATTTCCTTCAGCATATATACCAAAACATTAAGATTGTTTTCGTAATACAGCAATGGATTTTTAACACTTTCACCTACGGCTTTGCTAGCCGCAAAATGGATGACTCCAGAAATATCGCTGTGTTTTTTAAAGAAACCCTCAACATCTGCCTTATTTTTAAGGTCTATATTTTCAAACGCTGGCTTTTTATTTGAAATGGCCTCAATGCCATCTAAAACATCAAGTGATGAATTAGATAAATCATCAATTACGACCACATCATAACCTTCATTTTGTAATTCGACAACGGTGTGAGAACCTATAAAACCGAGTCCGCCAGTAACAAGAACTTTTTTCATTTTAGGAATTTAAAAATTTAATCACTGTAGAGGTTATGAACTCAATTTGTTCATCATCTAACTCTGTATGCATTGGTAGTGAAATAACTTCTTTGACCAGTTGGTTGGTTACCGTAAAATCGGCTTCATTATATCGGGTATCTAAATAGGCCTTTTGACGATGTAACGGAATAGGATAATATACGCCACATGGTATACCATTATCATTTAAGTGCTTGACCAATGCGTCACGATCGGTATTTAGAACCCGAAGCGTATATTGATGAAATACATGACAATCGCATTGATCACATATACCAGAACACGCTGTTTTTCCTGACGGAATCACGATATTTTCATGCCCAGAAAACGCCTTATTATAGGCTCGAGCCGCGTTTTGCCGTGCGAGATTATAGTGATCTAGTTTTTTAAGTTTAATATCTAAAATTGCCGCTTGAACCGAATCCAATCTAGAATTCACGCCCACTACATCATGATGATAACGTTCATACATGCCATGATTGACAATGCCCCTTATGGTATGCGCCAAATCATCATCATTGGTGAAAATTGCGCCACCATCGCCATAACATCCTAAATTTTTAGAAGGAAAAAACGACGTTGAAGCCACATGACCAATCGTTCCTGCCTTAGCTTTTTGACCGTCACTGTAGGTGAATGTTGAGCCAATGGCCTGTGCATTATCCTCAATCACATATAAGTCGTTGGATTTTGCAATTTTCATTATGTCGTCCATATTGGCGCACATCCCGAATAAATGCACAGGGACGATTGCCTTGGTTTTTGGAGTAATCGCTTTTTTGATAGCATCAATATCGATATTGAATGTGATAGGGTCAACATCGACCAAAACGGGCGTTAACTGCAATAAAGCAATCACCTCAACCGTAGCAGCAAATGTAAAATCGGCCGTTATGACCTCATCACCTGGCTTTAATCCAAGTCCCATCATTGCAATTTGGAGCGCATCGGTTCCGTTTGCACAAGGAATTACATGCTTAACGCTTAAATAGCTTTCTAAATTTTTTTGAAACTCATGAACTTTTGGTCCATTTATATAAGCTGTAGAATCTAAAACCTCCAAAACAGAGTCATCAACCTCAGCTTTTATCTTGCTATATTGACCCTTAAGGTCAACCATTTGAATTTTTTTCATACCTCACGAAATTACGAAATTCGTTCGCATTAAGCAATGAAATTATTTCAAAGAGCAGTATTTTTAGCAAGAATCTAATTGATTACATCGTGTACAATTTAGGAATACATTTACTTTCATTCGTTTTAAAAGTCTTGGCGCACTTCAATACCAAAATTAAACTGGGAGTGTTGGGACGTCAATCAACGTTTGAAATTTTAAGCCAAAATTTGACGCCTATAGATAAGACTATTTGGTTTCATTGTGCTTCATTAGGAGAATATGAGCAAGGTCTGCCCGTATTTGAATGCGTTAGACATAAGTTTCCGCAGCATAAAATCATCCTCACTTTTTTCTCACCATCTGGATATGAAATCAGAAAAAACACCAAAATCGCCGATATAGTTGTCTATTTACCGTTAGACACCACCTCTAATGCAGAACGCTTTATTTCTGCAGTAAAACCAGAACTGACCATATTTGTAAAGTATGATATTTGGCCAAATTTTTTGCATGAGTTAAAAAAACAAGGTAGAACCGCCTATTTGATTTCAGCATTATTTAGAAAAAACCAGTCTTTCTTTAAATTCTACGGAAGGAAACCGAGATCGGCTCTTTTTGCTTTTAAACATATTTTTGTGCAGAACAAATCTTCAGAGCTACTCCTTAAAAACATCAATTACAACAATGTCACCGTTACTGGAGATACTCGATTTGATCGCGTCACCAACCAGTTATCACAAGACAACACGCTTGATTTTGTTTCAGAATTTAAAGAGGCCAGCACTTGCATTGTGATTGGAAGTTCTTGGGCTGAAGATGAAGCCATCTTAATACCATATATTAATGAAAATGCTTCGGAAACTATAAAATTTATCATTGCTCCTCATGAAATCGATGGTACACATATAACATCCATTCGTTCAAAACTAGAGGTTAAGACTGCACAGTTTTCAGAAAAAGAAGGAAAATCACTTAAGGATTATTCGGTATTCATTATAGACACCATTGGCTTACTCACAAAAATTTACAACTATGCCAATATTGCCTATGTTGGCGGAGCTATGGGAAAAACTGGCTTACACAATATTTTAGAACCTGCCGTTTTTGGGATTCCGGTGATCATTGGAAAAAATTTTAAAAAATTTCCAGAAGCCTCAGCTATGATTGAAAAAGCGGGAGTTATTTCAGTAAAAAATGACATCGAGCTTAAAACAGTATTAGATACCTTATTGACGTCAACTTCCTATCGTAAATCTGAAGGCCTTAAAAATGCAAGATATATTGGTCACAACAAAGGAGCTGTAGTCCAAATTATGGATACCATTCGTATATAACCCATTAGATAGAATAAACGATCTTTAAGAATTATTGATTTTTTTTATAATAATCCAGTTTAATTACTAATTTCGTCAACTAGCAATCATTAAAACTATGACGATGAAAAAACAGATTTTAAGTCTTGCTTTGGTATTGGCACTTATGCTATCGTTTACTGCTTGCAGAGAAACTAAAGAAGGCGCTGAAAAAGCTGGAAACGCTATTGAAGATGCTGCAAAAGAAACCGGGAATGCTATCGAGGATGCTGCGGAAGCTACCGGAGATGCTATTGAAGATGGTGCAAAGGCAGTAGAAGAAGCTGTTGAAAATGCGATTGACAGTACTGAAAAAGATATTTAAAAACACAAATAACAATTAACTAAATTAACTAAAAATGAAAAGAGTAATTTTAAACATGGCGTTGGTAGTAGCGCTAATGGTGTCTGTGACATCATGTAGGGAAACAAATGAAGCTGCCGAAAAGACTGAGGAAGCTGTAGAAAATGCTGCTGAAGAAACCGAAGAAGCAACTGAAGGTGCATTAGAGAAAGCTGGAAAAGCTATTGATAATGCTGTTAAGGAGACAGAAGAAGCTGCAGAAGCTGCAGAAGAGGCCGTTGAAGAAACTGTTGGTGACGATAACTAGTCATTATTAAATTAAGTATTTAAAAGAGATCTGAATAAAATCAGGTCTCTTTTTGTTTAGACATATTGGTATTTGCGCTTTTAATTTAATTTTTTAAAAGAACCTTATTAAAATTGAAATAGCCTGTTTAGCTATGAAAGATGAGATTTATCTCAAATAGCATTAAGAATAAACTATATAAAAATTCAAAAGCCTCAAGCGTTTCTAAAATAGAAAAAAAATTTGGATGACCTGGAAGCATATACTATTTAGTGAATGTAGCTAATCGCAGAATAAGGGCATTAGAATGTGTTGGAGGTGTGGAATTAGTTAGCGGTTTTTTGGAATTAGGCTAAAATTTCTTCGCTTATGATTTTGTGGGCGTTGCCACCTCCTAAAAGAACGCCATATGGCACAATGGCAGCTGCACAACCTCTACTTTTTAGTTGGCGTAACATGAAGGCTTAAAAGAGTCATTCTGTTTTGCTTGTATTGGTTACGTTTTTAAGTCCTGATGACATATTTTGCTTATCTATTTTGCCTTTAAATGGTGGGTTTGCCATACGCTCGTTCTGCGTTTCGGTTTCGTCTAAATCTCTAATAAACATTAAATAGGTAAATTACTCAACAATTGTGATGGTCTTTGCAATTCCAACTACCCAGAAGGCATTCCTAATTTGGTCTATTTGTTGTCTTGGTTGGCCTGATATTATATTATTTTAATAAACTAAAGGTTATTTAAGTTATCGAATTTCTGTTTCATTGTAGGATTGCCATGAGTTAGCTTTTTAATGGTCAAATCCTCAGCCTTGTTGTTTGCTAAACGTAAATTATTTACCGAAGATAGCAATGCGTCTTTCGTTTTTTGAAGATGTGTCATGGTCTTGTCTATCTCGTCTATAGCTGATTTAAACTGTCGACTTGCTAAATCGTAGTTTCTCGCAAAACCAGTTTTAAAGTCGCTTATTTTATCTTCAAAATTAGTAATGTCGATATTTTGGCTCCTCACTAAATTTAACTCTGCTTTGTACTCAATAGATTTCATGCCTGCATTTCTCAAAAGTGTGATGATAGGTATAAAAAATTGCGGACGAATGACAAACATTTTTTGATACCTGTAAGACACATCTACAATACCAGTATTGTAAAACTCATTATCGGTTTCTAATAAAGATACCATAACTGCATATTCGCAATCCTTATCATTTCTATCTTTGTCTAGTTTTGCAAAGAAATCTTCATTTTTCTTTTTGGTTGCGGTCTGGTCGTTTTCATTTTTCATTTCGAACATAATGGAAATAATTTCATCTCCATTTGCATCGACTTCTCTATAAATAAAATCGCCCTTTGTTCCATTTGTTGCTTCATTATCTTTTTCAAAATAGGCATTTTGAAATGCTGTTGCTCTCAATTTATTAAACTCGGCTTCACAATGTTGCTCTAAAGTTTCGCCAATCATTTTTGTAGATAGCTTCTGCTTATAGTCCTTTAAGCGTTCAATTTCATCTTGGTTTAATTTAATTGTATGGTCCTTAAGCTCTAACTTATTTTGAAAATCTGTTAATAGTGATTTTTCTAATAGTTCTTTTTCAGAATCTTTCAGTTTTAAATCGTTTTTTAACTGATCTCTTTCTTTTCCGACTGTATTTATAGCATTTGATACTTCTAGCTTTTTCTGAATATCGGCATTTTCTATTTTATTTTGCAAAGCTTGAATCTTAGCTTCTTTTTTTGCAACCTCTTCAGCTAATTCCGATTTACTTTTGAATTGTAAATCGCTGATTGTCTTATCTTTTTCGGCTAACTGTTGCTGAAACTTTATTTGTAACTCAGATGCCGTTAGTTTTATTGCTGAAGCTTTATCTTTCTCTGCAACTTCTAATCTGTTTTTTAAATCGTCTGCAAATTCCTGATCTCTGACTTGTTTAACGATGTCTGTGTAAACGCTGTCATCTACCTTAAATACTTCTTTACAGTTTGGGCATTTTACATTTGTATTCTTTTCCATGAATGTCTTTTTATTAATTAACAATACAAATTTAGGGTTAAAGTGTGCAGATTCGATGCATAGTGAAACATCATAAAATTTCTGTATCAGTTTTGAATGCTCACTCATTTAAGTTCTAAGAACCTCTGGCTCTATTACCACTAGATCTTTACCATAAGATAAAACTTATTGCACAAACTCTAAATTTAGTATACATTCGAAAACACCTGTTCATAAACTCCCATTTGAATTGGTTAACTTGTAGTTTATATCTTTAATTTCTAACAATACATTAAAAGCCGAATTAAACTTGGGTCGTTATCGAAACGAGTTAATAAATGCTGGAGCTGTGTCAATTATACATTGTTCTTGTTTGAATAAAGGCTTTTGAGTAATGGTAAATTTAGTATCAGAATACTTATAATTTCTTATTTTTTCGGGTAATGGCGCGCCAAAACCTTTAATTGGGTCTCTAGAAAGTGTAGTATCCTCACGAAGCGCTCTTTCTTCTACGCCCTCACCTGAACAATAACCAGCTATATACTCATTAATGGCTTTTAACAATTGATCAAATGTGTAGTTTTTATATCTGAAATATTCGTCTAGAAAGTTATGCCTCAAATGGGTGTGTTTACTATTTGCCATTACTCAATACTCTTTAGTTCTTTCTGAATTGACTTCGTTATATTCTCAGGTATTTCTAATTCGCTTGCAATCTCCATCCAGCGAGGAATCAATGCTTGCACATCATCGATAATTCCTTTAGGGTTTTTTATTGCAAATTCTTCAGCAATCATCATTACATCCTTCAAAGTAATCTCTATACGCTTACCATTAATAGACAATGCTCTGGATGTTGATTTGAATGTAATTAGTGGATTGAGTACAAAGGTCAAATCATAAGCAGGACATAAATTCCAACTATCACTGTCCTTATTATAAATAAAACTGTGGTTCTTTAGATGATCATCTACATTTCTAAAAATGAGATTAAACACCATACGTTTGAACAATTGCTGTAAATCTTTATATGGCACTTCTAGTCCTAGCGCCACTTTGAAAACATTCTCATAAGACGAGTTTTCTGGCTGGCTTTTAAAATCCCAACCTGTTAAACCTGTTACGGTTAATACGTGCTGTTTTTCTCCGTGTTGTCTGTCGTAACGTAGTGTTGCGAAGTGTTTGTTGTTAATGAGTTTAGAGGGCATCATAACAATACCTGCTTCTTGCGCTAGTAGATAATAGGCGTATTCTACTTTTTCTTTATTATAGCCATCGCTATCGTCAAGGTGTAGCTTGACTAAATAGTGGTTGTATTCGTCGCTTGTTTCTCTGTCACCCGCTATAATTGATCCCTTATCTTTATGCTCTGAGATTAAGATTTTTGGTCTTGCGCCACCTGCAGAACTTCCTATTTTAAAAACATTTAATAATGATAATTCGCTTAGATCTTCTCCTGTAGTATCTTCTTTTAATTTTAGTACTTTTTCTAAAATGGAAATAATATTATCAATATTTATTTCGGAAGATTCTGGCAATTCTTTTATTGGTTTATATACCAGAGCTCCCATACCACGATTAGAGACATAAGTCAACTGTTCTAATGGTGTTATTTTCTGAATACCTTTTGCTGTTAACCATTCTTGAAATATAATATTACCAAAGGTGTCGGGTAAAGAATCAGCAATCATTGGAGGTAAACCTTGAAAGGTGTCTTGTTGGTACTCTGTAAACACCTGTACTGGCTTTGTGCGCTTGAAAATAAACGGGAATAGTTTTGAGTATTTTCCTGAATCTAAAAATTCAGGGTTATATTGAAAAAAAGATTTACCCTGATCTAGGTCATATCCTAATTTCCCAATCTCTTGGCCAAAAGTAATAATATCTATGATTTTATCTCTAGCCATTTATTAATACAATGAAATGTCGTTTTGATTTGCAATTTCTTGATCTATGTCTTTTGTAATAGATGCTAATAATCCAAAATGATTAACAATTTTCAAAACCGTATCCAGCGTGGCATTTTTACCACTCTCAAATTTCTGAATCGTATATCTAGACAAACCTAAAGCTTCACCAAGATCTTCTTGGGACATATCGTAGCTTTGCCTTTTCTTTTTACAAAGCTCACCTAACTTCAATTTTACGTCTTTGATTGTAACTGGGTTAATCATAATTGTTTATTATAATACACAAATATAAATAAAATTAACAAGATGTGTATTATACTAAACAAAAATATATGAAAAACTAGTAAGTACCGAAAACAAAAGTCTTTATACTCCGTTCACGACTAGGGTGATTACCAAATGAATTTTTACTGTATTGATGAGAAGACTACTTCAAATGATGCCAAAACACATCATTTTAAATAAAAATTATAAAAATAAAGAAATGTTGTACCTATGTTGTGCATGCACAAAAAAGCCTTTGCAGAAAATCCCACAAAGGCTTAGTACTGAAGACGGGAATTGGCTACGCCGAATCCAATATCAACATTTTGAGAAAAGTCGATTCCAAAAAATGAATCGCTTTTTTTGGTTTTAAAAAGTTTTCTTGAACGCGAGCATTCCAAAACTTTTTAAAACCAAAAAAGTCGAAACTCTCGTTTCGACTTTTCATCTGTACTGAAGACGGGACTTGAACCCGTACGACCCAAGGGTCATTGGATTTTAAGTCCAACGTGTCTACCAATTCCACCACTTCAGCATTTTAGTCCGTAGACTAAAAATTGGTAATATTTTAAAGTTTTTACTTTTTATTGTAAAATCTCAGAGCGAAAGACGGGATTTGAACCCGCGACCTCCACCTTGGCAAGGTGATGCTCTACCCCTGAGCTACTTTCGCATTATAGCAATTACAACAGATGATCTTATCCTAATTGCGAGGGCAAATTTAAGACTTTTATCAGAAACGCAAAGCCTTTTCTTTTAAAAAATCATAATTTTTTATGCCTGCTTCTTTTTCAATAGCATACGCTTAATTTCGTTAAGTTTCATGAGTGCTTCGACTGGTGTCAAGGTGTCGATGTCAATATTGACAATCTCCTCTTTGATCTGCTCTAACAAGGGATCGTCTAAATTAAAAAAGCTCAATTGCATATCATTGTTTAATGTCTTGACCTTATCGGTCAACTCTGCACTAGAATGCGATTTCTCTAACTGTTTTAAAATTTTATTAGCGCGATGAATCACTTGCTGCGGCATTCCGGCCATTTTGGCTACATGAATCCCAAAACTATGCTCACTGCCACCTTCAACCAGTTTCCGAAGAAAAAGGACATTGTCTTTTAATTCCTTCACCGAAACATTAAAATTCTTAATCCTACTAAAGGTTTCGGTCATTTCATTAAGCTCATGGTAATGCGTGGCAAACAACGTTTTTGCTTTACTGGGATGCTCATGCAAGTATTCGCTAATCGCCCAAGCAATTGAAATACCATCGTAGGTACTTGTCCCACGACCAATTTCATCAAGAAGCACAAGACTTCTATCTGATATATTATTTAATATAGACGCCGTTTCGTTCATCTCAACCATAAAGGTCGATTCGCCCATCGAGATATTATCGCTCGCTCCTACTCTAGTAAAGATCTTATCGGTCAATCCAATCGTAGCACTTTCGGCAGGTACAAAACTTCCCATCTGTGCCAATAGTACGATTAAGGCGGTTTGACGTAAAATTGCCGATTTACCAGACATATTAGGACCTGTGATCATGATAATTTGCTGCTGTTCTCGATCTAAATAAACATCATTAGCAATATAAGGCTCACCATGAGGCAACTGTTTTTCGATAACAGGATGCCTGCCATTTTTAATATCTAATTCATAACCCTTGGTAAGCGTTGGTCTCGAATACTTATTTTGGGTTGCTAAACAAGCAAAGCCAGTCAAGCAATCTAACTGCGCTATAAGGCTGGCGTTTTTTTGTACTGGTGCAATAAACCGTACGATCCAACTCACCAATTCAGCAAATAGCTGTTGCTCTATGGCCAAGATGCGCTCTTCGGCACCAAGGATTTTGGTTTCGTATTCTTTCAGCTCTTCGGTAATGTAACGTTCGGCACTTACTAAGGTTTGCTTTCGTATCCATTCGGCAGGAACTTTATCCTTATGGGTATGGCGCACTTCAATATAATACCCAAACACATTGTTAGACGCGATTTTCAATGAGGTGATACCTGTTCGCTCGCTTTCACGTTCTAACATTTTATCGAGGTAATCCTTGCCTGCGGTTGACAGCTCACGTAACTCTTTTAATTCCAAAGAAAAATTTGAGGATATCGTACGGCCTTTTAAGATATTAACGGGTGCATCCTCATTTAAGGTCGCCTTAATGCGTTCTCTCAATTCTTGACACGCATCCATGCGCTCACCCAAATCTTGTAAGGCTTTATTTTTTGTCTGAAGGGCTAGCGCTTTTATTGGAATAATTGCTTCTAATGCATTTTTAAGCTGAACGACCTCACGAGGTGTGATTTTTGCTGTCGCCACTTTTGAAATGAGACGTTCAATATCGCCTATCTGTTTTAATTGAATCTGAAATTTCTTGAGCAGCTGCGTATCTCCTTTTACGTAGGCAACCACTTCATGTCGCTTCTCTATATGCTCAAGATTTATGAGTGGTAAGGCCAACCAACGTTTAAGCAACCGTCCTCCCATAGGGGAAATCGTTTTATCAATGACATCTACTAAAGTGACCGCATTTTGATTGGTCGATTGGTAGAGCTCAAGATTTTTTATGGTGAAACGATCCATCCAAACGTGCTCTCCTTTTGTTAAACGCTGTATAGATGTTATATGCTGTAATTTATGATGCTGCGTCTCTCCTAAATAGTGCAAAATGGCACCCGACGCGACGATACCTTCGTAGAGGTCATCAATCCCAAATCCTTTTAAAGATTTAGTGTTAAACTGTTTTAATAAGGTCTCATTGGCATAATCATCTTGAAACACCCAATCTTCTAGATAAAAAGCGTGAAAATCGTTACCAAAGGCCTCGTTATATTTTTTACGACACGGTTTTGAAACCAAAACTTCACTAGGTCTAAAATTTTGAAGTAGCTTATCGACATACTCACTATTGCCTTGTGAACTAAAAAACTCTCCCGTGGAAACGTCTAAGAAAGAAACACCAATATGAGTGATCCCAAAGTAAATGGCTGCCAAAAAGTTATTGGTCTTAGAATGCAAAATATCATCATTTAGCGCAACGCCAGGCGTCACCAACTCAGTGACACCACGTTTTACGATGGTCTTAGTTTGTTTAGGATCCTCCAATTGATCGCAAATCGCGACACGTTCTCCTGCCTTTACCAGCTTGGGCAAATAGGTGTTTAAAGAATGGTGTGGAAAACCTGCCAATTCGATCTCACTATCACTGCCAGCACCACGTTTGGTTAAAATGATATCTAAAATTTTTGAGGCTCGTATCGCATCGACGCCAAAGGTTTCATAAAAATCACCAACTCTAAACAATAGCAACGCATCAGGATATTTTACCTTGATAGCGTTGTACTGTTTCATTAAAGGGGTTTCTTTTTTTACTTTTTTAGCCAATGGTTTTATGTATTTTTACTTCGGAAATTTGACAACTTGTAAGATCGCTAAAGTACTTATAATTTGATGTTTTTTGAAATATGACCCTTAGAAGTTATTTACAATTATCGATAGATTTCAACAAATAACAGCAACGAATTCTTATAGACCTTGCAGGTTTTTTAACTTAGCAGGTCTTAATAGGATCTAAATAAATTATGATTATAACATGTCTGCTTTGAACACCCGAATGATTTTTAAGAAATTATACTGACGATGATCTTATTAATAGAACTCAGCAGCATTCAAAAACGATAAAAATTGACAGGTTTCAACCCTAACCGTAAAAGACAGTACGACTAAACAAATATTATTTTAACGCTTAAAAAATTCGCAGATTCTTGGCAAGAAAACACATTATAAAATGTTATCGCTTTCACAGGAATTATAAATTAACAGAGATTACCGCTTTTGCGGAAACGAAAGATGAGAAAATTAAAAAATAGCGAACTCGACCGATTGGATGCGACTGGGTTTAAATTGGCTGAAAAGACTCCAATCATCATTGTTCTTGACAACATCAGGAGCCTCAACAATATTGGATCGGTTTTCAGAACAAGTGATGCCTTTTTGATTGAAAAAATTTATCTCTGCGGAATTACGGCCACGCCTCCACATAACGACATTAGAAAAACAGCTTTAGGCAGTACCGAAACTGTGGCTTGGGAATATGCTGAAAACACACTAACTGTTGTTAACAAGTTAAAATCTGAAAATGTTAAAATCCTCTCCGTCGAGCAAGCAGAACGTGCAACGATGTTGAACGCATTTCAACCAGAACCCAAACAAAAATATGCTTTAATTTTTGGCAATGAGGTCAAAGGGGTTTCACAAGATGTGGTTGATACAAGCGATGTGGTGATTGAAATTCCACAATTTGGGACTAAGCATTCCCTTAATATTTCGGTGAGTTGCGGTGTGGTGGTTTGGGATTTGTTTTCTAAAATCAAAAAGCCCATCTAAATCTTCCCAAAGGAAAGAATTTTATTCGAGTGTCTTACTGTCAGGTATTAATTTGTTACATAGAGAGTTTCGAGGAGAAGAACGAAGATTCTCAGAGAGATTTGCATTGGCTCCTAAAATCCGCTTATGGCTGAAAATTGATGCTAAACTTTAAAATCATAAATATTTCTAGAAAGTTTTGTTTCGTTAATTATATATATATTGCAGGCTAACATAAAACTCCATTTTAAAAATTATGAGAATTCTTAAATTATCTTTAATTATTGTTCTTTCCTTATTATTAAACTGTAGCAGTGATGACGACAGTAGCAGTCCCGTAAATGTTGATGATCCTATTGTAGGCACATGGAATTTAAAATTTCAACAGGTAGCAGGCCAAACACTTAATGATACAGATTGTAACCAGCAATCTTATATCACATGGAATTCTGATTTAACATCAGAAAGAGTAGTTTATCTAGACGATGGACAGGGTGGAGATTGCAATTTATTTTCAACTAATAATGGTACTTGGGCCATCATTGCTGAGGATGAAAATGAATTTGGTGATGAAAATTATCGTTATACAGATAGCGAGACCGGCCAATCCGTAGAAGAAGAAATTATTTTTATAGATGCTAATAACATTAGAATCGATTACGGTTTTGCAGATTTTTTCTACGAGAAAAACTAAATATCATTTAAATAAAAATGTCTCAAAATAATTTGAGACATTTTTATTAGTTGAACTCATCTACAATATTTAATAACTATTATACCTCATTTACAAGTTTTAGAGATTCTTCACTCGTGTCTCTTTCTAAATGACAAATTCCCAAGATTCTGTCTTCTGTTTTCTGTTTTCTGTTTTCTGTCCCCTAATCTTTTTCTACTTAACAAATCTCACCCAAAACCCACAAGTAATCTGCTCGATTATTAACAAAATCCCGATCTGAAATATCAATTATTTTGACATTAAGTTCGGTTTGGTTTTTTAAAAATTCCAGATAGCCAGAATTTATTTTTTCTAAATACGCATCATCTATATTTTGCTCATAATCTCGTCCGCGAGATTTTATGTTCTCTTGAAGACGTTGTGTATTTTGATACAAATAGATGTATAAATCGGGTTTTGCAATATCCTTGTACATGAGATAAAACAAGCGTCGGTACAACTTAAATTCATCTTCGGGCAACGTGATCTTTGAGAAAATCAAAGACTTATAAATATCATAATCGCTCACCATAAAATCCTTAAACAAATCTAACTGAGAAAGATCATCGCTAATTTGCTGATAGCGATCGGCCAAAAAAGACATTTCTAAAGTAAAGGCATAGCGTTGCGGCTCTTCGTAGAACTTTGGTAAGAAGGCATTATCTGCAAAGCGCTCTAAAATGAGCTTGGCATTAAAATCGTTAGAGATTTGATGCGCCAAACTTGTTTTGCCTGCGCCAATATTACCCTCAATGGCGATATAATTATAACTGGAAAAATCGTATTGTTTTAAGGGATTTTTTAACCAAATCTTGATCTCTTCCACTTGACTATCATCTTGACATTCAGAAAGCAGCTCAAACGTCGTTTTCTTTAATTTTGGATGTTCAAGTTTTGGTGCAATATCATGCAAAGGCTGTAATACGAATCGGCGTTTTTGAAGTTCAGGATGGGGCACTTTTAAATGTTTGGTCGCAAGGATTTCCAAATTAAAAAATAAGATATCCAAATCAATGGGTCTCGCTTGGTAGCCTTCTGCTGTTGTGCGCTGTCTACCTAATTTGACCTCTATAGCTTGTAGTTTTGCCAGCACCTCTTCCGCAGAATAAAAGGTTTCAATTGAGATACAAGTATTTAAAAAATCGTCACTTTCAAACCCAAAAGCAGGCGCATTATAGACTTTCGCAATAGTATTGACTTTGCCTATTTCAGTAAAAATCAAATCTACAGCATCTTGCAGATATTTCATTCTGTCGCCTTTATTGCTTCCCAGAGCGATGTAAACTTGATGAGCCATGTTCATAGTGTAGGTCAAAATAAAGAAAAGAAATCTGTTTTACCTTATCTTTGTCCCAAGTATTTATTCACAATTTATGACTCTAAAAGATAAACTTGCTGCACAAAAAATCTATTTATTTCTTGCGGCTTTGTTTATCACGTCGTTAGTAGTCTCTAATCTTATTTTTCAGAAGTTTTTTTATTGGTACCCATTTGGCGCTGATGCCTCGACCAGTATTTTTGGGGTCAAGCTCTTTGAAATTTCGGTCGGGATTTTACCCTATCCCATCACGTTTTTAATTACCGATCTCATAAGTGAGATCTACGGGAAAAAGCGTGCCAACCAGGTTGTAGTCGCAGGCATTTTTGCTTCTATATTCTCATTACTCATTATTTTAGTGGCCGATAATGTGCCTGCGATAGCCAATTCTCCTATTCAAGACGATTTGTTTTCACAAGTTTTTGGAAATTCGGTTATAGCCGTTTTTGCAAGTATGACCGCTTACTTGTTTGCGCAATTTATCGACATTCAAGTATATCACTTCTGGAAACGAGTCACTAAAGGCAAACACTTATGGCTTAGAAATAATTTTTCGACTTTGTTTTCTCAATTCGTAGACACGTTCTCGATCGTATTTTTATTGTGTGCTTTTAAAATTATCCCGTGGGAAAGCTTTAAAGGCCTACTCATAAGTGGCTTTTTGTTTAAGGTGTTCGTCGCTGCTCTTGACACGCCATTGTTATATTTTGGCGTTTACCTTTTTAAAAAACGCTTCAATTTAAATACCAACGAAGAGCTTGATCTTCTTTAAATTATCCCAAAGTAAATTTGGATCGGGTTAAAGTTTTATTAAACTTTTGTATGAATAGGCCTTAACTTTTATTCTAGACGTATATATTAGCACAAATTGATGATATTTCGTTTTTTGCGCAAAACCAAAACAACCCATTCATGAAGAAAGTACTTAAAATTGTTGGTATTACACTACTTATTATTCTTGCCTTACTGGTAGCGATCCCGTTTGCTTTTCAAGGCCAGATTAAAAACATGGTGAAGAATTTTATCAATCAAAATGTTAACGCAAAAGTAGAGTTTAGCGATGTGAGCTTGAGCTTTATTCGTAGTTTTCCGCAAGCGCATATTACGGTTAGCGATCTTGTGATTACAAATTTTAAACCTTTCGAAGGAGAAACATTGGCCACAGCAAAGGACATTGCATTCACCATGTCGGTAAAGGAATTGCTTAAAAGTGCCGACGACGATCCTATCGTTGTTAATTCCATAAAAATTGATGAGGCATTATTGACTCTTAAAACAAATGCCTTCGGAAACACGAACTACGATATCACAAAAGCATCAGAAAACACATCACCAAGCGCAGATGCTCCAAATGGTTTTGCCTTCGACATTGAAGATTATAGCATCAACAATAGTGCGCTCACCTATATTGACGACATCTCGAAAACACAAATGTACCTTACCGAGCTAAACCACTCTGGAAATGGAACGTTTTCCGAAGAAAAATCGCAGCTCGATACAAAAACGACCGCCAATATAAGCATGACGATCGATAGCACGCAGTATCTCAATCAAAACGCAATAAAACTAGATGCGCTTATTGGGATGAACCTCAAAGAACAAAAGTACACCTTCATGGAAAACAAAGGGTTTATCAACCAATTACCATTGGTATTTGATGGATATATTCAACTTATCGAGGAAGGTCAAGACATTGATATTACCTTTGAAAACCCTGAATCATCTTTCAAGGATTTTCTCGCAGTTGTTCCTGAGAGTTATTCTAAAAACATCGAGACTGTTGAAACTTCTGGTGATTTCAAAGTAAAAGGACTTATAAGAGGAAAGGTGACTGAAACGACTATTCCCACGTTAGATATTAATATAAAGTCTGATAATGCCTCGTTCAAATACCATGATTTACCAAAGAGTGTCAGTAATATTTCGATAGATACCTCGATAAAAAACGAAACAGGAAATGTTGACGATACGTTTGTAGACATCAAAACGCTCAATTTCAAAATTGATAATGATGTGTTTAAATCGGACGCGGTTATAAGAAACCTCACAAAAAACATGCTTGTTAATGCCAATATTGATGGTACGCTCAATCTCGCTAACATTACAAAAGCCTATCCGGTTGATTTTGACAAGGAGCTTAGCGGTGTTTTAAAAGCAAAACTCAATACTAGCTTTGACATGGAGGCTATAGAAACAAATGCATATGAGCGTATTAAAAATGCAGGTAGCGTCAATCTTTCTGACTTTGTATTTTCTTCGGAAGATCTTATAAATCCACTTCAAATTAATGCAGCGAACATGACCTTTAATAATGGTAATGTATCTTTAAATAATTTTGACGCCAAAACTGGAAAAAGCGATTTTAATGCTAAAGGCTCAATTAAAAATCTGCTAGGATTTTTATTAAGCGATAAAAAACTACAAGGTAATTTTGACTTAAACTCTAATACTTTGGTCGTTAGCGATTTTATGGCAGAGAGTGAAACAGCACCGAACACTGCCAATAAAACCTCTGCTCCAAAGGCATCTTTAAAAATACCCGATTTCTTGGATTGCACGATTAACGCCAAAGCAAATACTGTTCTATATGACAACTTAACCTTAAAGAATGTCGAAGGAACGTTGGCCATAAAAGATCAAGAAGCCGACTTAAAAAATCTCTCGTCTAATCTATTCAATGGTGTTTTAGCACTCACTGGTAAAATTTCGACAAAAACAGATACACCGATTTTTGATCTCAACATAGGTGCAGATGGTTTTGATATTGCGCAGTCGTTTAAAAGTTTGGATCTATTACAAAGTATAGCACCAATTGCAAAAGCGTTGCAAGGAAAGTTAAATACGGTCATTAAGCTGCAAGGCACATTGGGAAGTGACATGACACCTAATTTAAATTCGGTTTCTGGAGATGCTTTCGCAGAGTTATTGACCACGAGTGTGAATCCTGGAGAAGCTTCTATCCTAAATAAATTAAATGGAGCACTTAATTTTATCGACTTTGGAAAGTTAGATCTGAAAGACTTGAAGGCAAAATTAGATTTCTCTAATGGACAAGTCAATGTCAAACCATTTGATCTTGATTATAAAGATATTAAAATGGTCGTTTCAGGAAGTCATAGCTTTGACCAAACTATGAATTACAATGCCGTATTTCAAGTTCCTGCAAAATATTTAGGAAGTGAAGTCAATAGACTGATTGGCAAAATAAATGATAATGATGTCAACCAATTGACCATTCCTGTAACAGCAAATATTACCGGGAATTACGCGAGTCCACAAATAAAAACTGATCTTACCAGCGGCGTTACTAATTTGACCAAGCAGTTGGTTGAGATCGAAAAACAAAAACTCATCAATAAAGGAACTGATAAGGTAACCGATTTATTAGGCGGACTTCTAGGAGGCACAAAGAACCAAACAACAACAGACTCAACGACTGTAAAAACAGACTCCACAAAAACGACTAATACCAGCACGGTTAGCGAAGGCGTTAAAGACCTTTTGGGAGGGCTATTGAAAAATAAAAAAAAGAAAAAAGATTCTACAAAAAATTGAGGATTTAGGACCTCAATGTTAAAACATTCCTAAAAAATCGTGTTTCACAGCATTTTTTTATAAAGAAAACCAATTTTATTTGCTTTTGTCAAATTAAAAGTTACATTAGACTCTTGCGAATTAATTAAAACACACATCGATACATGAGGCAATTAAAGATTACCAAACAAGTTACCAACCGTGAATCTAAATCATTAGATAAGTATTTACAGGATATCAGCAAGTTACCAATGATCACTGCTGAAGAAGAAGTTGAACTCGCCCAGCGCATACGTGAGGGTGATCAATTAGCTTTAGACAAACTCACGACGGCTAACTTACGTTTTGTGGTTTCGGTTGCTAAGCAATACCAAAATCAAGGATTAACCTTACCAGATTTAATTAATGAAGGAAATGCAGGACTAGTAAAAGCTGCAAAGCGTTTTGATGAAACCAGAGGTTTCAAATTTATATCTTATGCAGTATGGTGGATTAGACAAGCAATTTTACAAGCTTTAGCTGAACAATCTCGAATAGTTAGATTACCTTTGAACAAAATTGGGTCTATTAATAAAATTAATAAGGCATTTTCGTTTTTGGAGCAAACCCATCAACGTCCGCCAAGCCCTCAAGAAATAGCGCAAGAATTGGATATGACGGTTTCCGAAGTGAAACAATCCTTGAAGAATTCTGGAAGACATTTATCAATGGATGCGCCGTTAAAGGAAGGAGAGACCTCAAGTCTTTATGACGTTGTAAAATCTGGCGAGTCACCAAATCCAGACAAAGAGTTGATGAAAGAGTCACTCAATGTTGAGATTAATAGAGCGTTAGATACTTTATCCCAAAAGGAAAGCGATGTGATTCGCTTGAATTTTGGTCTAAGCAATGAACCACCAATGACCTTAGATGAAATTGGAGCGACATTCGACTTAACTAGAGAGCGTGTAAGACAGATTAGAGAAAAAGGAATCAAGCGTTTACGCCAAGAATCAAAAAGTAAAATATTAAAAACCTATTTAGGATAGTCCTAAATATATAACCTTAAGGAGTACAATGATTAAAATTTTAGTAAAAGAAGGAGAAAGCATTGAACGTGCTTTAAAACGTTACAAGAGAAAACACCGTAACGTAAAGACGATGCAAAACATTCGTGAAAACCAGTTTTTTACAAAGCCATCGGTTAAAAGAAGACGGGAAATCCAAAAAGCTGGATATATCCAAAACTTGAGAGACCAAGAGGATATTTAGTAGTTTTTACTAACCACATATATTATAAAAGGTGCATCTTTAATGGATGCGCCTTTTGTTGTTTTCAATAATTAGAGATTCTAAAATAAGACGTGTATCACACCTCAAATTCTACAATTATAGTAACTAAAAAACAATTGGATTAGTTTATTATAAACTTCAGCACCAAACCTTCATTACTTCTCACATTGAACACTGTATTATCTTCAAATATAAGATACTGCCCTTTAATGCCCTTTAGTGTTCCAGTAAAAGTTTTCTCTTTTTCAATATTAAGACTTTTGGGTTTTTCAGGATATTGATGCACTGGAAAATGAATTAATGTTTCAGCATTTGATGCCATATAATAGTCTATCGCTTCCTTAGGAATAAACGTTTTTAGACGGTCTCTCCATTCCAATAAATTTTCGTCTGTTTTAGAGTTTTTAGGATCGCTCTTCAGCATATTACGCCAATTGGTTTTATCGGCAACGTGGGCTTTTAGAGCAACTTCTGTAATGCCAGCAAGATAACGATTAGGCGTTTCTACGATTTCTACAGCTTCATGAGCACCTTGGTCAATCCAACGGGTTGGGACCTGCGTCTTTCTAGTAACACCAACTTTGACATTACTTGAATTTGCCAAATACACAATATGAGGCAGAAGCTGTACGCGTTTTTCGTACGCTAAATCCCGATCTTCTTGATCTAGATGGGCTGTAGATAGTTCAGGTCTCATGATCCAATCACCCGTTTGTGGAATGTCAAAAAAATCTGACTTACAATAGCCTTGACGGTAAATAGGCTTGTCTAATCCGCATTTTAAACATTGGTATTTCACAAATTCCATAGTGAGTGTTTTGTCCAATAACTGATTCATATTCAGGAAGTCGTTTTCCATTATCAAATAATACTGAATAGGATCAACGAACTCCGTTTTCATTTTTGTTAAAACACCTTGGTAATACATACAGAAAAAAGTCTTATTTTTAATGATTTAAAGATACTATAAAAATGCCGATTCCATTGGTAAATTCTATTGCTTCGTGGTTTTTGAAAAAGCGATTTGATCAAATTGAATTATTTTTAAAATATCCAAACGAAGTCCAAAATGAATTGCTATTTCACCTCCTTTACACTGCAAAGGATACTGAAATTGGTAAACGCTACGACTTTCATACAATTTCAAATTATAAAACCTTTTGCGAACGCGTTCCTATTTCGTGCTATGAAGACTGCCAAGATATGATTGAGCGTTCCCGTCGTGGAGAACAGAATATCTATTGGCCAAACCCTATTCGATGGTTTGCAAAATCAAGCGGCACCACCAATGCAAAAAGTAAATTTATTCCTGTAAGTTCTGAATCTCTTGAAGACTGCCATTATGCGGCAAGTAAAGATTTATTGTGTATGTATCTTAGTAATAATTCAAACTCTCAACTATTTACAGGTAAAAGTTTGCGATTAGGAGGCAGTAAGGAATTGTATCGAGAAAACGGGACGGTTTTCGGAGATTTATCGGCTATTCTAATTGATAACATGCCTTTTTGGGCTGAGTTTAGCAGCACACCAAGCAACAGGGTTTCGCTTATGAGCGATTGGGAATTGAAAATGCAGGCCATTGTCGATGAAACTCGAAATGAAAACGTTACAAGTTTGGCCGGCGTGCCGTCATGGATGCTCGTATTGCTCAACAATGTTCTCGAAACGACGGGTAAAGAAAGTCTATTTGATATTTGGCCCAATTTGGAAGTGTACTTTCATGGCGGTGTTAGCTTCGTGCCTTATGTAGATCAATACAAAGCCATCTTACCACAATCGGGTTTTAGGTACTATGAAATTTATAATGCTTCGGAAGGATTCTTCGCAATTCAAGATCGAAATAGCAGTAGTGAGTTGCTTTTGATGTTGGACTACGGCATTTTCTACGAATTCATCCCTATGGATCTCTACGGAACACCCCAACAACAGATCATTCCTTTGACTGATGTGCAAGTCGGTAAAAACTATGCCGTTATTATTACGACAAATGCCGGATTATGGCGCTATAAGATTGGAGATACCATTAGGTTCACCTCTATTAATCCTTACCGTATAAAAGTGTCTGGCAGAACTAAGCATCATATCAATGCTTTTGGTGAAGAATTGATTATTGAAAATGCTGAAGATGCGCTGCGCACTGTGTGCCGCTCCACCCAATCGGAAATAGTGGATTATACGGCAGCTCCCATCTTTATGAAGGGAAAAGACAAAGGTTCGCACGAATGGCTCATTGAATTTAAAACACCGCCTTCAAACTTGGACAGGTTTAGGGAACTTCTAGACGATGCCCTGAAATCTTTAAATTCAGATTATGAAGCCAAACGTTTAAATAACCTGACTCTAAACATGCCGACTGTTCACATGGCAAGAGAGCGCTTATTCTACGATTGGCTCAAACAACATGATAAGCTTGGCGGACAGCATAAAATCCCAAGATTATCAAATAGTAGAGAATATATGGATGAGCTGTTGCAATTGAACACGGCTGTGTATTGATATAGGTGTTAATGCTTATTAACATTCTCCATTTAAACAGAATCGATCAAAAACTCCGACAAACGGGGTTGGCCTTTCCCACATAGCGAGTTTATCGAAAGGTTTATCCAAAACACACCAGCGTTGCTTTTTTGAGTATAAAATGATGTTATATTTACAACGTCTTAAGAAAACAAAACGCTGTAATGATTTTCAATAAGATCCAAGATTCAAAAAATCTATTAAAATATATTGTTCAGCAATATTAGTTTTTAATCCAAATAGAAAAACCACTCCTGGGAAAGAGTGGTTTTATATATTTAAAACGTCAATGATTTTTCTTTAAGACACTGCTTTAAGCTTTTTGATAGTTGTTTTCGTTAGCTTGTCTTCAGCATATGACTTTGTAACATTTAATTTAGAATCTTTTGTGCTAGGCATTTCAAACATGGCATCGGTCAAGATTTCTTCGCATAATGAGCGTAAGCCACGAGCACCTAATTTATATTCAATGGCTTTCCCTACAATAAAATCGAGAGCACCTTCGGTAATTGAAAATTCGATATCATCCATATCAAACAACTTTTTATATTGTTTAATAATGGCATTTTTGGGTTCAGTTAGAATCGCTCTTAACGTTTTAGCATCTAAAGGATCCATGTAGGTTAACACTGGGAGACGTCCAATGATTTCTGGAATAAGCCCGAAATCTTTTAAATCCTTAGGTATTATATACTGTAATAAATTGTCGACGTCTAAGGCATCACTATCGTGAGCTGCCTTGTAACCAATTGCAGCTAAATTTAAACGTTTTGAGATTTTTCTATCAATCCCGTCAAAAGCACCTCCTGCAATAAATAAAATATGCTCTGTGTTGACTTCGATGAACTTTTGGTCTGGATGCTTACGCCCACCCTTTGGCGGTACATTCACAACAGTCCCTTCTAGTAATTTCAATAAAGCTTGTTGAACGCCTTCACCAGAAACATCTCTAGTTATTGATGGATTGTCACTCTTACGCGCAATTTTATCAATTTCATCAATAAAGACAATACCACGCTCTGCTTTCTCAAGGTTATAGTCGGCGGCTTGAAGTAATCGTGTCAAGATACTTTCAACATCTTCACCTACATAACCCGCTTCTGTCAATACGGTTGCGTCTACAATAGCCAGTGGCACGTTAAGCATTCGTGCTACGGTTTTTGCCATTAACGTCTTACCTGTTCCTGTTTGGCCCACCATAATGATATTTGACTTTTGAATTTCAATGTCATCATCGGTTGGCTTTTGCAACAAACGCTTATAATGATTATAAACAGCCACAGACATCACCTTTTTTGAGTAATCTTGACCAATTATATATTCGTCCAGAAACGATTTAATTTGTTGTGGTTTTTTAAGCATTAATTCTGAAGACAATTCTGCATTGTCAGATTGCTTAGATTCCTCTAAAACAATACCATGCGCTTGCTCGATACATCGATCACAAATATGTGCATCTAAACCAGCGATAAGCAGATTGGTTTCAGGTTTTTTTCGTCCGCAAAACGAACATTCTAATTCTTCCTTTGCCATTTTTAAATTTAAAAGTTGAAAGCGTCATGTGGTGACCTTAAAATCAATCACTCATTTTAAACTTCCTTCTAGTTGTTTGAATACTTCGAAAAGAGTATACATTCTGAAATTTTAATGCTTTCACTAAATTTTCAAGAATTCCAATTTCCGAAGTAAAAAAATAAATTTATTTTCGTGATAACACTTCGTCTATCATCCCGTACTCTTTTGCTTTTTCAGCTTTCATCCAGTAGTCACGATCACTGTCTTCATAAACTTTGTCGTAGTCCTGCCCAGAATGCTTACTTATAATTTTATATAATTCTTCTTTGAGGGTCATGATCTCACGTGCTGTAATTTCAATATCACTTGCCTGACCTTGAGCACCTCCCATGGGTTGGTGGATCATCACTCGAGAATGTGTTAACCCGCTACGCTTTCCTTTTGTACCTGCACAAAGCAAAACTGCTCCCATAGAAGCTGCCATACCTGTACAGATCGTCGCGACATCGGGCTTGATCAATTGCATGGTATCATAAATTCCCAAGCCAGCGTAAACGCTACCACCTGGAGAATTTATATATATTTGAATGTCCTTAGATGCATCTGTACTCTCTAAAAATAACAACTGCGCTTGAATAATATTCGCCACTTGGTCGTTGATCCCCATGCCCAAGAAAATAATACGATCCATCATTAAACGTGAAAATACATCCATAGCAACGGCATTCATTTGACGTTCTTCTATAATATTTGGTGTTAGTGATGTTGGATACATCGTACTAATGATTTTATCATAATACGTACTGCTAATTCCTTGATCTTTTATTGCAAATTTTTCAAATTCTTTACCGTAATCCATAGATTTTATATAAATCATTTAGTGAAGCGCTTTAAACTCCAGTGTGAAACAAAAAGCGTAAGACTACCAGTCTTACGCTCAAATATACTAATTATAAATATAATTTTTAGCTGTAAAACTCCTTAACGAAATCATCGTAAGTTATTTCTTTTGTCTTAAGATTAGCTTCAGATTTGTAAAGGTTTAACAGTTTGGCGCTCATCAATTGCTCAGACAAACGTTTTACCTCTTCCTTATTAGAAAGAATTCTTGAAGCGATGCCATTTAACTCTTCATCTGAAGGATTCATTTGACCAAATTGTGCCATTTGCACTTTAATCATTTCCTTAGCGTGATCTTGAAGATCTTCAAACTTCACTTGCAGATCATGCTTTTCAATTAATTTTCCTTCAATTAATTGGTAGCGCATGCTCTTTTCAGATTTTTCATATTCTTCTTTAGCCTGCTCTGCATCCATTTCAGTTTCACCTGCCGTTTGCATCCATTTTTGTAAGAATTCGGCTGGTAAATCAAATTTAGTATTCTCAACTAAATTCTCGGTAACGTCGTTTAATAGTTTTTGATCGCCTTGCTGCGCGAATTGCTTTTCTGAATCTTCTTTGATTTTTGTTTTCAATTCTGTAACAGACGTTACTGTCTTTTCTCCAAATAACTTATCGAACAACTCTTGATCTAAATCGGCCAATTCTCTTGAATTGATTTCATTGATCGTGAAATTCACCTCTGTATCTAAATCATGAACATCATCGTGAGACACCTTTAAAAAGGTCATCAGGTCATGATCATCATTGAACAATTTTTTCGTCTTTAAAGTAATAACATCACCAACCTTGGCACCAATAAATTGCTTCTCAGTAGATTTCCCTTTGAATTTATCTAATGTTATCGTCGCTGAATTATTAATGTTTTTCTCTTCATTTTCAAAAACACCAGTAATTTCTGAATCTTTAGATACCTCAGTTTCCGAAGTAATCTTTCCGTATTGCTTTCTAATTTGTTCGATTTGAGTATCGATCATTTTAGTGTCGGCAACAATATTATAGTGCGTAATTGGTTTTTTACTTTTTAGATTGACTTCAAAATCGGGAGCCAATCCCAACTCAAATTCAAAAGAAAACGCATCAGCATTCCAATCTAAATCATCTTGTGCTTTTGGCAAAGGATTCCCCAGAACGTCTAATTTCTCTTCAGTTAGATATTTACCTAAGGCGTCTTGTAAAAGTTTATTGACCTCGTCTACCAATACTGCTTTCCCGTATTGCTTTTTCACCATAGTCATTGGCACATGGCCTTTTCTAAAACCAGGGATGTTGGCCGATTTACGGTAATCACTTAGAATTTTGTCTACTTTATCGCTATAATCCTCTTTGGCGATATCTACTGTTACTACGGCATTTAATGCGTCAATATTTTCTCTTGTAATATTCATTGTCTCTACTATATTCCCAAAATGGGCATTAACATTTTTGCGTTAAAAAGGGCTGCAAAAATACGATATATTTCACAACCCAACAATTTTTTAAGTCACTGTGTTTGAGCGCATCGTTAATTTAAGAAGACCTTAACTAGAATAGCCGGGCTTCAATCGTCTTAATCTTCCTTCAACAACGAATATGCGATAGATTGACCAATGGAAAGCAAAATACTAAAAAGAAGTGCTATCCAAAAACCACTTACCGCAAAGCCATCTATAAATTGATCTGCCAATAAAATGATGAGTGCATTTATAACAAATAAAAACAACCCTAAGGTCACCACTGTTATAGGAATGGTCAACACCACAAGAATCGGTTTAACAATAAAATTGAGAATCGCTAATACTATGGCTACGATTATGGCTGCCACAAAACCGCTCACGGCGACACCTGGTAAAAAATGAGCGAGTAGCATTACGATTCCTGCGGTAATTAAAAGTCTAATTAATAAGTTCATGTTGTAGTGTATTGGTTAATTGGTTATAAAATTAATGACAGTCTCGTGAAAATCATCAGGATTTTCAGCATGAAGCCAATGTCCCGCATTACTAATGGTTGTAATTTTCGCAAGCGGAAAATGCTGTTTGATCAGTTTTTCATCCGTTGGCATGACATATTCGCTTTTATCACCTCTTAGAAAAAGCGTTGGCTTCTCAAATTTACTATGTATAGGGAGTGCTTCTCCTACTTCGGAAACTTGATCTCTCAAGACTTCAAGGTTTATGCGCAAGCCCAATTGCCCTTTCTTGACCCAATATAAATTTTTGAGCAAAAACATACGCGTTCCAATTTCAGAAATATAAGCCGATAAAAAATCATCGGCAGCGCCTCTACTATCCAATTGTGAGAAATCGAGCGCACTTAATCCGTTTAAGATGGCATCGTGGTGCACGGGATAAAATCTCGGACTGATATCTGCAATCATTAATTTTGAGACGAGATCGGGATATTCCGTAGAAAAAAGCATGGCTGTTTTACCGCCCATAGAATGACCTAATAAAATAATGTCCTTAAGACTATGGTCATTGCAATAGGTCTTTAAATCATCGGCTAAAACCTCGTAGTTAAATTCATCGCTATGAAAACTTCGGCCGTGATTACGTTGATCGACCAAATGCATTTCAAAATCCGCTTCGGCTAATCGGTTTCCCAACGTTTTCCAATTGTCGCTCATTCCCAAAAAACCATGAAGTATGACAAAAGGCCTCCCTTTACCTAGGATTTGCGAATGTAATTTTGTGTTTGTACTCATTGTCATTTTTTTCAAAGATTAGAGAAATATCTCATACCAAGACTATTGCAAGAACGTCATCTTATGGCATTGTATTGAAACTGCTAACTTTAAGAAAGTCTCTGCAAATACATTTGGATAACATTCTCAATCCCTAGATACAAACTCTCGGCAATGAGCGCATGACCGATGGAAACTTCTAAGAGTCCAGGAACATGCGCTTTAAAAAACTTAATGTTATCTAGTGATAAGTCATGACCTGCGTTGATGCCTATCTCTAGAGCATTGGCAACATGCGCAGCCTCTGTAAATGGTTCAATCGCTTTCTTGTTTCCTAGACCATATTGATGTGCGTAAGTTTCGGTATATAATTCTATGCGATCGGCTCCAGTAGACTTAGCCCCTTCTATCATTTTTGCGATAGGATCTACAAAAATGGAGGTTCTAATTCCGTTAGATTTAAACTCTGCAATTACTTCAGTTAAAAAAGCGTGATGCTTAATAGTATCCCATCCAGCATTTGAAGTAATGGCATCTTCAGCATCTGGCACCAAAGTCACTTGTGTAGGTTTTACCTCTAGTACCAAATCCATAAAAGACGTTATTGGGTTACCTTCTACATTAAACTCTGTATAGACCTCAGGCTGCAAATCTCGCGTATCTTGATATCTAATATGACGCTCATCTGGTCTTGGATGCACAGTTACTCCTTGAGCACCAAAACGCTGAACATCTTTTGCAAACTGAACTACATTTGGAGTGTTGCCGCCTCTCGAATTTCTTAATGTGGCGATCTTATTAATATTTACACTTAACTTGGTCATATAGATTTACTTTAAAGCAAAAATACAAAGTAGATCATGCTTTTTGTGGTAATTTTTAATTAATTTTGAATTGAACATTAAGACCATTATGCCGTTATCAGAATACATTATCAACGATATCAAACCGCTCAATATTACCGATAAGGTTAGCGATGTACAACTAATTTTCAATGAGCTTACTTACTCCCATATCCCAGTTCAAAAAGATGGGATTTATCAAGGTTGTATTGCTGAAACTGATGCACATTGTTTTGAATCTCAAAAGTCTATTGCCGACTGTAATTACGCATTAGAAGGTTTTTATGTACGGCCTGATACAAACTGGCTTGATGTGCTAGAGACCTTTGCACAGAATTCATGTAATATTATGCCTATTTTAGACGAGCATAACACGTATTTGGGATATTACGAACTTGGCGATATTGTTGGTCTCTTTAATAATACACCGTTTTTTGCTGAACCAGGCGGTATTTTGATTGTTGAAAAAGGAACCTTAGACTATTCATTTAGTGAAATTAGCCAGATTGTTGAGTCCAATGACGCGAAAATCTTAGGCGCCTTTGTTTCAAGAATGGAAAGCGATCTGATCCAAATTACCCTTAAAATTGGAAACGCCGGGCTCAACGATGTTATCCAAACCTTCAGGCGTTATAGTTATAATATTATTTCTGGTCACGAAGAAGACACTTATGTCGAGAATTTGAAAGAACGCTCAGACTACCTCAAGAAATACTTAGATATTTAAGTATGAAAGTCGCGATCTATAGTCAGTTTTATTCAGGAAAATCCTTTAAAGCATTTGAAGATCTAATTGACGTGCTTCGGAAACATGAGGTCAAAATTGATATAGAATCTGTATTTTACGATTATGTAAGCGATGACATCAAGGCTTTTGATCTGGTCGATGTGTTTTCAGAATTGAACGATAGCTATGACCTTTTAATAAGTATTGGCGGTGATGGTACTATTTTAAGAGCAATCACATTTGTAGGTCATTTAAATATTCCAATTGTAGGCATCAACACGGGACGGCTTGGGTTTTTAGCAACCATTCAAACAGATGACATCCACAATGCCATCAAACATATCTTAAATGGAAATTACAAAACGTCGGAACGTACCTTACTAAGTGTAGAGACACAACCCGAAAACGACGCGCTTAAAACAACGAATTTTGCCCTTAACGAAATTGCAGTTAGCCGGAAAAATACTACGTCTATGATAACCGTCGAAACACATCTTAATGATGAGTATTTGACATCTTACTGGGCCGATGGGCTCATTGTAGCCACACCAACAGGCTCTACAGGCTATTCGTTAAGTTGTGGCGGACCAGTTATTACTCCTGACGCCAACAGTTTAGTGCTCACGCCCATTGCACCTCACAACCTAAATGCAAGACCTTTAGTTATTCCAGACAATACGATTATCTCCTTGAAAGTAGACGGTAGAGAAGATCAACATCTTATGTCTTTAGATTCTAGAATTGTGACCTTGTCTAACGCAACACTTATAACCATCACGAAATCAGCCTTTAAAATTAAAATGGTCGAACTTCTTGATGAGAGTTTTTTAGATACCCTTAGACGTAAAATGCTTTGGGGCGAAGATAAGCGTAATTAAGCGCAGCCATACAATAAAACCCCCTAAACTCTGTTTTCTGTAAGACTATTTGCCTCAAATCACCATAGGCAAATCATATTTATTATATTTGCAAACTTTTAAAATTTTATGAGGTATTTAATTGTATTCATAATTGGTTTTTTTTTCGTGCAAAATAGTCAAGCTCAGATCTATGAAGTTGGTCTATTTGGCGGTGGAAGCAACGTTATTGGCGACGTTGGCTCAACAGCCTACATTGCGCCAAACGCACCTGCATTGGGTTTGCTCATGAAATGGAATAGAAGCCCGAGACATTCTTGGAGGGTATCCTTAATATATGCTGATTTGAAGGGTTATGATTCAAAATCAGATGATCCTAGACGTGTGGAACGAGATTACGATTTTGACAGTAATCTTTTAGAAATTTCGGCGGGTATGGAATTTACATTTGTTGATTTCGATCTGCATACCAGTGGCATTAAATTTACGCCCTATTTATATTCTGGTATTTCAACCGCACTTCATTCTAATTATTTTTTTGACAGTACTGGTGCTTACACTTCTGAAAATACAGATAGTTGGGCCTTTGGTATTCCCATTTCCGTAGGCGTAAAAAGCAATATTACCAAACATTTTATTTTAGGATTTGAAATAGGCGCACGTTATACCTTTACCGATGAATTAGATGGAAGTGTTCCTGATGACCCATTTAGAGAGAATCTCAGTTTTGGCAATACGAACAGCAACGATTGGTACGTCTTTACTGGTTTCACATTAACCTATACCTTTGGTCAACGACCATGTTACTGCAATTTTTAAAATGGACATGAAAGATCAAATACAACCTAATAAATTACCCAACCATGTGGCCGTTATTATGGATGGCAATGGTCGCTGGGCAAAACAACAGGGACTCTTGAGAGTCATTGGTCATGAAAATGGCACCAAATCGGTTAGAGATATCGTTGAGGCAAGCGCTGAAATAGGCATAAAAAACTTAACGCTCTATGCATTTTCTACTGAAAATTGGAAACGACCAAAACTAGAGGTTCAAACTTTAATGAAGCTTCTTGTAAAATCTCTTAAAAAGGAAATCAAAACATTACAAGACAACGATATTAGATTGCAAGCTATTGGCAACCTTCAGGATTTACCTAAAAAAGCACATCAAGAACTTTTAGAAGTTATTGAAAAAACAAAAAATAATACGCATATGACTGTCACTTTAGCCCTAAGTTATGGATCTAGAGAGGAGATAATTAAGGTCATAAAAGAATTGACAGATAAAGTTAAAAATAATATAATTTCCGTTGAAAGTATTGACGAATCAATTATTAATAAGCATCTTTACACGCAAAATTTACCAGACGTTGATCTATTAATCAGGACCAGCGGTGAACAACGAATAAGCAACTTTCTGTTATGGCAAATTGCTTATGCCGAATTATATTTTACCGACATTCTTTGGCCCGATTTTAAGAAAAAAGATCTTTACGAAGCTTTGATTAATTATCAAAATAGAGAACGACGATTTGGAAAAACAAGTGAACAACTTAGCTAACAATTTACTTTTGAAAACTTACATCAAGGCACTACTTACAGCATTCATTTTTATTACTTCCATTGTAGCGACCGCACAGCAATCTGACTTTAACCAAGGAAAAAAGTATATCCTAGAAGACATTCAAGTCACAGGTAACACCAATTTTAATCCTGGCACTATTATCACATTTTCAAGATTAAAAATTGGGGAAGAAATTGTTATCCCTGGAGAACAAATCAGTAATGCCATCAAGAAACTTTGGGACTCTAATCTTTTTAGTAGTATCGACGTTTATCTTGCTAAAGTAGAAGGCAATAAAGCCTATCTAGAAATTAATCTAATTGACTTACCAGAACTAAACGAGATCACTATACAAGGGGTCAAGAAAGGGAAAATTGAACAGTTAAAAAAAGACAACAACCTGTCTAAAGGTGTCAAAGTAACTGAAAATCTTATCACAACCACGCGCAATTATATCACCAATAAGTATAAAAAAGATGGTTTTTTAAATACCAAGGTGACCGTGAATACAAAGCCTGTAATCGATAGTATAGAAAAGAGTCGCGTGGATGTTTTAGTATTTATTGATAAAGGTGAAAAAGTTAAAATAGATAATATAATTTTTAATGGTAATGAAAAACTAAGTGGTAAGCGCCTCAGAAAGGCGATGAAGAATACCAAACAAAAAAATCTTTTCAGGGTTTTAAAACGATCCAAGTATATCAAACAAGATTTTGAAGAAGACAAGATTAGTCTTGTAGATGCTTACAAGGAAAAAGGATATCGCGATGCTCGAGTGTTGTCTGATTCTATTGTTTACAGGGATGATAAAACAGTGACCTTATTTATTAACGTTGAAGAGGGAGAACAATATAAATTTGGTAAAATTAAATTTGTTGGAAACACGGTTTACAGTGATAAGGTTTTACAGTCTGTTTTAAAAATTGATGAAGGCTCTACCTATAATGGTGTTGAATTAAGAAAGCGTATTGCCGACGACTCCAAACCCGACGCCATTGATATCACTAATCTTTATCAAGATAGTGGCTACTTATTCTCCACTATAAATCCTGTAGAAACGAGTGCTGAAGGCAATGTCATTGACATGGAGATCAGGATTAACGAAGGTAAACCAGCCTACTTTAATAATGTTTCAGTATCGGGCAACGACAAAACCAACGACCACGTTGTCTACAGAGAATTGAGAACAAAACCAGGTGGCTTATATCGTAAGAGCGATGTTATTAGAACAATTAGAGAACTTGGACAACTCGGATTTTTCGATGCACAACAGCTCACACCTAATATGAAAAATTTCAATACCCAAGATGGTACTGTTGATATTGAGTACCAAGTTGTAGAGCGAGGATCAAGTCAAATAGAACTACAAGGTGGTTATGGTGGTGGTGGCTTTATTGGAACTTTAGGGCTATCATTCAACAACTTCGCCATAAAGGATATTTTTAAAAAAGAAGCCTATAAGCCTATTCCTTCTGGTGACGGCCAAAGTTTAGCTTTACGCTTACAGGCCTCACAGTTTTTTCAAACCTATAGTTTTTCATTTTCAGAGCCGTGGTTAGGCGGAAAACGTCCAGTACAACTGTCAACCTCACTTTCCCATACAAGACAGTTTTTATTTGACCCTGTTTCAAGACGGGCAGATCGTGATCGAAGATTTAATATTACAGGAATTTCTGTAGGAATCGCAAAACGATTAAAAGTGCCAGATGATTATTTTCAATTATCCCAATCTGTTGCTTTTCAACATTATAACTTAAAAAATTACAACACGGGCTTATTTACGTTTGGTGACGGATTTTCCAATAACCTATCCTACTCTATTGGTTTATCCAGAAATAACACCAATACAGATCCTATTTATCCCATGGGTGGCTCTAGCTTCTCTATAAACGCTAAGCTATCATTACCTTACTCTCTTTTTAACAATGTCGACTATGAGGCTTTAAAAGAAGAACGAGAATCATTGGACTTATCTGATCCTGACGACGTCGTAAGGATTGGAGAAATTGATCAAGAACGATTTAGCTGGTTGGAGTTTTACAAAGTGAAATTCAAAGGCGACTGGTATACAAGAATAGTTGACAAATTGGTTTTTAAATCTGGCGTAGAATTTGGTTTTCTTGGAGCTTACAATCAAGATAGAGGGGTTATTCCATTTGAGCGGTTCTTCTTAGGAGGTGACGGTTTAGGAAACTTCGCGCTTGATGGTAGAGAGGTGATACAATTACGTGGGTATCCAAATCAATCCTTGTCTTCACAGGATGGAGGATCTATCTATAATAAATTTAGTTTAGAATTACGTTATCCTATTACTCTGGGTGCTCAAGCAAAAATTTACGGCTTGACCTTTTTAGAAGCAGGAGCATCCTATGATAACTTTAGAGATTATAATCCATTTACGCTCAATCGTTCAGCAGGAGCAGGTATCAGAATATTTATGCCAGCCTTTGGATTGTTAGGAATTGATTTTGGTTATGGATTTGACCCCTTACCTGGCCAAACCGTTAGAAACGGATTAGAAACTCACTTCATAATTGGACAGCAATTTTAATTTTGGCACGATATTTTCTATTATCCTTTCGAAGCACGTTTCAGCTAACATATAAACGATTTAATCTAAGTGTTGAAATTTTTCTAAATTTATTTCGTTAATTTGAAAAACTAAACATAATCATGGCCTTTTAAGATTTAATCTATCGTATTAAAAACAAAAGAAGCCGTTGTAAATCAAAAATTATGCAGATGAAAAGTAAAGTTCTTTTTTTAGTGGCCATAATAAGTCTAATGAGCTTTGTATCCAATGCACAACGAGGAGTAAGAATAGGTTACATCGATACTGAATTTATTTTACAAAATGTTCCTGAATACCAGCAGGCATCTACTCAACTCGATCAAAAAGTGCAACAATGGAAATCAGAAATCGAAAAAAGACTTTCTGATATTGATTCAAAGAAGAAGCAATTAAATAGTGAAAGTGTTCTGCTTACAAAGGAATTATATGAAGAACGCCTTGAAGACATCTCCTATGAAGAAGCAGAAATCCTAGATTATCAACAAAAGCGATTTGGACCAAATGGAGATTTGATGATTCAGAAAACACAGTTAATGCAACCGATACAGGATCAAATTTTTTCAGCAGTTCAAGAAATTGCAAACGGTAAAAAATATGATTTTATTTTTGATAAGTCGGCCGATGTTGTGATGTTGTTTTCTGCAGAACGTTTTGATTTAAGCGAATTGGTTATAAGAACGATTACCAGATCATCAAAACGAACCCAAGCAAGTTCAAGAGCAGAACGTAAAGAAGCAGAAAAAGAGGATGTACTTCCAGTTATTAACGAAGAATTGGACGAACGTCAAAAAGCGATTGAAGATAAAAAAACTGAGCGTGAAGCGCAAATAGAAGCAAGAAGAGAAGCTCAAATTAAACGAAGAGACTCACTCAAAAATGCAGCTGCTGAAAAACGCGAAAAAATATTAAAAGAAAGAGCAGATGCTAAAGCCGAACGTGATAGCATAAATGGTGATGCCAGAGCAAGCGCACCTCCTTCTGAAAAAGAGGACATGACAAAAGAAAGAGATTCAACTGCGGCTAAAAAGGATAGTGCCGAAAAAACACCAGAACAAGTAGCTGAAGAAAAGAAACAACAAAAGCTAACTGATCGTGAATTGAGAAAAAAGGAACTCGAAGAACGAAAGAAAAAAATTATTGCCGAAAGAAAAAAGGCAAAGGAAGAACGAGAAGCACAAAAGAAAGCGCAAGATTCGGTTCCTGAAAATAATAACTAAACTTAATAATTATAACAAACACGTAACAAATTTAAAAATGAAACATTTAAAAACCTTTTTATTAGCAGCTATACTATTTGTAGGAACTTCTAGTCTTGCAACAGCACAGAGTAAAGTCGCTCATATAAATACGACTGATTTGGTACAGTCAATGCCAGAAATGAAAACGGCTCAAGCTGAAATCGAAAGACTTTCTAAGACGTACGATGCCGATTATAAAACAATGGTAAACGAACTTCAAAATAAAGTAAAGCAATACAGAGCTGAAGTAGATACTAAAACCGAAGAAGAAAACACTAAACGTGCTCAAGAAGTACAGCAAATGGAACAAAGCATTCGTGAGTACCAAGCTGGAGCTCAAGAAGATCTAGGTAAAAAAGAAGCGGCCTTGTTAAAGCCAATTTTTGAAAAAGCTAAAAGTGCAATTACTAAAGTAGCCGCTGCACAAGGTTTTCAATACGTACTTGACTCTACCCAAGGTGGTGGCGTGATCGTTGCAACTGGTAAAGACCTTTTAGCAGACGTGAAAAAAGAATTAGGATTCTAATGCTCTCTTGAAGCTCAGATATCAAGATAAAAATAATTTAAAGAAGCCACTTTTTATAAGTGGCTTCTTTATTTTTGTACCATATGAGCAATAAACCCATAGGCATGTTTGATTCTGGTATTGGAGGCACATCCATCTTCAAAGAGATTCATGCGCTATTACCATTTGAACATATTGTGTATTTAGCAGATAGTAAAAATGCGCCTTACGGTAATAAATGCAAAGATGAAATCATAGCACTTAGTATAAAAAACACAGAGTTACTTCTTGAAAAGAACTGCAAACTCATCGTGGTTGCTTGTAACACAGCCACTACAAATGCGATTAAGATCCTACGAGAGTCATATGCCGTACCGTTTATTGGCATTGAGCCTGCTATAAAACCTGCAGCCTTGAACACGCGCACGAAGGCCATAGGTATTCTAGCTACCAAGGGAACACTTAGTAGCGAACTCTTTCATCATACAACCGACCTGTATACCAATGACATCAAGATTATAGAACAAATTGGAGATGGCATTGTGCCATTGGTTGAGGCCGGACAGACCAATAGCGCTGCCATGAAAGTCTTATTGACAACCTATTTAAAGCCGATGCTAGACAAAGACATTGATTATCTGGTACTGGGCTGTACGCACTACCCGTATTTAATCCCAATGTTATTAGAATTACTGCCAAAACATGTAAAGATAATAGACTCTGGATTAGCCGTTGCCAAACAAACCAAAGCTGTTTTAGAACAACAAAAGCTCGTGAATCTTGGCGAAAAAGCTTCTGAAAATGTGTTTTTTTCTAACGGAAATGTCACTGTATTGGATACTATTTTAGAACATCAATTTTCGGTAAAAGCGCTAAATTTCTAGCCATAATGTTTCCGAAGAACACTTATTTAAACCAACTTGAATACTCGACGTAATTATCGGCAATACGATTGATCTCTCCCGAAATTAAGTCTTCACTAATATCCTTTACTTTCTTTGCAGGAACGCCAGCGTAAATACTTCCAGATTTAACGATCGTATTTTTTGTAACCACTGCGCCTGCGGCAATTATACTGTCACTTTCAATCACACAATCATCCATAACGATACTTCCCATGCCTATTAACACATTATCCTGAATTGTACAGCCGTGAACGATCGCATTATGGCCTATAGAGACATTATTACCAATGGTTGTTGGTGATTTTTGATAGGTAGCATGAATAATCGCTCCATCTTGAATATTAACCTTATTACCTATTTTTATAAAATGAACGTCACCACGAATAACAGCATTGAACCAAATACTGCACTGTTTTCCTACGGAAACATCACCAACAATAGTCGCATTGTCTGCAATAAAACAATCCTCTGTAATTTGTGGATACTTCCCTTTAATTGGTTTAATGATTGGCATTTTCTTGGTTTTTGGTTGTTGTTCTTATTTTTAATTTAAGACGACTTATTTGAAATAATTAAGAAGGTTTGACTTCTTCGAGGCAGACACTATAATTTGCTTTCCATTACTTAAAATAACACTTCCGCCTTTACCCTTTACATATTTCCTTACTTCCTTCACATTGACTAGATAACTCTTGTGCACGCGAGCAAAACCACTCTCGGTAAGAGCTAGTTCAAAATACTTCAATGTTTTGCTTACCAATTTTTTCTTGTTGGTGTTGAGATAAATTTCGGTGTAATTATCATCTGCTTTACAATATAGGATGTCTGCTGTTTCCAAAACTTCAAATCCATCCTGTTGAGGAATGGTAATTTTCCCGCTCACTGTTTTCGTTTTCGTCACCAAGACCTGATCTTGTAAAGCATCTTCCTTGGTTCTAATTTCGGTTACATAAACAACAGCTTTGATCAACTCATCTATAGAAATAGGTTTCATCAAATAGTAGGAGGCGTGGGCATTTAAAGCCTCTATGGCATAATGGTCATAAGCGGTTACAAAAATGGTCTCAAAATTCACATCACCTACTTTCTCTAGCAGATCAAATGCATTTCCGTAAGGCATTTCTACGTCCAAAAACACAAGATCCAACGCTGTATTTCTAATTAAAATCAATGCTTCCTCAATATTTGCCGCTTCTCCTAACACTTCCACATCGGGACAATACTTCTGGATATAGTTCTTGAGTATTTCCCTACTCGTTTCTTCGTCTTCTACGATTATCGATTTTAATTTCATGTGTTCTTTATTTTGAGTGATCTCGTATTGGCAGAAGTTCAACAGCGTATATGTGGCAGTGATATTTTTTGGTAGGCACGTGATTACTAATTTACTTAATCCTTTTTGAGCGTTACCATGACTCGTGTTCCGCAATCCTCACCTTGAGAATGATCATCTATGGAGACATCGACCCTATCCTTGTACATCGTGTTAAGTATAGCGACTCGTTTCTTGATGTTCCCCATACCTTTAGAGGTTTGTTTTTGTTGATTCTCCGTTTTTAAAAGTTTGGATCGGGTTCTTCCAATACCATCATCTGCAATGGTGATTGTAATTTCATTCGCGGTTTTTTGGGCGATCTTAATCTGTAGATACCCTTTTTCAGATTTATAACGAAGGCCATGCCAAACGGCATTTTCTATATAAGGTTGCAATAGCATGGGCGGAATTTGATATTGAGAAACCTGAACATCACTTTCCACCTTAATAGTATAGTCAAACTTATCCTTAAATCTAAAATGCTCTAATTTGGTATATAAATCCAAAAGTTCAATTTCCTTTTGTAAGGGTATAAAATCTTCCTCACTGTTCTCTAAAACCGCTCGCATTAAATGTGAAAAATCTGATAAATATCGATTTGCAGTTCGTTCATCATTATTTGCAATAAAACTGTTGACCGAATTTAGCGCGTTAAAAATAAAATGAGGATTCATTTGACTGCGTAAGGATTTTAGCGCCAATAGATTATTTGCCAAACGTTGTTGTTTGATATACTTGTACATAAAGAATGCGGTAATTAGCAATAATATCAATCCAGATATCAAGAAATAGATGACCAACTGCTGGTTTTTATATCGCTCGTTAGCCAGACTGGTAGTGAGTTCGCGATCACTTTCTAGACTCGTAATTCGGTATTGTTGCAGGATAATGTTTCGTCTAAATCGATCAGATTGTGACAGTTCTTGCTCGCGCTTGATGTATAATTCATTAACCACGTTTTTATAAGCTTCAAACGTGAGCTTGGCATTTTCAAAATCACCTGCATCTGCAAATACATCAGATAACCTCTTTGTCGCATCCTTTTTAACGATCAAATCTTCACTTGCACTAGCCTCTTCAATACTCTTTTCTAAATAGGGAATAGCCTTGGCATAATCTTTTTGTAAAGAATAGGCGTTTCCAATTTTATAGTTCTGCTTTTGAGGGGTCAACGGACTTTCGTTCACAATAATCGAATCCCTTTGAACCTCCTTAACGTCTCTTATAATTTCTTTTCTCAGTTGTATTTCTTCGGAATAATTACGGTTTGTATTCTGAAAATCAGCTACAGTGACCTTTTCTTCCAAAGCACGCTTTTTGGTTTCCTTTTCGGCTAAATCAAGAGAGTTATCAAAGAATGTTTGTGCCTTGTCGGTCTTACCACCAGAATTGTAACTTTGCGCAATTTTAGAGTTAAGATCTACAATTTTAGGTTTTATCAAATGTTGATTAGCCACCGTCAATCCTTTTTTATAGGCCTTTACCGAACTGTCGTATTTTTTTATACTGAAATACGTATCGCCAAGACCCTCAAATAATGTGACCTTTTCGTAGTTGCTGAGTGTGTTTTTATCAATGGCATTATACGTATCGATACTTTCTTGATAATTCTTGTTTAGCCCGTAAGCTTTGGCCAACCCTAATTTGGCTTGATTAGTTTCTCTATTTTGAAGGCTTACCCTGTAATTTGTCACCGCCAAATCATACTGTTTCCAGTGCATATAAACTTCGGCCAGAACCATATATGCCTCAGCATTTTGGATTTGAGAATTACTTTGTGATAATGCTTTTCCCACAAAACTTATACTCTTTTCAACATTTACTTTTTTGTATTTAGAAACAGAATCTATTAATGAGTTGAAACCTTTAGTGTTACGCTTGAACTTTGTATCGACCTGTTCTTCCTCAACAGCCGGCTCGATTTCTACAGTAATACGCTCATTACTTTGAATAGTGTAGTAGACTGTCTCAAAATCTTTATGCCTTATGACCAATTCATCCCCTTTTCTGGCCTCAATCACAAAAGAACCATCTAAATCGGTACGTGTGTAAGCGCCTCCATTTATTTCAATATTGACTTTTGAAATGGGCTTATAGGTTTGACTTTCCCTAACAGAACCCCTAATCGTAAATACAGGAGTCGTGGTGGGCATTTCAAAATCGGTCTCTGGTGGTTGCGCTGTTATTGTTCCGAAGAAAAACAAAGCGACAAAAAGAAATAAATATGTAATTTGTTTTGTCATTAATGCATCCGTAAAAAACGGCTTTCTTATGGTTGAACGGAATAAACTTACACACTTTAATCGATTAAATAAAATCAAGCATTTACTTATCCTAACTTCACCGATTCAAAAAGTCCTCTCGCACTCATTCAACGATCTCTTACACTTATTTAAACACGCACTTCACTCATTACTGGTTTTAAATTAAAAAATGTACTTATAGATTTACATTATCACTAAAACGATACTATGCCATTGGGTATAGTTCCCAAAATATTAAAAGCTCAATATTAACCATTCTAAATATCAAAGTTTTAGAATAAAAACAACTATTATGAAAAAGATATTCAAGACAATTTTAGTCATTATGTGTATGATGATTGTGCTGTCATGCAACGCGAACGAAAAAAATCAACGTCAAAATTTAAACGCATTTGAATCTAAAATAAACATTAAAGATAAACACCATATAAAAGTAGCACTGCTTTTAGATACTAGTAATAGTATGGACGGCCTTATAGACCAAGCTAAAGCACAACTTTGGGATATGGTCAATGAACTTTCATATGCAAAATGCGATGATGAAAAACCAAACTTAGAAATTGCACTTTATGAATACGGTAATGACAGGCTCAACGCTGATGAAGGCTACATTCGTCAGGTTTTAGCGTTTAGCGATGATCTTGATGAGATTTCAAAACAACTATTTTCGCTAACCACAAATGGCGGCAATGAATATTGTGGGCATGTCATTCAAACATCCCTAAATCAACTCAAATGGGGTAATAATGCTGATGATCTCAAACTCATTTTTATTGCTGGAAATGAGCCTTTCACCCAAGGCAAAATAAATTATCAAGACGCCACAAAGCAAGCGCACAAAAGCAACATCACCGTAAATACCATTTTTTGCGGAGACTACAACCAAGGTATCGCCAATTTCTGGAAGGATGGTGCCGATAAAGCCCATGGTGACTATATGGCCATAAATCACAACCATGAAACAACTTATGTGGCCACACCCTATGATGATAAAATACTTATGCTCAATCAAAAACTAAATGACACCTATATCGCTTACGGTCACATAGGCGAACAAAAAATGGCACTTCAGGCTGAGCAGGATGTTAATGCCAGTGGATATAGTGAAGAAAACGCCGTAAGCCGAACAGTTAGCAAGAGTTCGCATCTTTACAAAAATTCCTCTTGGGATTTGGTCGATGCAGATCAGGACAATGAATTTAGCTACGAATCCTTAAAAAAAGAAGAACTTCCTAACGAGCTTAAAAACAAATCAGTCACTGAAATGAAAGCATATGTCTCAAAGAAACGTAAAGAACGTAAGACAATTCAAGACGATATTCATCAATTAAATAAAAAACGTAGAGCGTTTATAGCATCTCAAAAAGAAGATGAGAATAACAGTCTGGAAAATGCTATGATAAACGCAATTAAAACGCAAGCGAAGAAAAAGAAATACACCTGGTAAGTACCCTTAAAGCATAAAAAATTGGGCATTACCCTCTTTAAATTTTTCAATAATTTAAAGAGGGTCGTGCTTTCGGTAGTCGCTATCAAAGATGAGCTCCAACAGTTTCTCAATCACTAATGCAAAAAGTCTCGATTATCATCGAGACTTTTTTTTATGTTATACTTAAATAAGATTATCAGTTAATTGCTGGACAATTACATTCGTACTTCTCTCTTCTACAATTAAAATTATAACCTAAGGTAATTTGGTGAAACCCACCGTTATTGAATACTATTGAATTTGCTTGGTACGAATACGTATAAGCAAAAACAAAATTATTATAGTCAACACCAATAAAAGGCGTGATATATTGTAATTTCTGACTGCTTACTTCTCCTGAGCCTTGAACAAATTCAGCACCATCCAAACTTCTTCTGTAAGACATGCCACCCCAGATATTACCAAAATCCATTTCTTTATACACTTTCATATTAATATCGAAGGAAGCTTCTTCAGTAGCATCCCGATACATAAACATTATCGAAGGCTCAAAACTATAATCACTATTGTATTTGCTGAAGGTATTTCCTGCGGAAAACAAATATGTCCTAAGGTTATCAAATGACAAACCTTGCTCATTGACGTTTATCCCGTCATTATTCAATACATTTTTTACTGTGGCGTGGGCATAAAAATTAATTAAGTGATAAGAAAACCCAAAATCAACATTAAAATTACTCGCACTAATTTGCTGTTCAATAATTAACGGATCTGGACCGTCATCAAAAAATTCGGATTGATCTAATCTATACTGAATAAATCCAGCACTCAATCCAAATGATAGCATATTTAAATCAATCTCGTTTCTAGAGAACATTAAATGGTGGGCATAAGTCAAATATGCACCTGTTTGTGAATGGTAACCATTTGCATCATTATAAACAATAGCTCCCACTGCCGAAGGTGAGTCTCCTATTCGCCCATTAACGCTCAAAGTTTGTAAGTTTGGCGCCTCATCTTGACCAAACCATTGCGCACGCGCTGTTAATCTCACTTTAGCACAATTTGCCACACCAGCCATTGAAGGATGGATGAGATAATAATTATCTGTTAAATAATCGGCATATATAGGTAATCCTTCCTGAGCGGCACCAATAAATGAAAATAATGTTAGGCTTGCTATTAAACAACACTTTTTTAGACTCATACTATATTTATCTTTTTAAGGTAAAATGGGCTTTAAATTCCTTACGTCCACCCGTGTTAGGCTCATCGTACTCTACCACGAACCAGTAATCACTGGTCGGCATCGGGCTACCGTTGTAGGTACCGTTCCATCCCGTCCCCGTCGGGCTGAGCTGCTTGAGCAGTTTTCCGTATCTGTCAAATATATAAATTTTTGCGCTTGGTTGACCATTTATTGTGCTAATGTTCCATGTATCGTTGTAACCGTCACCGTTCGGCGTGAAGAACTTCGGATAATCCATTACCATCACCGTCGCACTGGCCTCACCACAGCCGTTGCGATCGCGGGCGGTGACGATGTGATCCCCTAAAGATACGTCTACAAAGATCGGTCCGTCCTGCCAAGGGCCACCGTCAAGAGCGTACTCGTACGTCCCGATACCGATCGCATCGGCTGTCACCACGTGCGTATCGGCAAAGGCCTCGGAGCTCACAGTGGCCGTGACCACCGGAGGGGCGCTCTCGATGACCTCTGTACTGTCAAAGCCCTCGCACATGGTAAAGATCGAACCGGTGACGTCTGTCACCACAACACTATAGGTCCCGCCCTGGGCAGGCATATAGCTCCCCTGGTCGGCTCCGGCGATCTCGGTCCCGTTGAACGACCATACGAAGGTATAGTTAGGGGAACTGAGGCCCGTATCCAATATCGGTGCATCCAAGACCTCCGTACCGTTGGTATCCACGCACAGGATATAGCTGTCCTCAAGATCAAATACGGGCACTGGGTTTACCTGTAGGGTGACCGGTGCGACCGCGTAACAGATCGAGGTATCGTTGCCCAGCGCATCGGGCGTGTCGTTGTCGACCCTTGCCCAGATCACCTGTGGATTGGTGAGGTTCTCATAGAGGAACGGCAAGGGGTCCTCTCCAAGCTCAGCTCCAGCCTCGGTCTCGTAATAGCTTATCGTATAGTTGGACGGGTTCTGACCGTCCAGCAACTGTTCCTGGGCGGTCGCCTGGCCACCAGGGCCCGGGACCAGGTCGGCAGTGCTGGTCACAGGTGTCAGGTCGAACTGCGCACTGTCGTTGGCAGGGTCGCTGTCCTCGTCCATCGCGTCATCACAGATCTCGACGGTTATGGGGACCATGTCACCGTTGGCAAGTGCGGCCTCCTGCACCTCGATGTTGAAGCTCGGCGTGCTGATCGAACAGCCCGTAATGTTGTTGGTGATCGCCACGAAGATCTGCTGTGGGTTCACGGTGTTCGTATATGGGCTCACCAGCGCGTTCATGAGATCGTCCGCCTCCAGCTGGGTCCTATGGTAGCTCACCGTGAACAATGCCGCATCCTGTCCGTTCAGCACCTCGGCATCCTTCATCGTTAGGTCAAAGCCATCGATCCCGTCAGTATTGAGCTCACACAGGATAAAGTCGGTCACCGCGGTAACCTCCGGCAACGGCTCCACGATGATGGTGAGGTCCACTACCGTATAGCAGTCCGTGATATCATTGGTAACCCTAACGTAGACCACCTGTGGCGTACCGGTATTGGTGTACATCGTTGGGTCAGGTATGGCACCGGTCCCATCTTCCGCATCCTCGAATGTTTCGTGGTAGGTCGGGGTGACATCTGTTTCGCCATTGAGCAACAGCACCTCGTTCGTGGTGAGGTCGAACACCTCTTCCATATCACCTGGATCGATATCGTCACAGAGGACCAGCTCTGGAAGGACCTCTGTCGGTGTTGGGTTCGGCAAGACCCTTATGGTGAGCGTTACCTGGTCCGTACAGCCCGTGTCCGTGTCCGTTACGACCACGTACAGGGTCTGTGGGTTTGGCTGTGCCCCATTTATTGAGGTATTAGTATAGGCCTCTGCGTCCACTGCGTTTTCCTGCGCATCTGCATCGGACTGGGTCTCGTAGTAGCTAACGCTCCAACTTGCCTCGCCCCCGGTGATCTCGATGTCCTTTACCGTAAGGTCAAAAACGGTAATTTGGTCCGCCACACCATCGTCACATAACCGCAACGGTGCCGGCTGTACCGCTATTGGCGGCAGCTCTACCCTGATCTCAAATTGACCTACATCTGTACAGTCATTGGTATCACTTACCAGTCTCACATAGATGGTCTGTGGGTTACCGGTATTGGTGTAGCTCGTTACGTTCGCTATTGGGTCGGCCCCTGATTGTGCACCTGCCAGGGTCACGTGGTACGTTAGTGCCACATCGGTCTGTGCGCCCACGATCTCATCGTTTTTCGTTGTTAGATCGAACTGTGCTATCCCATCTGCGTTGGTATCACAGATAACATAGTCGTCAATGGTCACCGGTACTTCTGGTGAGGGAAGTACTCGAATGGTTAAAGTTTCCGAGGCATTGTAACATCCGGTTATCGTGTTGGTAAGCCTGATGTAAATGGTCTGCTCGTTGATCGCGATGTTCGTGTACGGGCTCAAGAGCGGGTTGTCCCCCATGTTGGCGTCCTCTTGTGTCTCGTGGTAGGTGACCTCGGTATCGAGCTCGCCCCCTATGATCTCCAATGTTCTTTCCTCTAGATCGAAATCCGCAAAGCCGTCGTTGTCAGGGTCGCACACCCCAAGGTCCGTTGGCGGTGTCGGTGACGGGATCGGGTTCACCCTCAACAGGATCGTGGCCGTCGTGCCCACCGAGCATCCCGTCACGTCGTTGGTCGCCACCACGAAGACCGTCTGTGGGTTGACCGTGTTGGTGTAGGGACTTGAGATCGGGCCGGTCTGGCTGTTGGCGTCTGCCTGCGTCTCGTAATAGGTCAAGCTGATGCCTGTTTGTCCGTTTAAAATCTCATCGGTGGCGTCCTCCAATGTGAAGGCCTCCATCTCGTCGCCGGGATCGTTGTCGTCACAGAGCTCCAATGGTGCCGGTTGCAACAGTACCGGTAGGGCATTGACGATGAGTTCCAATGTGGTGAGCTTGAAACAGCCCGTGGCGTTGTCCTCTACCCGTACCCAGAGGGTCTGGTTGAACGCCGTGGTATTGGTGTAATTTGTTGGTGTCACTATTGGGTTGATAGGCTCCGTTGCATTAGCTTGTGAAGTATAGAAACTCACGGTGTAGAGTGTCGGGTCTGCCAAATTCTGGAGGATCTCGCCCGTCTTGCTCGTAAGGTCGAACTGCGCAAGTCCGTCAGCAGACAGATCGTCACATTCCTCAAGGGCCGTCGGTGCAGCGCCCAGTTGAGGTGTCGGGCTGACCACCAGTACCAGCTCCACTAGCGTCGCACAGTCGGTCGCTATCGTGGCGCTCTCCACCCGAACGAAGACCGTCTGGGTGTTCACCACGATATTGTTGTAGGGGCTCTCCAGTGCGTTCACCCCGTTGAGGGCATCCGCAAGGGTCTCATGGTAGCTCACCTCAAGGCTCGAATCGCCCCCACTGATCTCGGCGGTCTTGCCCTCAAGGTCGAACACACCGAAACCGTCACTGTCGGGATCGCAGTACTCCAATGGCGCGGGTGCATTGGCGATGGGCGCCTGCTCAACCGTGAGCTCGAGTGTCGTCGTGGCGTAACAGCCCGTGATGATATCCTCTACCCTTACGAAAACTATCTGGCCGTTGGAGGTGTTCATATAGGGGACCGGAAGCGCATCGTCACCCGAGATCGCCCCAGCAAGGTCTAAATGGTAGCTCACCGAATAGTCCCCATTGTTGCCTGTCACCTCAGCGTTCTTCAACGATAGGTCGATCATCGTCTGACCGTCTGGAACACCATCGTCGCAGACCTCTAAAGGCGTGGGAATGTTAATTGATGGTAATGGATTTACAATTAAATCAAAACTTTCTATATCTGAGCAGCCAGTGTTTGTGTTAGTGATTTTATAAAATATTGTTTGGGGATTACTCATATTGCTATATATCGGTGGCAAAGCGATATCATTTTCTGCACTGGTAGGTGAATCATGATACGAAATGGTAACGCCAGTTTGACCATTTAGGGCCTCAACTGTTTTAGACTGTAAATCAAAAAATTCAGTTTCATCACCTGGCAAATTAATATCGCATAATTCGTAATCTGTAATACTACTTACTATTGGTAATGGATTCACAATCAACACCAACTCAACAGTATCAACACATCCTGTATTATCATCTTCAAGCCTCACATAGATTGTTTGAGTGTCTATATTCATGTTGGTATAAGGACTATCTAAATCATTATCTCCAGTATTTGCATTGTCCTGCGTCTCGTGGTATGAGACAGAAATATTGGACTGAGAACCTAAAATCTCAGCATCTTTCGAATTAAGATCAAAGGAAGCAAAACCATCGTTGTTATCGTCACAAACCTCGAGAGGTGCTGGAATGTTAGGAATAGGAGCTGATTCAACTATTAAGTCTAAAGTTGTCGTATTATAACATAATGTATTATCATTTGACTCTACCCTTATGAACACGGTTTGATTATCAACAGTAGTGTTGGTAAAGGGGATTGGAAGAGGATCAACATCATCGTCTGCATCATCCTGTGTGGCATGGTATGACACTGAGACTTCCGTTTCATTGAGACCAGCAATTACCTCTTCATCACGATCACTAAGCGTGAACATGGCAAAACCATCAGCGTTGTCGTCACACTCCTCAATAGAGGTAACAGCAGTATTTATTGTTAAATTTGTAAACACTAAATCAAATAATGTTATTGCAAAGCATTCTTCGGTATTATCAGAAATACGTGCATAGATAGTTTGGGGATTAGCAACATTGGTGTAAGGACTTGATAATATTTCATTATTATTCATGGCTCCATCTTCAGAGAAATGGTAAGAAATTACAAATTCTGAAGCGTCTTGATCCCCTAGAATATCATCATCATTATCAGTAAGCATAAATTCGCCGATACCTGACAAACTACAAATTGATAAATCTGGTGCAGGATTAGCTGTAGCATTCGGCTTAAATTCAACAATGACAGAATCTGTCGCTTGACATGAGCCAGAAAAAACAACGTCAACGGTATACTCGCCAGGTTCAAATACCTCAAGGGTCGAAGATGTTTCTCCAACGATAACAACACCGTCTAAATACCATACGTGATCTGCAGTTGGAGCTTGTGTATCTAAAATTATTGCCTCACCACCACATTGCGCTGTTCCTGCGGCAATTGTAATATCATCACCCAAATCACCCCCTAAATTAAAACTTCCAGCTTCAATAAATACTCCAGAATCCAGAGCTGTGTCTGACGCATCTGCAACGACCAGCTTGATAGTGTAACTATTTCCTGGAATCACGGCTGATTGAGCCGTAAACACAGCAGTTCGACCATCAAAACTCATTGGTGGAGCATTCTGATTCGTATAACCACCAAAAAACTCTTCATTAATAGCAGGACACCCATTGTTCTCAGGATGAATATTAGTTACTAATATAGGGGTAGTCGTACCTGGTAATACTGCTAAATTGGTTGTATTACCAGAAGAATCTGTCAATAAGAAAGCGAAGGCATCTGAGAATGTGCATTCGAAGGTACCTCCTGTATTACCGTCATATTCTTCAGAAGCCATTAAAAAGTCAAAACTAATACTGTCGGCCAAAGGCACAAAATCAAATTCAATTATAGACGCATTGTTAGAGTTGATACCAACTGCTGCATCTAATTCGGTATCTCCTGGCCAGTTACCTCCACCATCACTAAGCGCATTATTATTTGGCCCACGCACCCGACTAGCGTCACCCGAAGTTAATAGAATGCCATCTGAAAATGGAAAAACGGAGCCGTCATTTATAAAATATCCAATGCCGTTATCGTCTCCAAAATTGGTTCCTGTTAAAAAAGAGATATTGCTCACTTGAGCACATGGACTATCTATAAGAACATCCAACACAAGTTCTTCAACCGTAAAAGTAGTTTGATCGACGACAATATTTTCACCCACTACGAAAACAGGGATTTGAAACACTTCATCACACCCAACCGGATTAGCATCTGTTACTGTTAAGGTCACGGTATACGCACCAGAAGCCGTATATGAATGGCTTACACTTTCTCCAGTATCGGTTGTGAAATCACCAAAATTCCAATCATAAGTTGCACCAGCACCATCAGAAGAGAAAATAGCACTACCCGTAAAATCAATTTGCTCACCCAATATCACTTGAACGACACCTGCCGAATTAGGCTCGGGTACTGTGGTAATTGAAGGCGTGATTGTTTGGCATGGTACAGTACAAATAATATCGGCTTCCCATCCATCTATCGTACCAGTATCATTAGAAACAAATTGAATTGTAATGCAACCGCTCATATTTGCAGAAGAAGTAATTACCGTTCCAGGATTGTTGGCACCATTGTAAGTACCTAACACAGGAGCAGAAATGTCATCACCATCATAAATCGTTAAAACATCGACATTAAGTTGTGTACTAAATGCATAAGGAAGAAAATCTAGTATTATAAATTCACCGTCATTTTGCGGACATATTGTTGTCACAATATTCTCATTACTACCGTACGCATTTCCAGCACCACCAGAGTCATAAAATTTATCTGGCGCACAGCGAGTAAAGGTACCTTCTTGCATATTTAGATCTTGTGCAAAGCACATATAGGAAAACAAGGCGAATAAAATGTAGAGATTTTTCATAATGGTTTAAAACTGGTTTTAAACTTATTATTAAAATTATGCCTAAAAATACTATTTGATTAAGATTGAAAATCTTAGTAAATTCTATAAAAAAGTTGAAATAGTTGTTTTTACGCATAATGGTTTTTATAATAAGATGGGAAATTAATAAAATTAAAAATATGATTACTGGTATAACATTTTAAAAATAACAGTTTAACACTTAAAAATCCCCGCATGAATTCTCAAAAAAAAGCATTTTTTTTTTAAACTAAATATTCTCACGATAAAGCGCATTTAAGCCCGATAAATAGCCGTTTCTAGGACTAAAGATGGTTATCATTTTCACAAAAACTATAATTTCACATTTTAGATACTTATTTTTACAAAAAAAAGAAATGGGCAACTATTCAATAACTATTAAACCCACAAGTAATACATCAATAGTAAAATTTGAAACGGACCAATTTATTACGCAACATCAAAGCTTTGAATTTGATAATATTGACCAAGCCAAATCATCTCCACTAGCGCAACAATTATTTTATTTACCTTTTGTAAAAAAGGTATATATATCAAGTAATTTTATTGCCATTGAGCGTTATAATATTGTTGAATGGATAGATGTTCAAGATGAAGTTGCCGAGCAAATTAAAGATTTCCTCAATTCTGGTGGAGTGGTAGCAAATGTTTCCGAAGAAAAAAAGAAAATTCCTGTCACAGTTTACGCTGAAAGCACTCCAAATCCTGCGGTGCTTAAATTTGTGGCCAATAAAAAACTAGTCACTCAATCTTACGAGTTCACTTCTATTGACGACACCAAGTTTGCGCCTTTGGCTGCTGAATTATTTCACCTCCCATTCGTGAAAGGAGTGTTTATTGATGATAATTTTGTGTCTATTACAAAGTACGAGGTTGCCGAATGGAACGACATTACTCTAGAATTAAGGGAATTTATAAGAACATATATAGAAAGCGGAAAAACGATCATCAATGCAAATGCCCCAAAAGAAGTAAAAAAGACCCAAGACTATCTAGACGCACAGTATGAAGAACGTGATGATATCTCTAAAGAAATTATAAATATTTTAGAAGAATATATTAAGCCTGCTGTGGCCAGCGATGGCGGTAATATTGAATTTCAGTCTTATGATCCAAAGAAAAAAAAGGTCAAAGTGATCTTACAAGGTGCTTGTAGTGGCTGTCCGTCGTCAACATATACACTCAAAAGCGGAATAGAAAACATGCTAAGAGAAATGATGAAAGATAAGGTCGAAACTGTAGAGGCGATTAATGGATGATTTTTTTAGACTTAATTTGTTAGCATTATTATCAAAATTGAAGAAATATCCTAAAGTTTACAATAGCCGAGATAATATTTTAATTCATTTTGGAATAAAAGACAAATTAGCACTTTAGATACTCTTGACGCTTTAGACGAAAACAATATTTTATTAAAATTCGTTTTAAGCACGATACGGGCACGATTTTTGCCACAATTAAACAAATTTAAAACATCTATAACCATGAAAAATTCAACTTTATTCTTCGCAGTGGCATTACTGTACATCTGCAGCAATTCCATGATACATGCTCAGGACGTGGGCTCTAACCAAACATTATTAGAAGGCAGTGGCGCATTTTTAGTTACTATGGACAACAAAAATAAAGACGCCATTGGATCCCCCTATTTATATAAAGATTTTACGGTCGCAAAAATTTCAGCCACGAGCGATGTTTATAAAATGAGATACAATGCATTTAATGATGAAATAGAAGTTAAAGTAGGAGGAGACAAAATCAAAAATTTTAATAAAAATCTCAACAATGTCGTCATCACATTTTTGGATGACGATTTAAATTTTTTACCTTTAAATTATATCGATGTGAAAAACGGCCTTCAAAGAGGCTACTTTGTTTCATTGACAGATAACAAACAAAAAGTAAAATTGTATTCTAAGAAAGAAATTAGTTTTATTGAGGCTAAGCCTGCTATAACAAGTTATGATTCTGACAAGCCTGCAGAATTTAAACGACTTGATGACACCTTTTTTGTATCAATTAATGATGCTTATGCCCGTGCACTACCTACCAAAAAAAAAGATATTGCTAAAATGTTTCCAAAGCATGCAAAAGAAGTTATAACTTTTATAAAAGAAAATAGAATTGAGACATCTGAAGAAAAAGATTTAATACAATTGATAAACTACATAAATACCTTATAAGTTAATCTGATTAAGTAAAGAAACCCGATGTATTTATTAATGCACTCGGGTTTTTTTCATTAATTTTGCTCCTCAATTGAAAATTAGTGTTATGGAATTACAAAAGTGGATTGATAAAGGTTATGAAATTATAATCGATTTAGGTCCTAAGCTCATAGCGGCAATTGCAATTTGGATTATAGGCTCTTGGCTTATAAGAATGATCGTGAAAGGAATGAGAAAGACCATGAACAAACGAGAGTTTGAACCAAGTCTTCAAAAATTTCTTTTAAACTTAACAGGTTGGATTTTAAAGATCATTATGATTATCGTCGTTTTAGGTACTGTAGGTATTGAAACGACTTCCTTCGCCGCTGTAATAGCAGCAGCTGGTCTCGCCATAGGATTAGCCTTACAGGGTTCACTAGCAAATTTTGCCGGTGGCGTTCTGATACTCATTATAAAGCCATTTAAAATTGGAGATTTCATAAGTGCTCAAGGTATTGAAGGTACGGTAAAAGAAATTTCAATTTTCAATACCACAGTGAATACTTTCGGTAACCAGTTGGCTGTTATTCCTAATGGAAAACTATCAAATGACAATATTGTTAATTACAGTGCCGAGCCTATCAGAAAAGAGGCTATCACCTTTGGGATAAGCTATGATAGTGACATTAAGGTCACGAAGGATATTCTATTAAAACTAGTAAATGAACAAGAACAAGTTATCCAAGATGAGGGTAAAGTGCCAATGATTGTGGTTAGTGAGCTTGCAGATAGTTCTGTTAATTTATCTCTACGCTATTGGTCAAAAAATGAAGACTTTTGGGCATTGCGATGGTTTATTTTAGAAGAGGGTAAATCGAGATTGGAAAGCGCGGGTATTGTTATTCCATTTCCACAAAGAGATGTCCACATTTTTAATGAAAAAAACTAACTATTTACTTCTTGATTAGAAATTCTTTTAAGTAATAAGGTTCAAAATAGGCGACATTCTCGATGTCGCTTTTTTTATACTTTTCGTTTGCCAAATAACTCATTTCATTTGCTGAGGGAAGCTTATCCTCAAGATACACAGCATTAGCATGCTGTATTAACGATTTGGTCTTTGCAACACCATTTCCTATAAAGACAACATTTCCTTTCTCTAAATATGATGCAAATGATTGGCAATCCAAAATCTGGGCCTTTATCTCTCTGATTATATTAAATGATTGATCATAAATTGCAGAATACACTTCCAACCGTCGCGCATCTAACATAGACACAATAACACCACCATTAATTTTGGCTTGATGCGCTAAAGCTTCCAAAGTAGAAATTGAAATCAATGGAATATCTAGAGCATAGCAAAGTCCTTTTGCTGCAGACACTCCAATACGCAGTCCTGTGTAAGAGCCAGGACCTTTGCTAACCGCTATGGCATCAAGTTGGGATTTGTCAATTTTTGCTGTCTTGAGCACCTCATCAATAAATACATGTAATGATTCAGCATGAGAATAGTTTTGATTGTTATCCTCTTTTAAAACCAAAGTCTCTCCTTGTTTAGAAAGAGAGACCGAGCAATTTGTGGTTGATGTTTCTATACTTAAAATTAGAGACATATCATATAGTTTAGAATTCTAGTCCTTTGTGGTACTTTCGTCCATTTTATCATTTGTCTTTTCAATTTTATCACCGGCTTTGAGTGTTTTGGAGACCATATTATATGGTCCAGTGATGATCTCATCATCCTGAGCAAGACCAGAAACAATTTCAATATTTGTATCATCTTGTATACCCGTTTTTACAATTTTTAATTTGGCAACACCGTTATCATTGACAAACACACATTCAAATCTTTCTTCACTTTCTTCTGAAATTTCTTCTGAAACGTCCTGTTTATTTTGAAGGTCATTTTTAACGGAAGACGTGTCAGTTTTGATAACGATTGCACTAATCGGAACAGCAATAGACTTCATACGCTTAGCCGTAATAATATCTACTGTAGCCGTCATTCCAGGTCTAAATGGAGAGAAATTCTCTGGTTTGCCGTCCATTAAGTCTTGATATGATTCTTCCAAAATCCTGACCTTTACCCTAAAATTTGTCACTTGATCTGCTGTTAATGTCCCTGCTGCCGAGTTTGCTATTTCAGTAACAATACCTCTAAACTCTTTCTTTAAATAGGCATCCACCTCCACAATAGTTGAATCACCAATTTGAACCTTTACAATATCATTTTCATTGACGTCAACTTCAACTTCCATATTATTTAGGTTCGCCACTCTCAATATTTCAGTTCCTGCCATTTGTTGGGTTCCAACAACGCGCTCTCCCAATTCGACATTAAGCAATGAAATTGTACCACTCATAGGTGCGTAGATTTCTGTTCTACTCAAATTATCTTTTGCCTCATTAACTGTTGCTGCAGCACTTTGCACACCGTAATAGGCAGAACTCTTAGAGGCTACAGCTGTTTCATAAGCGGCAATCGCACGATCCCATTCAGCTTTAGAAATAACTCCTCTCTCAAAAAGCGTTTCGTTTCTATTGTAATTGGCCTTGGCCTCTTTCAAAGTAGCTTCCGCTTGTTCAAGACCAGCCTTTACATTTTGATAGGAGGCTTGAGACCTATTAACTGCAGATTGAATTAAATCTGGGTTCACCCGAACAAGCAATTCTCCTTTTTTTACTTGCTGACCTTCTTTAAACGGAAGGTCTAAAATTTCGCCTGATACTTCGCTTGAGATCTTTATTTCTACTTCTGGCTGGATTTTTCCAGTTGCCGAGACAGTTTCAGTAATATCTAATAAGGCCACATTTTTAACTTCAACCTCTTTAAAATTTCCTTTTTTACCAAATAAACCCATTTTTGATCCTACTACTAGTAATATCAAAATAACTGCAATGGATCCCAGAATGATTTTTGTCTTTTTTGTCATGTTTAAAACTTTAATTCTGTTGCTGGTATTCCGAAATATAATTCAAGTACCTTCAGCTTAAAAATGTAATCGTATTTCGCACGATTAAGTTCAATACTAGCGTTGTCAAACCTCAATTTAGATTGGCTCAAGTCAAACGCATTTGCAAAACCAACATCATAACGTTCTTTGGAATAATCATATGCTAACTGTTGCGATTCTAATGCCGACTTCGCTGCATCATAAGATTTTAAGGCACCTTTTGCGTCTACATATGCTTGGTAAACCGTAGATTCTAAATCCAATTCAGTTTGCTCAAGCTGAAATTTTGTGCGTTCTAAATCAATCTTACTTCTTTTAATATTTCCTCGTGTTGAAAACCCATTAAAAATAGGAATACTCAAGCTAAGTCCATAACCAATACCATCATTGAGATAAATTTGATCAGCAAATGGGTCTGCTCCTGTCTCGGTTAATATCGTATTAGGAAATTCACCAATTACAGCTTGACCTGTACCCTGTACAACACCTATTTGCTCTGTAATTACTGGATTATCTGGGTCTAGTTCCGAAGTAAAAGACGTTGCATTGGTGTATCTGGTGTTGTACCCAAAAAATGCTGATAGGGTAGGCCAATTAGCACCTTTCGCTATCTGAAAATCTTTCATGGCCAACTCTACGTTTTGCTCTGCTATTTTAATTTCAGAACGTGTTTCTCTTGCTTTGGCGATAATTTCAGATATACTTCTATCGGCAATCCCTCCATCAACAATGTCATAGCCTTCATCTTGGATATCAAATGTTTCGTAATCCTTTATAAGAAGTAATTGCGCAAGGCTTATCAAGGATATTCGCACATTGTTTTCAGCTATAATAATACTTTGCTGCTCACTAGCATCGGTAGCCTGAATTTCGAGTAAATCACCTCTTGGCAGCACTCCAGATTCTACTAAATCGTCTGTTCTTTGAATTTGCTCTTTAGTAACTTGATTTTGTGATTTAAACACCTCTAAGTTTGCCTTATTCAAAATCACTTGAAGATAGCCATTCGCCACAAAAAGTGAGATGTCGTCTTTCATTTTATCCAAACGATATTGACTCGCTAGTTTAGATATTTTTGCCCGTTGTACAGTGCGTATATTTCTTAATCCATCAAACAGAGTATAACCAACATTGATGTTGCCGTTAGCCCCCAAAAATGTGGTTGTTTGAGCATTATTGGTCACAGGGTTAAAACTAAGACCTGTATTTTCAGAAACACTAGTTCCCAAATTGAGACTAGGGATGAAATTACCTATGGCAGTCAGCCGATCAATATCTGCTGCTTCAACATCAAGTTCGCTTTGTTTTACTGAAATATTATTTTCTAAGGCGTGCTGAACACACTCAATTAGTGTCCATTTTTTCAGTTGTGCTTGTGAACTTATGGTGATGAACACAATTAATATGCTTAGGATTTTTTTCATGATAACTTATATGTCTAGATAAGTGCAGGAGTGTTACACTAAATGTTAAATATTATTGGGCGTACTTAGGAATCCCTTGAACTTGGTTCCACACCTTTATCTTGTCGTCTTTGGTGAGTCCGCTTTTGACCTCCACAAATATACCGTCACTGATACCTAATTCCACATCTTTTCTTTCAAATTGCTGATCTCCCACCACGACCTCAACATAGGGCTTTTTCGTTTCCTTATCGTATTGTACCAACGCTTCTTTTATCGCTAGAACCTTTTCTGCCTTCTCCAAAATAATGGAGGCATTAGCGCTTAATCCCGCTCTAATAAATGTTGAATCTATTTGTTTGAGAGATCCCTTGATAGCAAATTGAATGGCGCCATTCTCTGCCACGCCTTTTGGTGCAATATAATCAAGAACGGCTTCGAAAGTTTCGTCTTCAATTGCTCCCACTGTGATTTCTAAGGGTAATCCTTCTTTTATTTTACCGACTTCACTTTCATCTACTTTTCCTTCAAAAATCATTTGTTTCACATCGGCAAGTGATGCAATAGACGTACCCTCGTTAAAATTATTGGCCTCGATCACTTGATTTCCGGCTTTTACTGGTACGTCCAATACCATTCCAGAAACCGTTGCTCTTACTTGGGTTTGGGCAACATTACCAACTCCAGATGTTGTACCTGTTTTTATAATATCATAATTTTGACGGGATTGTGTAACATCAATACGTGCTTGCTCTACACGTTGCTTTGCTTGCAAATACGTGTTATTCACCTGGTCAAACTCATTTGCTGCTATAACGCCCTTATCAAATAATTCTTTTTGACGATCATAAATTGATTTTTGGGTCTTGAAGTTTATTTCTGCCGTTTGTAAAGCATTGCTATTTGATGCAATATTGTTTTTGGCGCTTGTCAAATTAGAGACATTAGGAATTACACGTATTTGAGCTATAAGATCACCTTGCTTTACGTATTCACCAGCTTCTATAAACACCTCTTCAATAACTCCCGAAATGTTAGGTTTTATCAATATTTCTTCCTTCGGCACAATACTTCCCGTAGCTACAGTTTTGACGACGATAGTTTGCTCTGATGGGGTTTCAGAAGTATACTTAATTGGATCTTCTTGATTTTTGCTCCACAAGTAATACAATGCGCCGCCAAATATGACGACGATCAATATTAAAAGGATTACAGTTTTGGTTCTTTTCATTAGTAAGTGATTCTATTGGTTGATGATAATTTAGTATTGTTAGGTTATTCGATTCTTAAGGCATCTACAGGTTTCATTTTTGTAGCGCTATTAGCAGGAATTAAACCAGCCAAAACACCAGAAACAATGAGTATAATTAAGGCTGTAAAGACAACTTGCATACTCACGCTGGGATTGGCAAAGTTCTCAACTTTGCCAGCACTGTCTAAAATGGCATTCATGACCCAGATCACGAAAGCTGCAAATGAGATTCCAACCATACCAGAAAGAATTGTTAGGATTAAGCTTTCTTGCAAAATTTGGGATTTGATCATCCATGGTGATGCACCTAAGGCACGTCGTACTCCAATTTCTTTAGTACGCTCTTTTACGACTATGAGCATAATGTTGCTTATGCCTATAATTCCCGACATGAGCACTAAAGCTCCTACAAAATAGCCTACGATGGTTAAGATTGAAAATAATCCGTTAATGCGCCCAAACTGTTCAGAAAGATCAAAATGACCAATAGCACGATCATCGTCTGGTGCAACGGTATGTCTTGATTTCATCAAGTCAAAAACTTGATCTTTTAGAGAGGTAATGCTCGTGCCGTCTTCGGCAGTAATAGCCATCCAACCTACACTTTCACCGCGATTAAACGCTTGACCAAATGTGGTAAATGGAATATAAATAGTACTCGCCTCCTGTTCGCCATCACCTTGGCTATTACTCATTTTAAATGTACCAACAACCAAAAAGTTGACCCCATTTATTTTTATATAGGTTCCTAAAATCTCTTCATCTTTATCATACAAACCTAAGGTAACGCCCGTACCAATGACGCAAATTTTACGTTTTGCATTAATATCTGAATAACTTATAAAACGACCTTGAATGATATCCATAGGCTGTTGTTTGATGTACTCGGGATAATCACCATAGATTTCAAAGGCACCTGTTTTAGTACCTCTTGTTACGTTGTTGGCACCATTGTATCCACCAAGTTGATTTCGAGGCGATACGTACTTTATGTTTGGTACATCTGCCTTAATCGCTGCAACATCACCAATTTTGTAATTAAAATAGCGTCCTTTTGGCAATCCCTTATAAGGTTTTGAAGTGCCTTGCGTCCACATAAACATCGAGTTTGTGGCAAAGTCACCAAAATCTGCTGTCACTCCATTTTTCAACCCATTGGTCAAAGCTAATAATAGTACTAAAATTGTGATGCCCCAAAACACACCAAACGCTGTAAGTAGCGTTCTAAATTTGTTGGCATTTAAGGCCTCTAATATTTCGTCCCATCGGTCTCTGCTAAACATATTATTCGTCTCTAAGTGCTACAATAGGTTTTATTTTTGCTGCGCGATATGCTGGTATAAAACCAGCTATTGCTCCAGAAAACACTAACAAGAATACAGTAATAAGCGCCACGTTAAAATCGACTTGAGGATATTTAATGAAGTCACTTTCGATTTGCGGACCAACAAGCTCCAATAAACCTAAACCAAATATCAAACCAAAAAGGCCTGAAAACATCGTAACGAAAACAGCTTCCTGTAAAATCATACCAACAATAGACATCGGCATCGCCCCTAGCGCTTTTCTGATCCCTATTTCTTTCGTGCGCTCCTTCACAATAATGAGCATGATGTTACCAACACCTACAATACCTGCGATGATGGTGCCAATACCTACAAACCAAAACACAGCTTGTATGGTGGCTATGAGTGAATATATCTTTTTGGCCTCTTCTAGAGTATTAAATACCCTTACTGCACTTACGTCGTCTGGTGCTACCGTGTGGATTTCTTGTAATTTTTGCTGAATACCTTCGGACACTGCTGCAGACATCGCAACGGCCTCATCAAAATCATCGGCCATTTTAACCGTAAACGACATGTTTCTTATATTTTCGCCTGCATTAAAAACACGCTGCGCGGTTGTGACTGGAATGTAAACCTGACTTTCTTCACGATCACCTCCTGGATCATAATAGACACCAACCACCTTAAAATTCATCCCAAAAATTTGAATATTCTCATTAATAGGATCTACGCCTTTAAAAAGGTCTGTTTTCATCTTATTGCCGATCACGGCAACTTTCTTTCCGCTTTTGATGTCTGATTGGCTTATAAAACGACCAGATCCCATATCGGCATTTTCAATAAATTGATTGTCTGGCATCGTACCGCGAACTCTATAATCACCAGATTCGTTATTATAAGACACAGTTCCTCCCCAAATCATGTAGTCTTTAGAGCTGTATTCTAAATAATCATCATATTCATTTTCAACAGCCTCGAAACTTGAGTTTTTTAATTGAATGTATCGCCCTGGATTTAAGCCTTTGTAGCCTTTTGTAGTCACACCCGTCCAAACCGACACCTCGTTTGTAGCATCCTGTTCAAACTGAGATTTTACGCCATTCTCAATACCTTTACTAAAACCAAGAAGGATCACGAGAATAAATATTCCAGACGCCACAGAAAGACCAGTTAAAAACGTACGGAGCTTATTTTTGCTCAACGTTTCAAATATCTCCTGCCATCGCTCTAGATTAAACATTCTCTGCGGCTTTATTTTGTTTGGAAATTATAATTTGATCAGAAGCTCTCACTTGATTTACAGGACTGTCGTCAATTATGACGCCATCCTTGAGGTTTACGATACGTTTGGTCATATGCGCAATATCCTCTTCGTGTGTTACCACCAAGATGGTTTTACCTTCATCGTTAATGCCTTGTATAAGCTCCATAACCTCATAAGATGTTTTGGTATCTAAAGCTCCTGTAGGCTCATCGGCGAGCAACACTTTTGGGTCACTTGCAAGTGCTCGAGCTATGGCAACTCGTTGTTTTTGACCTCCAGACAATTCACTCGGTAAGTGATGAGACCACTCTGCTAAACCAACTTTTTCGAGATAATGCATAGCCTTATCGGTTCGTTCTTTTCGCTTGACACCCTTATAATAAAGAGGCATTGAGACGTTATCCAATGCCGATTTATAATTAATAAGATTAAAGGATTGAAAAATAAAACCAAGAAATTCGTTTCTGTATTTTGCAGCTATTTTCTCGTTAAGATTTTTTATAGGGACATCATCAAGAATATAATGTCCATCATCTGCTTCGTCTAACATCCCTAATATATTTAGTAACGTAGATTTACCCGATCCAGATGACCCCATTATGGAGACAAGTTCGCCTTCTTTTACATCAAAATTAATACCCTTTAAAACATGAAGCGAATTGCTTCCCATGTGGTAAGATTTGTGTAAATCCTTGATTTGAATCATAATGTGGTTGATTAATTCTAACAAACATACCAAAAACCAAATGTGGTTTATGCTAAGTATTTGTTAAGAATTGATTTTTGATTGATACTTACAAGACGATGAAAAATCGTTATTGTTACAATAAAAACGTTTTTTTATTGTATTCTTTTTTTTCTACGGAAAAACTTCCAATAAATCGCAAATCCTATTCCCCCAACTAAAAGATATGGGATCGTCATTAAATACATAATACCATCATTAATTCCCTGACCAGTCACTTGACCTTCTTCACTCTCCAAAACTGCTCTGCACATGGCGCATTGTGCAGTAGCTTCAAGACGCTGCAACAGCACTAAGATTGTGAAAATTATGAGTCTCTTCATGATTTTTATATAAATGCATACAGCAAAAACAAAGGCCGTCTTTCTTCCGAAGTAAATATTTGTTGAGAATTACGCATAATATGGTGAAATCATGATGTATACAATCACACCGGTAATAGCAACATATAACCACATTGGAAACGTGATTCTCGCAATCTTTTTATGACGTTCAAAGTTATCGGTTATTGCTCTTACATAGGTGATCAATACAAATGGTATAATTACAATAGATAATACAATATGAGTAATTAAGATAAAATAATAGATGTACTTGATCGCTCCTTCTCCTCCAAAAGATGCTGAATCACTCGTCATATGATACGCAACGTACATGACCAAAAACCCAACAGATAAAATGATGGCCGATTTCATTAAACGCTCATGTAAGTCACGCTTCTTATTTTTTATCGCCCAAAGTGCCATAGCTAACACCAAAGCTGTGATCGCATTGATAGTAGCATAGATAGGAGGCAAAAACGTAAGCGGCTCTACTTCTATCCCAAAATCTTGAAGTTTTACTCTCGACAAAACCGCGACGACTACTGGTATAACAACGGCTAAAATTACAATCCAAATATTGTATTTTTTTTCTACGGAAGTATTGACGGTGTTATTCATTTTACAAGATCTTCTTTTAATAATTTTGCAATGTCTGCCTTCAGCATACTGATTTCTTGGGTTTCACCATCTTCATCTTCCTTTTCTTCTTCACTGATAATACCCTTATAGAAAATTTTAGGGTTTCCGAAGTCATCTTGCCGTGAGCGCATGAATCCATTTTTATCAATCAAAGCAAAATTTCCAGAATGCTCAAAGCCATCCTCAACATTGGGGTTTTCTCCTGCATAAATATTAAAACCAATATTGGCCAAAGCGTAGATCGCTTCTTTATCTCCGGTCATTAAGTGCCAATTGGGATTCGTCATGCGGTAATTATCGGCATATGCTTTTAGAACTTTTTGAGTATCATACTCTGGATTTATGGTAAATGACGCGACACCAAAATCTTCAGCATCTGAAAACGTATTTTGTATTTGAACCAAATTTCTATTCATTCGTGGGCAAATTGAGCCACAAGTCGTAAAGAAAAATTCAACGAGATAAACTTTCCCTTCGTAGTCTTTATTGGTTATGACATCTCCATCTTGATTGACGAAGGAAAATGGTGGCACTTTTTTAGGCACTCCGTTAATTTCCAAATACATTAAATCGGCCACAACAGGATCTGAATTTGTTAAGACTTTCTTTGATCGACTTTCATTACGTGTAATATCGCCTACTTTAACGCGATCTACAATTTTAGGAATAAAAATAATCCCAAAAACCAAAAGAGAAAAAGCGATCCCTATGTAGGCATAATTTGATTGTTTTTTAGCCATCTCTATATACTAATTTTCAACATTTTTTAAATCTTCAGCACGCCGCGTAGACGAATCAAAATCACCTTTTCGCTTTTGACGATACTCTGTAAATAAAATTCTTAGATCGTCACTCATTTTATTCTTGATTTCTGAAATCTCAATACAATCATAAGAGTAAAGTGGATAAACGGCTTTATTTTTGTCTATCTCTGTTTCTGAACGATCGTCTAATCTCCCACGTTGTTTTAGGTCTTTGTCTACGACGAATATGTGATCTGAAAACAAGTTGTCATCGAGCGCCTCTTCCGATTTTAAACTGTTGAAAAGCGACTTGATATCATCAGGCTCTCCAAAAGCGTAATGCCAAAACCGCATGTCATCGTAATTATTAATATCTTTTTGAAGTTGTTCGGCTTCTTCTTCAGTACCTTTAGGCAGCACCACAACGACTTGGAATTTCTTAAAACCTTTGAACTTGTCGTAAACGAGTTCTTTCAAATTAGAGGCTGCAATGGAGTGTTTGGTTGGAACGTTTCCGAGGAAACATAAAATAGTAATATGCTCTTCTAATTGGATATTTTCTTCTGAAGTTGTAGAGATTAGTTGCAATCCATTTACCGAATCTTTAACAATATCAAGCGGATTATAATTATGGGTTGAAGGGTAGAGCATCAACAAAAACGCCACTGGCAGAAAGAATAAAATACCAAGTACTAAATTGCGTTTAATGTTCTTTTTATTCATACTGCAAAAATAAAAAAAGACGGTTTAAAAAACCGTCTTTTACTGTACTTTATGATCTTAACGCTGTGTTAAAAATCTCTTTTGATAAAACCGTTTCTATAAACACTTTCAATGTATCCACCTTCTTGTAGCAGAATAAATACAAGGTAACATACCAAAAATACGCCTGTCCAGGCAACCATGCGTCTTAGCGCACTAGTCTCATCTCTCATGTGCATAAAATCCCAGGTGATATAATAGGCTTTGAATATGGTGAGAATGATGAATATCCAGTTTAGAACTTTCATTCCCAAAACCTCTCCCATAGCCCATTCTGGTTTGTAAATACCTAAAATAACTTCTATGGCGGTAATGAAGGATAATAATGCCAATACACCCCAAATTTTACTTGTATTGGATTTGAATTTCCAAAGTCCTCTAAAAATTTCTAATTTATGTTCGTTTGCCATTGTGTGCTTTTAAAAAAATTAAACTAAGTAAAAGAATGTAAATACGAATACCCATACTAAATCGACAAAGTGCCAGTACAATCCTACTTTTTCAACCATTTCGTAGTTTCCACGTCTCTCGTATGTTCCGAGGATAACATTAAAGAAAATAATGATATTAATAATTACTCCAGATAATACGTGAAATCCATGAAACCCGGTGATAAAGAAAAAGAAATTAGCGAATAGTGATGCACCATATTCATTTTGCTGCAAGTTCGCTCCTTCGACAACCAACGTACCATTCGATCTTAAAATCTCTAAGGATTCTTCTCTGGAAAGTACGGTCTTTTCGCCATCAACATTTATATTTTGTGTTCTTACTACAACGTCTGGATTGACCAACAAACCATTATACACTTCGTCAACAGAATAGGCTGGTAGCGAACTTTCTTCAACGAACCAAAGTCCGTTTTTACGTTCATGCTGCACACGATCACTTTCTGCGACAACTGCAATATCGCTTACGGCGACACGGTTCCCTTCTCCATCTACAAATTGCAGCATATTGCCACCAATAGTTTGCACTGACCCATAATCTCCTTTTATAAAAGTTGCCCATTCCCAAGCCTGAGAACCGACAAAAATCATACCTCCAATAATGGTCAAGAACATGTACCAAGTCACTTTATTTTTCTTCATGTGATGACCTGCATCAACGGCTAATACCATTGTTACAGATGACATAATCAAAACAAAGGTCATAAATGCCACATAAATCATTGGATAATTTCCGTGGAAAAATGGAACGTGGGTAAACACCTCATCGGCAATTGGCCAAGAACCAATGTACTTAAATCTTGAAAAGCCATAAGCTGCCAAAAAACCAGAAAACGTCAAGGCATCAGATACGATAAAAAACCACATCATCATTTTACCATAACTTGATTTTAGCGGCTCATTGCCACCACCCCAAGTTTTGCCTTCTGTTCCAGTATTTGCTACTGTAGTATCCATATAGAGCATTTAATTATTAAAAGTTGCACAAAAATAATCATTTTATTCATCTTAAAAAATATCCTTTTCTGAAAATTGAAAACATAGGTCATTACTAGACTGGATAGCCCGTTGTGACCCATAAAAATGATTCAAATTTTAAACTAAATATGATAAAAAGAAAAACAGGACTAACCACAGTATATCTATAAAATGCCAAAAAGAGGCAGATAGTTCCATACCGAGCATTTCTGTAGCAGAATATTTTTGTTTAAAATGATTATAAATTACAAACAATAACGAGAGAAGTCCTGCGATCACGTGTAAGATATGGAGCGTCGCAATGACATAAATGAAACTCATGGTTACATTTGAAGACTCACCTGTAAAATAATAGCCTGAATCTACGATTTGCTGAAAGCCGTATAACTGACTTGCTATAAAGGCAATTCCCAAACCAAACGTCACGAAAAGCAATCCTGTTGTGGCGCTTCGGTTTCCTTGTTTTAGCATACGCTTGGCCAATATGAAGGTCAAACTACTCGTTACGATTATGATACAACTGATTAAAAATGCATTGGGCATTGAAAAATCATTCATCCAATCTTCTCTTCTCTTACTCACTAAAACGGCACTTGTTAATCCCGCAAATGACATGATCAATGAGCCAATCCCGAACCATAACATCATACGTTTGGCTCTGTCATTTTTTTCTCTTAAAGTTCCTTCTGTTAAATCCATTATCTTATAAATTTATCTACAACATATACAATTTGAAGCAGTGTGATGTAGGTCACACTCGACAACATTAACTGTTTCGCTGCTTTTGCCGTTCGCTTTTTAAACAATTCGAACGCATAATACAGCATTATTAATCCTAAAGCAAATACAATAACTGCGGCAACTATTGACAATTTTAAATCTCCTGTTACACCAAATACTGGCACAATCGATACCAAGATTGTCCAAACCGTATACATTATAGTCTGTACGGCTGTCCCTTTATCACGTTTCCCCGTGGGAAGCATATAAAACCCTCCTTTTTTATAGTCCTCAAAAAGAAACCATCCAATCGCCCAAAAATGGGGAAACTGCCAAAAAAACTGAAGCGCAAATAACGTACCAGGCTCAATCCCAAAATCGTTACGTGCTGCCACCCATCCCAACATAAAAGGTATCGCTCCAGGAATGGCCCCAACAAAGACCGACAGTGGTGTTTTTGTTTTTAATGGCGTATAAACGCAAGTATATAAAAAAATCGAAATTGCCCCGTACATTGCTGTACGTTCATTAATGACATATAAAATGGTAATCCCAGCAATGGTAAACAGTGTGGCAATTATAAACGCTGAACGCACACTCATTCGGCCTGCGGGAATTGGTCTGTCTTTAGTGCGATCCATCAAAGCATCTAAATCCTTCTCAATAATTTGATTGAACGCGTTAGAAGCGCCCACCATAAAATATCCACCAAAGGCCAACAAAACGAGCGTGTAAGCATCTACTTCAATCGCGCCAAGTAAATAACCCGCAATTGCTGAAAACACGACACTTATAGAAAGCCGCATTTTCGTGATATCCTTAAAATCGGAGATCATAGAAGCAGGTTTAACAGTTGAATTTGCAGTACTCAATACCAATGGTTTTGTTGCGTTTGCAAAGATACTCTGAAAAAAGCTTTTGGGCAATTCTAATGTATATTAAATCAGATTTAATCCTATACATAAATTACTAATAAGACCACTAAATTTAATGACGCTATGGCAATTAACTTGTTTTAGTATTGATAACAAAATTCAATCCATACATTTTTCTTGGCTCTGGATTTATTGATTATATACAGATATGTCGAATGTCTTGGAAAAGTTTCATAGAGCGACCTATTAAAAATCATTATACCAATTAAATAAATCTGTACGCACGCCAAGCGTAAACCAGGTCGTACTTGTATTGAGCGCTGCGGCAGTATTAGCTTGTGGGTCGTAGTTTCTAAAGGTGATATTAGCGAATAACCTTAAATTAGTAACCGGATTTACAATATAGCCTCCTGCCAAATCCCCTTGGAATACTTTAGTTGTGTTTCCTTGAGCTACAGTGATACCAGTGTTTGCGTTTCGGTCGACTTCGCTCCTGTAGATATTACTGCCGTAGTTGGCAAAATCGGTACCTTCATTAAAATCAAAACCCCGTTTTCCGAAGATAAATTTAGCGTCGGCAAACCAACGCTTGTAATTGTAACGACCAATGAGTATTGCTTCACTAAAATTGGCTCCCCACAAATGCGCCACAGGTTGATTATTATGAGCATAATTGAGAACAATGGAATTATGCGAGTAGGTATATGGTCGTACGCGATTATATTCAAATTGAAGCAATAAATTATCTACTTTGAAGGCATCAAAATACTTCACCCCTAGTTGATACCCAAACTTATTTTTCCAACTCTTTTCGCCTCCTGTGATATCGCTTAGCGAAAATTCATCAAGGATAAATTGGCCGTAAAGATTGACCTTATTGTTCCATTTATACTTTACCGAAGCACCTAATATCGCATTACCTGCATCCTGACCCGTAGAAAACTCAATCGCTCTATAAAAAATAACCGGATTTAAATAATTAACATCAAAACCACGATCGTTATCATTGGTCCAAAGTACCGATTCAAATAAACCTATGTTGAGCCGTTTTGAAACGTTCCAGCTTAAATAATGGTTGGCCATATATTTGGTGAGAAAGGCACCATCTTCGGTCACTTCGCCTCTTACGTCTCTTAACCAAGTCCAGGTATTGGTGTATTTTATTTTCCAGAAATTCGTACTCAATTTCAAAAATGGATGCGGACTCGCTACATCACTTTGTAACAACGATCTGTAACCGTCGCCTATGAAGTTCTTGCCGTGCCCAAATTGTATGTTGATGAATTTGACCGGTGTATAAGATAAATAACCTTCGGCAACAGGGTAATCAAACCCTCCATCCTTAAAGGTTTTAGATAAACCTCGACCAGGCACAATAGGCTCGCCTCCTTCTGCTTGCAAACTATTGGCATAATCGTTGAAATACTGAGCGAAACGACCTTGACTCTCGTAAACAGATGCTGAAAAATTAAATTTCTTACCAAGACCTCCTTGAATAAAAACACCTCGCGTATTGTTATACGTTGTGCTGAAATCGGCCTCAGAATCAGATCCAACTTGTAAATCCAGAATTGGATCTGCGGTAAACCAATAATCCTTACCTTGAACCTCTACTAAATGCTCATTCCATAATTTTCTACTCCACCATGTATCACTTCCTTTTACCAATGCATCCTTTTCGGCTTCAAAATCGTAATATGCTGAAACATCACTGTAGATATAAGGTTTTGAAGCGGTATGACTATTGGTGCCTAAACCATTCATCTGCTGATCGAATCTTGCGTAATAATTATGTGTAAACGGTATGTTTAACTGACTACTGTATTCTAGACGTTCATATGTTACGATACTATCGGTGACATTGTCATATTCTGTGCTCACGACTTCGTTTAGATCGGTCTCGCTTGAGATATCAACAATGGTTTTTTTGGCTGCTTTTGTTTGAATTTTTGAAGGATCAATTAAAGGAATATTTACATTTAATGCATATTGAAAAAAGGTGGGCTTTCCGTTATAGGTTCCTGGCGTTACCCTTGGCAACTCGTCAAAAACACGATTCATCTCCATTTTTAGCTCGTCATATACGGTATCTATGTAAATAATAGTAATGTTGCCCTCTTTATCAACTTCAAACAGCACCTTAACCTGACCATTATAGGCATCATTAATAACCACCTCTGGTACTTTGAAAGTCTTAAAAATAAAAGTGTTTACTTTAGAATTGAAACAGGCTTTTAAATTATCTATAGGTTGCGATTCACATTCTGGAAAAATTGGGGATTTCTCAAAATTTGAAACGTCTTGAGCCACAACGGAAACAAAAGCACATAGACATAATACCAAAATGTAATTCTTCATATAGCAAATGGAGCATTAATTGCCGAAAGATACTATTTTTTTCAAAATTTAAAGGATAAAAAAACGGCTCAAACTTAAGTGCTAGAACCGTTTTAAGTATGTGAAACTCTATCCTTTTATTGGTTGACATTAAATATTATCGGTAAGTTATAAACGACCGAAACGGGCTTCTTGCGTTGCAAGCCTGGTTGCATTTGTGGAATCTTATTTGTTACTCGCTCTGCTTCCTTTTCTAAACTTGGGTGTGGCGCTCTGGTCATAATCTCGGTGATGTTACCGGTAGGGTCAATTTTGAATCGTACATCAATGCGTTGTTTTCCGTACAGGCCTAATTCTGAGGCTAATCCAGCATCGAACTTTCGTTGTACCAACTTCCCGATTTTTTCGCTCATGCATTTAATTCTACTGGCGTTGTTCGTCATTTTTTCGCAACCTGGATAGATCGGGACGATTTCAACATTGTTCATATTAAAAGGTGGCGCCACAACCTCATCTTTGCTAGGGTCTTTTGGCTCTATAAAGGTTTCAGGGTTTATTGGAGCTGACGTTATCACTGGAGCAGTAACGAGTATAGGAGTATCATCAATGTTCGTATCATCATCCACGATAACTGGATCCTTATCAATTAAGACTCGTTTCTGTTTTTTGACTTCTATAGTTTTTGGCGCATCTGGTTCGACCACAAAATTTGGTGACACGTAAAAAGTGTCATCTGGATCAACAAAGACGACGTCTTCATCGTTCAACTTGTTTTCGAACTGCATTTCGAAAATGGCATAGGTGGCTAGCAAGCATAGAATAAGTCCGATTTGAAAATACAACGATGAGTTTTTTTGTAAATTTGCATCGTGCTTGCGTGATTTTGGTGTGACATCGCTCTGACCAGCAATTTCACGGGATTTGTTTGAATCTTTCATAATACTTAATTTAAAATGTTAATATTATGTCAAAATCACAATAAGCATACCAAAGTAAAAATCCCATCTAATTAATTAGATGGGATTTTGAAATTTATAATATACTGTAAAATTTGTTAATCTTGTACCTGGAATAAAATCGGTAAAGAATAAGGCACATTCACAGGCTTACCTCTTTGCTTACCTGGTTTCATCTTAGGCAATAAACCAATAACACGTTTGGCTTCTTTCTCAAGTCCTGGGTGTGGTGCTCTTGCTCTAATCCCAACTATATTTCCTGTTTTGTCAATTTTGAAGATCACGTTAATACGTTGCCTTCCTGAAAGTCCTAAATCTCCAGCTAAATCTGTATTAAATTTCTTATTGACAAATTTGCTGATCTTATCAGACATACATTGCTTTTTAGCATTGTTTCCTTTCTCTCCTTCACAGCCTGGAAAAATAGGTACATTTTCAATGACATTAAAAGGAACATCGATGTCTTCTTCAACTTCTTCAACTTCAATCTCTTCAACCTCGACAATTTCTTCTTCTTGTTCTGTCTCTGTAGATTCGATAACTGTTTCTTCAATTTCCTTTTCATCCTCAACAATTTCTATCTCTTCGGGCACTACTGGCGGTGGTGGCGGTGGCGGTGGCGGAATTATCTCTTGATTGGTGATAGGAATTTCTTCCTCCTCCAAATCATCTAAATTTAACTGTCCAATATCAATGTCCTCTTTTTCGTACGTCTTGTAATTGATCGTCATGTACGTTAAAGCTAACATCAAGGCAAGACCTACAGCAAAATAGAGCGAACTATTTCTACTCACATCTGCTTTTACGCTTTTTTTAGGTTCCATATGCTTAAAAAGTTTTCTGAATGCTAAATTAACCAATTATTAGTTAAAAAAGCAAGCTATTAATTCATTTTAATTTTAGATTTCACTACAATTCGCAATGTGATTGCGGCGAGCATTGCGCCAAGCGAATTCGCAATAACATCAAATCCATCGAAGCTTCTATGCGTTGTTAACGCATATTGCATGACTTCAATTATTATGCCATAACATATAGTTAAAACAACAGAAACTAAGATAGCTTTCTTAATATGCTTAGAACTTAAATAATTAAATACCAATAGTGTAAACATAAAATAAGCCACTAGGTGATAAATTTTATCGTCAAATGATGATCCAAAACTTGGTACGTCAGTGAGACGCATCAAACTAGCTACAGTTAGGGCAATCACATAGACAACCACTAACGGAAGCGCTAGTTTTTTAAGCACCAACCAGAGCTTTGTAGTCATCAGCAGATAATAGTTTTTCAATTTCTGAAGCGTCAGAAAATTTCAATTTAATCATCCAACCGTCACCGTAAGGGTCTGTATTTACTTTCTCAGGATCGTCTTCTAAGCTTTCATTGAATTCTGTGATCTCTCCTGAAAGCGGTAAAAATAGATCTGACACCGTTTTTACAGCTTCAACAGTACCGAATACTTCTTCGATATCTAATGTTTCGTCCACAGTCTCTACTTCTACGTATACAATATCTCCTAGTTCACCTTGAGCGAAATCGGTAATCCCGATTGTAGCGGTATCGCCTTCTATTTTTACCCATTCGTGGTCTTTGGTGTATTTTAAATTTGATGGTATGTTCATCTCGATAATTAAATTTTATAGTGTGATTACAAATGTAAAATTTTTAGACCTTACTATCTCTATTAATTTCCGAAATTGTATCGCAATGTAAATCCTGATCTAATGGTCGTTTGTGGAAATGCCGTTGAAATTTCAAATTCTGAAAACGTATAATCAAAATAGAAAATAGCGGTAAGATTTTTGGTAAAAGCATAATCTGCGGTGTACTTCACGCCCCAAACGGTTTGACCTTGGGTAATTTGATTATTTTCAATATCGAGATATCTAATAATGGTCTTATTATTTCGTACTGAAACATCTGCTCTCATATTCAAATCACTTTTAATGACTTGTTTTGGTCCTGCCAATTTTGATCTAATTCGTAAATCCTTGATGCGGTATCCCAATCCTAAAATGTATTCATTTCCTTGAATTTCGGTAAGAAGGTTGTTGTCAAAACTAAGGGATAAGATTCTATCTTTTTGCATTTCAGCGAGGATCTTGACTGAATTCTTCATTTCAAAATCCAATCTAAACAAGGGACTAAATTGTTCTTCTAAATTGATGTTGCTAAACACCGTTCTGTTCTTGTAGTTTCCAGATTGATCTAAAACCAATTGATTTTGGTTTTCGTATGCAGTACCTGGCTGAAGCAAATCGGTATCTAAATCAAGATTGGTTCGAAATTGGTTAATGGTATAGCTCGAGCGATATCCATGAGTTATAGAGAATCTCTTAAAATTCTTTTTAAACCATTTCATTTTCATGAAGCCTGTATACTTTAATTGCCAGTTTGGTATTGGTATATCCCTAAAGGCTGATAATCCAATTTTGTCTGCACTAGAACCTTTGTAGGCTGCTAGAAATGATGGCAACAGTACGGCCTGACTTGTTTTGCCAAAACCTAATGGAAACCCTTCGCCATCTGTAGCGTAGTTGTCATTCCCGTAGTAATTTCTTGCTAACCTCTGGGCGACGATCAATCGATTGGCTCTAAAATCGTCAAATGCTGCCGACTGGGTTTCGTCACTTTTGCTGAATGCCGTTTTTATCAATGATGTTGAAATATTAAAGTTTCCGAAGGCATTATTGATCAGTTCATTATAATCTAATTCGCCGTCGCCGTCAACGTCTTCTACCCTGAAATTTTGAGTTATATTCTCAGAGTAGGTGCGGTTTCCAGTAATATCAATATTTAAATCTGGAATCAATTCAATTTCCGCAGAAAGATCAAGAATGCGATTGGTGGTTTCACTATACTGTTGATTGAAATCAGGAAACACGGTCAACCAACCTTTTCGAGCTGCCAAATCCCTAATATCAGCCTGACTACCAAAAGTGTAACCTAAGGTAGGTCTCAGCGTTCCAATAAATCCCGGTGTTCTCAAATAACCCGGTAAAAACGTTCCATTATTTTCAGTATAATTAATTTGAAGACGTTTAACTGCTGTAACGACATCAATCAAACCGTTTAATACTTTTGCACCACCACTTTTTGTATTGGCTGCGGCTGGATCTGCTGCGCTTGGATTTCCATCTTTATCTAATTTTGTTGGTGCTGATGGTCTTGCTCTAGGTGTTCGGGTTTTCTTTTTCACCAAACCAATATGCCTGTAAAGCGTTTCTAAATTAAAGGTCGAGTTGATGTTGTGCGTATTGGCATTTTGAATGCTATTACCGAGATTGAAGGTGCTAGAAACTGGATTTCCTTGATCATCAAAAATTAAATTACCATCGGCATCGGTATCTTGAATGCTTAAGTTGTTATTTAAATCTGAACCTTTCTGCCATTGAAAATCGCCAGTATAGGAGTAGGTCGCGCGCATGAAACTCAATGTCGGAATTTTATACAACGGAATCTCATAATTGAGCTGCAACTGTTGATTCTGAATATTAGGGTCTCCCAAGTCGAAAAAGCCATCCCAAACGTTTAATTCTGGATCTTGTCGACCGTTAATCACATCATTGACAAAATAATTTCTAACGATGTTGGTGTTGGCCGCCGTGAAATTCAAACTCAATGCTCTAGTCAAGTTAAAATTAAGAACATACTGTGTGTTGAAATTATAGTTTCTTCGGAATAATTCTTCCAAACCAATATTATCACCTGTTAAATCAACCTCTCTAAATTTTTGTTTATTAAACTGACGGATAATATCTGACGTTGCAGAAAAACTTGTAGGAATAGGGTTAAAGTTGAAGTCTTTTAAGATTTTCCAGTATTTCCCTGTAAACAAAGAGTCATTTTCCTTAAAAGGCTCAATCACAAAGGGCGCAAAACTGTAATTATAATTGACACCAGCTCTAACGTTTTGGCTCAACGCATTTTCAATTTCAAAATCTCTACGCTCTTCTTTATTGTATGAGTAATTAAAAGTTAAGTTTTCGACATCATAAAAACGGGGTGTTTTATCGGTTGTTCTATTTTTTCTAACACCAATAAAATTGATACTTTTTCGTTTGGTATAGTTCTCATTGACATTAAGAATAGAATCCTGATTGCTTGAGGCATCCAATTGCGTCTGTAATTTAATATCGCGATAAAACGCATCATACTCTGGTGTAATCACTTGCTCACCAACCGCATAATTAAATGGCAGTTGGATGCCCCATTTTTTTGGTAGTAATTGTCCTAAGTTCAAGTTAGTAACGACATCATATTGCTCAACATCTTCACGACTTCGCTCATTGGGGCGCTGTTCTACAGATCCAAACCCTATGGTGCTTTTTCTGCCCGTGGCACTGATGTTGGCAAAATCAGCAAAGTTCGCATCCATAGCTGCCACTGCTGCCCAACCACCTTCGTTATCTAGATCAGATAATCGCAATTCATTAAACCAAACTTCGCCACAAGCTGGCATTGCATTTTGCCCAGAATTCTTAACCCCTACCATGAGCACTCTTACATCTCCAAAATTTGGGTTACCAATAATAGACACCCGCTGTTGACCTAAGGTGTAAGGAGCATTCTCACTGCTTGGTACCAAATCAGCATCCACTAAATCGTAATATGTGGGAGTGAGATTTGCTAATGATCCATCAGCAATGCCTAAAGCTTTGATCTGTTGCAAAACATCTAGTTCTATATTGATCTCATTATCTTCTGGCCATATATTTTCTGCGGAAGACACTCCTGATGATACTCGCAATGGTACTTCAATTTGATAATAATTCTGGGTAAAATCATTACCCATCCGAATGAAACCGACTAATTCGCCATCACTGAGCATGCCTTCGTCACCATCTTCGGCATGAATAAACATACGCAACTTGTTATATTGTCGCATGTCTACCGTAATGTTTTTAAACACACCTCTTGAATCTTCGGGTTCTAAATTACAAACCTCAACTTGCAAGGATTGTTCATTTTGCCTAATGATGTTGTTATTGTTGTTTAACTGTTCTAGCACAACGCCTGGAGGCAATACATAATTTCCGTCATTTTCTTGAAGACCGACGACACCAACGCTAAAATCGGTATTATCATCATCTGGATTTGGATCATCCTCATCCAAAGTAAGTCGATAACGTCTCCAATCACTTCTTACTAAATCGAGCGTTGCAAAACGCAAAAAAGTTGGTTGGACGAAATCCTCCAAATACAAACGTGCAAAACGAACCGATCTAATATCTGAAATCCCACCAATAGCCGTTCTATTTGGTCCTTCTCCAATGGGGATTCTAAATTGATACCATCTTACGGAAACCGATTGCCCATTTGGTAACGTCACCTCTCTTTGTTTAACATCATTAATTTGTGGGTTACTCGCATTTAAAGTCGCTTGGTCGATATCTATTTCATATTGATAATAACTATCAATAGTGTTCATCGTGTTATCCCTGTTGATATCCTCAACATCTGGCTGTGCTGTCGCCCCACGATTGGTATCGGTAAATACATCTGGCGAGTTACCTTGTTGACCATTATATTGTTTGTAACGCTCAAAAATATCACCATCGGTATTTAAATAATATAGGTAATTATCCTTTGAAGGATCTGGTCCAAATGCTCCCCCAAACTGCGCAATTTCTTCAGCATCATCGTAACCATCATAACCAACATCTTGGTTTGTACGTGCATCTCCAGTTGAAGAAAATGTATAAATTAAGGATTGATTTCTAGGCACTACGGTTTGGTAAGTCGTTACTGGTTCTAATGGCGTGATATCACCATCTTCAGGGAGGCCATTTTCATATTGTTTCTTACCATCTTTCAATACATCTTCGGAAATATTACCAAGATTTACAAACAGCTTACCAGATAACCCACTGGCTGGCTCATCATTTAAAAACGGATCTTGCAACCAAAATTCGATGTACTCAACGTTAGCTTGCTCAAAATCGGTAGATGTAATTTGTCTTGTAATCCCAGCCCAACTTGTCGCAGGATCTAGATTATCACTAGCCGCTAAAGGATCGAAGTTATAAGGCCCTCTTTCCGTAGGGTAATACGCCAAATCTAAGGTATTAATTACCGTGGTTTGACCTTGAGCGACATCAACTTCGGGAAAAATCTCATCAATAAATACACGTCTCGTATAAATATTTGATACATCATCATCGCTAATTTCTCCCGGTCGTTGGTTGCTATAAAAGATAGGATCAATGGTATACCAGTTTAAAAAGGCCCGACCATAGCCGTTTTGGATGCCCGGTGTATTGACGGCATCATTTTCAGCTACACCATTGACGGTTCTAGGTCTACTTGACAAGAACCAAGATAAAGGCGATAATAAATCAATCGCACCTTGTGTTCCTTCAAAATCATCAACATAGGCTGTGGCCTCATTATTGAAATCGGTTCCATTTGGCGCTCCTGGCGCTAAATAGGCAAATTCACCTCGCAACGACAGATTGGAAGGCGCATCGGTATCAATATTGGGAAGCTTGTTCACTAATCGCGTTAAGAATGGGACTTCGGTAGAGTAGTTTCCATTAAATCCAAAAATAGTATTGTTAATTGGCTCTGTATTGTAGTTGGCCTTTTGGGTAATAGGCCGCTCACTTAAATTTAATAACGTGGCTCCTAATACGAAATTTTCGTTAAACTGATGTTCTACATTTACGCCCGTAAAGCGACGCGTTTGCTGACCAAATACAGCATTATTTTCTACAGAAACATTAATAGGAATGTTAGATGACTTAAGGGCTTCATCAATGATATAAACCCGACCAATTTGATAATTGACCGTATAATCCTGACCTTCCAATAATGTTCTTCCGCCAGCGGTTACGATGACCGAACCTCTTGGCACATTAAAAGCTCCCAAAGGAATCCCGTCGCCACCCGAAGATTTATAACGCCCTTTTATTTGAAATTTATTTTTTACAGCCTCGTCAAGTGCTGCCGTTTTTGTTTGCTTATAAAGCACATCATAAACATATTTTTCTTGATTGAGATTGTCATAAGTATCCATCTCATAATCTGCATCGTTATTGGCACTACCATCTGTATCTAAAATATCAAAGAGATAGCGGCCAAAGGGTTCGACCTTCGTGAAGATGATCTTTCCGTTTTGGGTCAAGACCGTTACGCCTTCCACAAAATCGAAAAAACCGTCACCACCTGCTTGCGGATCGTTATTAAAGTTCAACCGGTCTAAGTGAAATAGACGAATTAATGGCGTGTCAATAATTGCGCCATCATCGGCAGTATCAAAAGGAGAGTTATTTTCGAAAACAGGAAATGACGTCCCTTCAACAGGAGCAATGTAGTTGAGCGGCGAAGCTTCGGTATAAAAAATGTTAAGCCTAAAATCATCTTGCTCCAGTTGAAATGCGCCTGTGTCATAGATGTTTTTCATCATCAAATCCCAGATAGGCTGATTGACATCGGTAATAGGACTTTTCAACATTTTAAGTACGAGACTTTGGGTAGAGCCTTCAAAAACTACAAAGCCATCATTAATGCCATCGGCGTTTGTATCTGGACCGTTGTCTATGAGACCGTCACCATTGACATCAGAATCTGCAGCATCATTAATACCATCGCCATCGGTATCTGTACCATTATCGTCCACACCATCACCATTGACATCAACATCGGCTATATTAGGTATGCCATCATTATCATCATCGGTATTTGTTGCCGTCGAATTGACACCATCATTAGCGAATTCTCCAACTTGGTAAACCTCACCGCCAACCGTATATTGAAACGCGACCGCTAAAATTTCATCGTTTAACAAGCGTTGGTTTAAAGAAATGTAACCTAATTGCGTACTTAATTGATAGTCCCTACCTTGCTCAAGTTTACGAGCATTTTCTAATTTACCAAAATCGAAACCTTCGTTAGCAGGCGTTAAGATGCCTTGTTCGGCCGTAGTAATATCCCTAATGGCAGGCGATAAAAAAGAACCACCATTACCAATATTTTCTGGATTGAAAGCATTATTGCCGTTGTCTGGAAACTGTGATGGTGCTCCCGTTAAAAATCCTCCAGGAGGCACACCGCCATTTATCCCTATGATTTGAGACTCACCCAAATCTTGAAGTGCCACAACATTTCTTACATTTTCTGTTTGATTACTTCGGTTGGTGACCCAAACTTCCATTCTTGTGATTTGAATGTTGTTGTTAATGAACGGGTACCGTAACATCGCTTGATCGTAGTTATTACGAAAATATTGGGCTAAGAAATAATGACGGTTCTCATCATAATCTCTAGCGAAGAATTCAAATTCCTCAACCGTTCCACCACCTTGGGCAGTCACAGATTGAGATTGGGATTGTTGTTCAGAAAAAATAGCCGTCACTCTCGTTTTACCAAACTGTAGCTCAGTTTTGACACCAAACAGACTTTGTGCACCAGTGATTAACGAACTGTTTAGAGGCATATTGACATTACCAACTTCGATCTTTCTAACGATATCATCTTCGGTAGGAGTATATTCTAATTTCACTAAATTTTGAAAATCAAAAGTTGACTCTGTGTCATAATTTGCAGTTACCTGTAAACGTGTTCCAACTTTACCGAGTAAGCTCAAACTGATACGTTGATCAAAATCGAAGGTAAAGTTACTACGGTTTCGTGGTGAAAAGGTGGGATTGTCTTGCCTTGTATACAAAACCCCCAAATCCATTTCAACCGAACCTTGAGGGATAACTTCAATCGTATTACCACCAAAAATAGTTTCAAAAAACCCTGAATTCACGTAAAACTCAGGAAGTAAATTTCGTTGCTCCTCATCTGTCCCTGCCTTTTGACCAGCAGCTGCATCAATCTTTTGTTTGTAGTAGGAACGTTGCTGCTCCTCTAAAACTAGTTTTTGAAATTCTTTAGGCGTTAATATAACTGGATAATTGATGTTAAAACTCCCGACCGTTTCCGTATAAATATATCTATCGGTAATTGGGTCGTAAGTATATTTTGAAACGATACTTTGCGGATTGGGAACATTTAATTTCCCTAACGAAAAGCCTGTCTTTGTTGAATCTTGATCTTCTGGATCTACTTGAGCATATCCATAATTGCTAATTAAGAGTAACGTTAACACAGCAAAAAAACCTAGATATGATTTTGATAAAGTAGGGCTAATTGTGATCAAATTTTATAAATTTTTTAAAGCTTCTTTTATGATAGTTTCAGCAGTTGCCTCAGGTTGTTGAGAGACAATCTTATCTACTACTCTTTCTGACTGCTTTTTAGCAAATCCCAAAACTTCTAAAGCTGATAACGCTTCATCTTTATGGGTATTGCCTTTATTAATAGAAACTTCATCGATATCGTAAACTTTAAGAACTTTGTCCTTGAGATCCAATATTACTCTTGCCGCTGTTTTTGCGCCAATCCCTTTTACAGACTGAATTAAGGCAACATTACCATGTGCGATACCCTCTTTAACCTCATGAGGCGATAAAGACGATAGCATCATACGCGCTGTATTTGCGCCAATACCACTTACCGAAAGCAACAGTTTAAAAATTTCACGCTCAGCAACTGAAGAGAAACCATACAACGTATGAGAATCTTCACGCACGATTAAATGCGCAAAAAGCTTGAGGTCTTCACGATCTGGGATTTGAGAAAAGGTATGTAACGATATATTGAGATGGTAGCCTACTCCATTGACGTCAATGACAACATCGGTTGGATTTTTCTCTACCAATTTTCCTTGGATATGGGTAATCATTTACGCGTTTGGGTTAAAAACTCAAATGTAATAAAATTATTTACATTACAAAGATGAATTGAAATCTAAAGAAAATCGGGGCTACATGCCTTGGTTTTCCTTTTGTTGCGCATCAATAACTGCAATAGCCGTCATGTTTACAATCTCATCGACACTCGCTCCCAGCTGTAGAATATGAACCGGTTTGCGCATCCCCATCATAATAGGGCCAACAGACTCGGCCTTATTAAGCTCCTTTAATAATTTATAGGTGATATTTGCCGATTCCAAATTCGGAAAAATAAGCGTATTGACTTTCTTACCCGCTAATTTTGAAAACGGAAAGATCTCTTGAAGCATCTCTTTATTCAACGCAAAATCTGTTTGCAACTCACCGTCGACAACTAAATTTGGATGTCGTTTATGTAAATACTTAACAGCCTCTCGAACCTTTATTGCCGTCTCATTTTTTGAAGAGCCAAAGTTAGAATACGAAATCATCGCCATGACCGGATCCACGCCAAACATCTTCACGACTTGCGCCGTCATTTGGGCTATTCGTGTTAAATCGTTAGCTGTAGGATTAATGTTTATGGACGTATCACTCAAAAACATAGGACCACGCTGAGTCATCATGACATTTGTTGTTGCTACCCTAGTTGAACCAGGTGCTAAGCCGATAAGTTCTAACATAGGTTTTACGACAGAGGGGTAACTTCTAGAATATCCAGAGATTAAAGCGTCAGCATCACCTTCATTAACCATCATGGCGGCATAATAATTACGTTCGCGCAATATTTTTTCTGCGGAGTATAAGGTGACACCTTTGCGTTTACGCTGTTCCCAGTATACTTTTGCATACTTGTTTTTACGGTCTTCCTCTTCGTCTGTTTTTGGATCGATGATTTCGATTTCTGCTTCAAACTCAATGTCTTCCATCAGTTTCAAGATTTTATCTCGACGACCTAAAAGAATAGGAATCGCGATACCTTCATCATGAACAATTTGCGCTGCCTTTAAAACATCAAGGTGATCTGCTTCGGCAAAAACAACCCGTTTTGGATTTAGTTTTGCACGGTTTAATAAAAGTCTTACAATTTTATTATCTGCGCCTAGACGTTCCAATAAGTCATCTTTATACTTTTCCCAATCTTCAATTGGTTCTTTTGCGACGCCACTTTCCATAGCAGCCTTTGCTACTGCGGGAGGCACTTCAGCAATCAGCCGTGGATCAAATGGTTTTGGTATGATGTAATCCCTTCCAAAGGTCAAACGCGTTTCGCCGTAAGCAATATTCACTTGCTCAGGCACTGGCTCCTTCGCCAATTTTGCCAAAGCAAACACTGCTGCCATTTTCATGGCCTCGTTAATCTTAGTTGCTCTTACATCTAAAGCACCTCTAAATATAAATGGAAACCCTAGTACATTATTGACCTGATTGGGATTGTCGCTACGACCTGTTGCCATAATAATATCGCTACGAGTAGCGATAGCTAAATCGTAAGGTATTTCTGGATTTGGATTTGCCATAGCAAACACTATCGGGTTATCTGCCATGGCCAAAAGCATGGAAGGCGCAACAATATCGGCCATAGACAGCCCAATAAACACATCGGCATCAATCATAGCCTCATCGAGCGTATCGATCTTTCTATGGGTGGCAAATTCGGCTTTTTCTGTGGTGAGGCTCTCGCGATCATCTCTAATGACACCTTTACTGTCTAACATTACCATATTTGTGCGTGTTGCTCCACATGCTTGGTATAAACGAGAGCAGGAAATCGCGGCAGCACCTGCACCACTAATAACGATTTTGACCTCCTCAATTTTCTTATCGGCTAATTCTAAAGCGTTCAATAAAGCCGCCGCCGAAATAATCGCTGTACCGTGTTGATCATCGTGCATGACAGGAATATCTAATTCGGCCTTTAATCGACGCTCTATTTCAAAAGCTTCGGGCGCTTTTATATCCTCAAGATTAATACCACCAAATGTGGGCGCGATCATCTTTACCGTTTGAATGAATTCTTCAATATTCTCGGTATCAACCTCTATATCAAACACGTCGATATCGGCAAAGATTTTAAAGAGTAATCCTTTACCTTCCATCACTGGTTTTGACGCTTCTGGTCCTATATTACCTAAACCTAAAACTGCTGTTCCGTTAGAAATTACAGCGACTAGATTTCCTTTAGCGGTATATTTATAGACGTTGTTTTTGTCTTTTTCAATTTCGAGGCAAGGCTCTGCGACGCCTGGCGAATAGGCCAAAGACAAGTCTCTTTGGGTCGCATATTTTTTGGTAGGGACCACTTGTATTTTTCCGGGTGTTGGTTTGGCGTGATAGACTAAGGCTTCTCTGCGTTTGCTCTGCTTGCTCATATGAAGGATGGATTAATCAAATTATTAAGACCTCTTTAAAAAAAGACTAGTGACAAATGTACGCGAATTATCGTGAGGTTGACAACTATTTAATTGCGGACTTATAACTTTTTACAAGACTTTTTGCAGACCAGTTTGAAAATTTTTAATGCTTCAGAAAATTAACATTCCGCTGCAACCCCTCAAACTTTGTCCGTTTTACGGCGCTTTTTTTAAACACTTTATTAAAAGTGTCTCTTGTGATTTCCTCCCAGTCTTTTTTGCTCATATCTAACAGTTCAGGGTGCGGATTAAACAAGGGTTCGTTATGAGCTTTTGAGAATTTATTCCAGGGGCAAACATCCTGGCATACATCACAACCAAACATCCAATCGTCAAATTGACCTTTAAATTCCGAAGGAATATTTTCTTTTAATTCGATCGTAAAATAAGAAATACATTTACTGCCGTCTACGACATAGGGTTCTGTAATCGCTTTGGTTGGGCAGGCATCAATGCAGGCAGTGCAGGTTCCGCAATGATCGGTTGTGACGTGATCATATTCTAAATCCAGATCAATGATAAGTTCTGCGATGAAATAGAAGGAGCCAATTTGTTGGGTCAATAGATTACTGTGCTTACCAATCCAACCCAGACCAGATTTCGCTGCCCAAGCTTTGTCTAATACTGGTGCCGAATCTACAAATGCGCGACCGTGAACGTCGCCAATTTCAGCTTTAATGGAGAACAATAACTCTTTAAGTTTGTCTTTAATGACAAAGTGATAATCTGTACCATAGGCATATTTCGATAACTTATATGTTTCTTCTTTTTGAGTTTCCGAAGGAAAATAATTTAAGAGTAAAGAGATGACGCTTTTAGAACCTTCAACCAATTTGGTTGGATCCAATCGCTTATCAAAATGGTTTTCCATATAACGCATTTCACCGTGTGCATTATTTTTGAGCCATGTTTCCAATCGTGGTGCTTCGTCTTCTAAAAAGCCAGCCTTACTTATGCCACAGGATAAAAACCCGAGGCGCTTGGCTTCAGACTTTATAAATTGGCTGTATTTAGCGGTGTTGTCAATCAACGTTTTTCAAATCTAAGGATCGCATTTTTAGGTTTCAATGTGATTAAAGGCGTAATTTCTATAGTTTCAAATTCTGCAATTATCTTGAACTTTGAGACCAGCTCGGTCACTGCAATGATCATTTCAAACATGGCAAAATTGTTACCAATGCATTTTCTAGGTCCTGCCCCAAAGGGAAAATATTGTGACGAAAATGGTCTAGAACCTTCATCAAATCGCTCGGGCATAAAACGATCGGGCTGCTGCCATAAATCTGGATGACGATGCATTTCATAGACCGAAAACAATAAGTTAGAGCCTGCTTCAACATGGAGGCCGTTAAACTCATCATCGGTAATATTTACGCGATCTATAAAATAGGCTGGCGGATAAAGGCGCATGGACTCTTCAAGCACTTGCTGACAAACCTTTGATGCCGAAATACGAGTCATTAAATCGACATTGTCACCTCCTAACGTTGACCATTCGTGATAAATTTTATCTTGCCATTCGGGATGTTTCGCCAATAGCTGACATGTAAACGTCAAGGCATTAGACGTCGTTTCATGACCTGCAGTGAAGATGATCAGGATTTCATCGATTAATTGTTCTTCGGTCATGCCACCGCCATCATCATACGTCGTATCAAGCAGCATATCGAGTAAATCATCATATCTTTTGCCCGAGGACTTTCTCACCTCGACAATATCTTTTAAAATTGTTCTTGCCTCTTGAGCAAGGTTTAAGTATTTGTCTAAAGTTCCGCTTAAATTAAACCACCAACCTAGATACGGCTGGCGCAATTCTTTGACCAACATTTTCTGATTGGCTTCTGTAATAAATTGAAGTCGCTCCATGTCTTCAATTTTTGCTGCTTTGGTAAACAGTGATTTTACAACCGTTTGAAATGCTAGATCATTAAGCACTGGAAAGACATCCAGCGTTCCGTTTGGCTTAATAACAGCAAATTGTGCGATTATAGTTTCGCGCATCCCATTGATCAAATTCTCTAGCTGACTTTTATGAAATGCCGGCTGCATCATTTTGCGCTGCTTTTTCCATTTTTCACCTTCGGAAGTAAGCAAGCCCTCACCAACATATTTAACTAAGTCTTCGGTTTGAATCTTAGATTTAACATAGTTTCTTTGATTTTTTTGAAGCACATATTGTGCAAATTCTGTGTCACGACAGAAGAAAACGCCATGCTTAAACCCAATCTTCAGTCTAAAAATATCACCATGTTTAATAAAGTTTCTATTATGAAATGGCAACGGATTTTTAAGTATTTCTAAAGAATGTTTGATAAAATCAATTAAGGGAACTTCGGGAATTTGTTTATTGACACTCATTGACTGTTTTTTATTAAGCTTAAAAGGAATACTAGTCTCAAACAAAATTTACTAAAACAAGCCTCCCTGAATTGGCCCCTTTATTTTGCCAAGATGTTTATAGGCCTGCTCTGTGACTTCTCGTCCACGAGGTGTACGCATCAAAAATCCTTGTTGGATTAAAAAAGGTTCGTAAACTTCTTCTATAGTTTCGGCACTTTCACTAACAGCCGTGGCTATTGTAGTGAGACCTACTGGACCACCTTTAAATTTCTCTATAATGGTTAATAGGATCTTATTATCCATTTCATCCAATCCATGAGCATCAACGTTTAATGCGCCCAAGGCGAATTTTGCGATTTTGATATCGATCGTTCCATCACCTTTAATTTGAGCAAAATCTCGTACTCTACGTAATAAAGCATTGGCGATTCTTGGCGTGCCTCGACTTCTACCCGCAATTTCAACCGCGGCTTCCATAGAAATAGGAACATTCAAAATGGAGGCGCTACGTTGAACGATTGTGGTCAATAACTCTGTGTTGTAATATTGTAGTCGACTTTGGATCCCAAATCGCGCTCGCATAGGAGATGTCAATAATCCCGAACGTGTTGTTGCACCAACCAGAGTAAACGGATTCAAGTTGATTTGAACGGTTCTTGCATTAGGTCCAGACTCAATCATGATATCTATCTTGTAGTCTTCCATTGCCGAATAGAGATACTCCTCAACGATAGGACTTAAACGATGAATTTCATCTATAAACAAGACATCACGCTCTTCAAGGTTGGTTAGCAGTCCGGCAAGATCTCCGGGTTTATCCAAAACAGGACCCGATGTCACTTTGATACCAACATTGAGCTCACTAGCCAAAATATGAGCCAGAGTCGTTTTACCAAGACCTGGAGGACCATGAAATAAGGTATGGTCTAGGGCTTCGTCTCTGCCGTTTGCCGCTTGAACGAAGATTTTAAGATTTTCTAAAACTTGGTCTTGACCTGTAAAGTCATCAAAGGATAAGGGTCTTAATTTTTTTTCGACATCAAGCTCTTCAGGAGTAAAATTATTGTCGGTTGGGTCTAGGTTTTCGTTCATCTTTAGTTACCACAGAAATGAGAATCTCAATTTAATTATTACGTCTTTCAAAGTTAATCATAAGTAACCACTTTACGGGCAGTTTTTAAAATGAACTGTTTGACATCGATGTACTAAATTTTCTGAATAGATCATAATACAAAACGTTACGCATATAACCCTACAAATTTATTGGAGAACATCAATATTTATAAAATAGATACGTCTGAAATGTTTATGTTTCCGAAGAACAACACATAAAAAAGCCTTTCTAAAATATAGAAAGGCCTTTATTATAAACTGTGGTTTTCGATTATGAGATTCACACTTTCGTGGAGTATTTAATGCTGAAGTTCCTCTTCGCCATCTTTCAACGGGACGTTTTGAGGTACAAAATCTTCATCGTGACCTGGCTTACTATAATCGTAAGACCATCTATAAACATGAGGAATTGCTCCTGGCCAGTTTCCATGAATATGTTTTACAGGCGTTGTCCATTCCAAAGTATTTGATTTCCATGGATTTTGTACTGCTTTTTTTCCGTAGAACATAGACGAAAAGAAATTGTACAAGAACACCAATTGAAATACACCTCCAACTAAAGCAAATACTGTAATTACAGCTTGTGCGTTGGTGGTATCGTCAAACAGTGGAAAATTTGAGTTCGTATAGTAACGTCTCGGTAAACCTGCCATACCTATAAAGTGCATTGGGAAGAATACGCCGTAAGCGCATATCGCTGTTACCCAAAAGTGCAAATAACCTAGGTTTTTATTTAGCATTCGTCCGAACATTTTAGGGAACCAATGATAGACTCCTGCAAATAAACCATATAATGCTGAAATACCCATTACTAAGTGGAAGTGAGCTACTACAAAATAAGTGTCGTGAACGTTGATATCTAGTGCACTATCTCCTAAAATAATTCCTGTTAAACCACCCGTAATAAAGGTAGATACCAAACCGATTGAAAATAGCATGGCTGGATTCATTTGGATGTTACCCTTCCACAAGGTGGTAATATAGTTAAAGGCTTTAACCCCTGAAGGTATTGCAATCAATAAGGTTGTAAACGTAAATACAGATCCCAAGAATGGATTCATTCCAGAAATAAACATATGGTGACCCCAAACAATCGTCGATAAGAATGCGATTGCTAGAATTGACATGACCATTGCTCGGTACCCAAAAATGGGTTTACGCGAATTTGTGGCAATTACTTCCGAAGAAATACCGAGCGCTGGTAACAACACAATATATACCTCAGGGTGACCTAAGAACCAAAATAAATGCTCAAATAGTACTGGTGAACCACCTTGATAGTGCAAGACTTCACCCTGAATAAAAATGTCTGATAAGAAAAAGGATGTTCCAAAACTTCTATCCATGATCAATAACAACGCTGCAGATAATAAAACCGGAAACGATACTACACCAATGATAGCGGTCACAAAAAATGCCCAAATGGTCAATGGCAGTCTCGTCATTGACATTCCTTTTGTACGCAAGTTTACAACAGTTACAATATAATTTAAAGATCCTAATAAAGAAGATGCAATAAATATTGCCATTGAAACCAACCACATCGTCATCCCCAATCCAGAGCCTCCTTGAGCCATTGGCAAGGCACTTAATGGCGGATAAATAGTCCAACCAGCTGCTGCCGGTCCAAATTCAACAAAAAATGATAGCACCATGACCACACTTGATAAGAAAAATAACCAGTACGAGACCATGTTTAAAAATCCCGACGCCATATCTCTTGCCCCAATTTGCAAGGGAATAAGTAAATTACTAAACGTACCACTCAAGCCTGCCGTCAATACGAAAAATACCATGATTGTACCATGAATGGTTACGAGTGCCAAATAAATATCGGCATCCATAACACCACCTGGTGCCCATTTCCCGAGCAATGCTTCAAAAATCACATTAGGCTTCTCTGGCCATGCAATTTGCATACGCATCATTAGAGACATGATAATACCGATAACACCCATAATAACACCAGTTATTAGGTATTGTTTGGCAATCATTTTATGATCTTGACTAAAAATATATTTAGTTACAAAAGTCTCTTTATGATGATGTCCGTGATCGTCGTGTGCGTGAGTATCTGCGTGTGCTGACATAATCTATTTTCTTTTTTTTAAATCTTTTTTAATAAATTTTTGCGTGGTCTGACCACTAAAATTTGAGCCTTATATCCTTAGATTTACTCAGCTCTGTTACTTTTTTTGAATAACAACCTCTTCTTTAGCCGCTTCATTTTCACTTTTAATAGATTCGTTCTCTTTTGAGGGAACACCTTCTACATTATCTCCACTGTCAGGTAAGGAATTCTTGAAGGTCTTTTGCTCTTTCATCCAGGCATCATACTCTTCTTGAGTTTCTACGATAATCTTCATTTGCATGTTGTAGTGTGACTTACCACAAATCTTGTTACATAAAAGCAAATAATCAAATTGATACATCAATTCTTGACCTTTGGCTTCTATCTCATCTTTTTTCTCTAATCTAAGTGCATTGATATTTGCTACTTTTTCTTGAATATCTGGATTTTCGCGCATCTCTGCAGTAGTAACCGATGGTGTGAAACCAAATTGCGTTATCATTCCAGGAACACAGTTCATTTGCGCTCTAAAGTGAGGCATATATGCAGAGTGCAATACGTCTTGTGATCTCATTTTAAATAAGATCTCTCTACCCACTGGTAAATGTAACTCGGTGACGATAACATCATCTTGTGCATATGGATCTGATTCATCAAGACCTAAAATATTAGCACGATCAATATCAATCAACCTCACATTGGCAAGACCCAAGGCATTGTCTTCACCGCCATAACGTGCTTTCCAGTTAAACTGCTGCGCATACAACTCGATCACAAGTGGATCGTCGCTTTCATCTACGTTCATGATATCACTCCAAGTGAACAATCCGTAAAGTATCAAACCTGAAAGCACAATTACCGGAATAAAAGTCCAAACCGCCTCCAGTGTATTGTTATCGGCATAGAATAAGGCCTTTTTACCAACTTCGCCTCTGTATTTAAACGAAAAGTAATGCAATAAAAACTGAGTAAATGTTTGTGTAACAAAAATTACGATCATTGTGATGATCATCAAACTATCAATTTCAGGACCATGCTCTGAAGCAGAGTTTCCAATAAGTGGCAAATCGCCTAAATACCAAAAACTCACAATTGTAATGGCGTAAATAAAGATCAAAAAACCGAACATTAAATATCCGTTGATATTGTTATCTTTATTTGTAGCTACCTGAGTATCGTCTTTGTCTCCAACTTGAGCTAGATCAAAAATCTTGACCATTTGCCAAATGGCCACAGCTATAAAAAGTACTATAATAAGAGTTAAAAAAGCAGTCATTGTCGTTTCTGTTCTTTATATATTTTATTAATAATGAAAATGTTCACTTTCTTTGATGAACGGATTTCGCTTAGGCTCTAAAGGTGCTTTCGTCAATGCGCTAAATACAACGAATATAAATAAACCTCCAAACAGGAGTATTGAACTTATTTCAGGAATGCCAATAAACCAATGGTCACCAACTGTTGCTGGCATAATCATGTTGAAAACATCCACATAATGACCACATAAGATGACGATACCTGCCATGATTACAAACCAAGGCATACGTTTGAAGTCACTGTTCATTAATATCAACAACGGAAATAAGAAATTCATCGCTACCATGCCTAAAAATGGTAATTGGTAATCTTGGAATCTAGTTACAAAATAGGTCACTTCTTCTGGTATATTAGAATACCAAATCAACATAAATTGAGAGAACCATAAATAAGTCCAGAAAATACTAAACCCAAACATAAATTTGGCTAAATCATGAATATGGCTATCATTAACTTTTGGTAAAAGACCCAATGATTTCAAGTAAATGGTGACCATTGCGATCACTGTGATACCACAAACCATCATGCCTGCTAAAACATACCAACCAAATAATGTTGAGAACCAGTGCGGATCAACGCTCATGATCCAGTCCCAAGACATCATTGACTCAGTATATAAAAAGAACACCAAGAATCCTGCCGAAATACGAAATGTTTTTATAAAATTCTTGTTATCGTCTGCATCATCTTGAGCGATAGAATACTTACGTGAAAAGAATCTGTAGAGATACCACCCAGCAATAAAAATCAAACCTCTAATACCAAACCAAGTAATATTTAACCAATCTGATTTGCCTTGAATTAATTTATCTTCTGCAACCACTTCTGGATCCATCCAAACAAACAAATTATAATGTCCAATTACTCCTGACGCAATGGCAATTGCTAATACTATTAAAGCCCCTGGAAGCATGTAAGCAGTTATTCCTTCCATTACTCTAAGTAATAGTGGCGACCAACCTGCTTGTGCTGCAAACTGAACAGCGTAAAAAGCAAGTACTCCTAAAGCAATCATAAAAAAGAAAAATGCCGCTACATATAATGCCGACCATGGTCTGTTTGCTATTTGATGCTGTACGTGTTCTGCATGCTCATCGCCATGATGTGCATCAAAAGCCCCTTCGTGAATTGGGTCTTCAGCATTATGATGGTCATCTACCAAGGCATCATGAGCATTTGCGTCGTGGGCATTGTCAGAATGCTCATTGCCACCCGCAACAACGTGTGCTTTGGTATCTGCACCATGACCACTTCCATGTCCAGCCTCTTCTTGAGCAATCATCTCTTTCACTTCGTCTAAAGATTTATGAGATGTCATAAAACCGTAAGCAACACCAATGATACCTAAGATCATCAGGACTATCGCTACTATTTTTAATTTGCTTGAAAATGTATACATATCTATATATAATCTTTATCTATCCTAGTTTGTTTGAGCCATTGCATCTTGAGATGTGGCATCAGCATTCTGTTCATCGGTCGCAGTATCATCACCATCAGCTGCTGGAGATTTGTCATCTTCCTTGGAGCCTCCCTTGCCTTCTAATTCGGCTTTCAGACTCATCACATAATCTACGACTTGCCACCTTTCGTTTTCGTCCAATTGATTCTTGTAAGCGCCCATGGCATTCTTTCCGTAGTAAATCACGTGATAAATACTCCCAGATGTTATTGCTCTTCCTGCATCATCGTAGCTAGGTACACCGAGAATCTTTTCTCTTTTTACTAAAAGTCCTTGACCGTTCCCGTTTTTTCCATGACAAATTCCACAGTAAATATCGTATAATTGTCCGCCTTCAAACTCGCCTATCTGATCTTTACTTAACGGCGAATCCAAAGTTGCTTTGGCTAAGTCGTAACCGGCGGCGCTGTCCTCAAAATCATAAGGCATATGGCCACCTCTAGGTATTGCTCCTTCCGCAGGTATTTGAGCCTCCATATTGTTGCTAAGCACTTGCTCATCATCAACATAAACTTCGGCTTCTTGGTAGGCTTCGTAACCAACCGACTCATACATATTAGGCATGAACTGGTAGTTGGGTCTCGAATCTTTTTTACAAGACACGACACTCGCGAAAACCATTAGTACTATTGCTATTTTAAATATACTTTTCATCTGTATAAATTAATGCACTTTATCAATTAAATTTATCTCAACTGCTCCAGTTTCTTTTAACAAATCTGTAAGCTCATCCTCATTTCCATTTACTGGTATTTCCATAAGAAAATGGTCATCGGTGGTTCTAGGGTCAGGATTTTCTGCTTTTTTAAAGGGCCACATCCTACTTCTTAAATAGAACGTAATTACCATTAAGTGAGCTGCAAAAAATACAGTCAACTCAAACATTATAGGCACAAAGGCTGGCATATTTTCGATATAACTAAAGCTTGGTTTACCACCAATATCTTGCGGCCAATCTTCAATCATGATAAAATTCATCATAACCGTTGCCACGATAAGACCAACACAACCATACATAAACGATGCAATTGCCAATCTTGTAGGCGCCAGACCCATAGCCTTATCTAGCCCGTGAACTGGAAACGGACAGAAAATCTCTTCTATATGATGATGTGCCGCCTTGACTTTTTTAACAGCAGCCATTAAGACGTCATCATCTGTGTAAATAGCGTGAATTACTTTTGAAGCTTCCATGTACTATTTTAGTTTATTAATTTTTTAGCTTGACCAGACCAATCATCACGTTCTGCCCTTCCTGGGAAAGAACCGGTAATATCATCTAACAAGTCGTATTCTCTTTTCGTCATTTTACTTACTTGAGCGTAAGTGAATATGCCAATATCATTAAGTACTTCTTCCATTTTTGGACCAATACCGTTGATCACTTTAAGATCGTCGGCCGTTTGTATGGTCGCATCGAAAGTCCCTACACCTTTAAGTAAGTTTTCTAGTTTCTCCTTATTGTCTTGCAACGGTCGTTTGGCCGTCGTCTTCTCTTCAATTTTTAAGTGTGACGTTCTTGAATCAGATCCTGTTCCAACTAAAGAATCTCCACGCTCTCTGATTTTCTTATAACGTTCTCCGGAAGACTTTAAAATTGTTTTTACTTCTGCCTGAGCGATCACAGGGAAAGTTCTTGCGTACAATAAAAACAGTACAAAAAAGAAACCTATCGTTCCAATGAAAATACCAATATCAACGAATGTTGGTGAGAACATTGTCCAAGATGATGGTAAGTAATCTCTATGCAATGACGTCACGATGATTACGAAACGCTCAAACCACATTCCTACATTTACGACTATTGAGATAAAGAATGAAAACATGATACTTGTTCTCAATTTCTTAAACCACATAAATTGTGGAGAGAACACATTACAAGACATCATCATCCAATAAGCCCAAGCGTAAGGACCAGTTGCTCTATTCAAGAATGCATATTGCTCATACTCTACTCCAGAGTACCAAGCGATAAATAGCTCAGTAATGTAAGCCACACCTACAATGGAACCCGTAAGCATAATTACAATATTCATCAATTCAATATGCTGTACTGTGATATAATCTTCAAGGTTACACACTTTTCTCATAATAATAAGAAGTGTGTTCACCATGGCAAAACCAGAGAAAATTGCTCCAGCCACGAAATAAGGCGGGAAAATCGTTGTATGCCAACCTGGAATTACCGATGTTGCGAAATCAAAAGATACGATGGTGTGTACTGACAATACTAATGGCGTTGCTAAACCAGCAAGAACCAAAGAAACCTCTTCGAAACGCTGCCAATCTTTAGCACGACCTGACCAACCGAAACTTAATAACGCGTATATTTTTTTCTGAAATGGTCTCACTGCACGATCACGTAGCATGGCAAAATCAGGTAATAAACCAGTCCACCAGAATACTAATGATACTGATAAATACGTTGAAATTGCAAATACATCCCATAGTAATGGTGAGTTAAAATTTACCCAAAGAGATCCAAATTGATTAGGAATAGGTAATACCCAATACGCCAACCAAGGGCGACCCATGTGAATAATTGGAAACAAACCTGCCTGAATTACTGAAAAGATCGTCATTGCTTCTGCAGAACGGTTAATGGCCATTCTCCATTTTTGACGAAATAGCAACAGTACGGCAGAAATCAATGTTCCTGCGTGACCGATACCAACCCACCAAACGAAGTTAGTAATATCCCAAGCCCAACCAACGGTTTTGTTCAAACCCCAAGTTCCAATACCTGTAGATATTGTATAGATAATACACCCAATTCCCCAGAGGAATGCGACCAGTGCGATTGAAAACACAATCCACCAAGCTTTATTTGCTTTTCCTTCTACAGGTCTGGCCACATCTACCGATACATCGTGATATGATTTTTCTCCTGTAACTAAGGGCCTTCTAATAGGTGCTTCGTAATGAGACGCCATAATCTATTATAATTGTTACTTAATTAATTCTTTTTTATGCTTCAGCTATGTTTCTCACTTTCGTATGGTACTGAACATTTGGTTTAGTTCCCACGCTTTCCAATAAGTGATACATACGATCATCTTCTTTAAGTTTTGCAACTTCACTTTCTTTATCGTTGATATCTCCAAATTTAATTGCTCCACTACTACATGCTGCAGAACAAGCGGTTTGGAATTCTCCATCTTCAATAACTCGACCATCACGTTTGGCATCAAGAATTGTTTTTTGTGTCATTTGAATACACATTGAACATTTCTCCATCACACCACGAGAACGAACGGTGACATCTGGGTTTAAAACCATACGACCTAAATCATCATTCATATGATAATCAAACTCATCATTTTGGTTGTATAAGAACCAGTTGAAACGACGCACTTTATAAGGACAGTTGTTTGCGCAATAACGTGTACCTACACAACGATTATACGCCATGTGATTTTGACCTTGACGACCATGGGACGATGCAGCAACCGGACAAACCGTTTCACAAGGTGCATGATTACAATGTTGACACATTACAGGTTGAAAGGCAACTTGCGGATTATCAGCTGGATTTTCTAATTCTCCAAATCCACCCAAAGAGCCTTGATCACCCCAAAGTCCTGAAAATTCTTCTTTTTTGGTATCGTCATCTGCAAATGTTTCTTCCGAAGAATAATATCTATCAATTCGCAACCAATGCATATCACGGCTACGTCTTATTTCTTCTTTACCTACAACAGGCACATTATTCTCTGCATGACATGCAATGACGCAAGCGCCACATCCCGTACAGGAGTTTAAATCTATGGCTAAGTTAAAATGATGTCCAATTGAACGATCAAACTCATCCCATAAATCAACCTCTGGAGATGTTACAGGAGTTTCTTCGTGGTTTAATGATACCTTTGGAACTGCATTCCAGTACTCTTTATCTTTGGTGTTAAAAATCTCTAAGGTCGTTTCCTTTATAATATCACCACGACCCATTAATGTATTTTGTAACTGAACTGATGCAAATTCATGCACACCTGCTGCCTTACTTATTGTTACATTTTGAGACGTATTGAAATCTTGATACAATGGATAGGCGTTAATCCCAGTCATCAACTCCTCCTTCAAACCAGCAGTTCTACCATAACCTAAAGATAAACCAATAGATCCTTTTGCTTGTCCTGGCTGAATAATTACGGGTACATTTTTTACCGTAACACCATTAACAGTTAAGTCGGCATAACTTCCATTTAAAGCACCGGTCGCAACATGCTCATTCATCAAATCTAATGATGATGCATCGGCTGCAGAGATGGTTAAATAGTTATCCCAAGACGTCCTAGTAATAGGATCTGGAAATTCTTGTAACCAAGGATTGTTAGCGTGTTGACCATCTCCCATACCTGTTTTAGTATAGAGTGACAACTCCATGCCTTCTGCTTTTGCCGAAGATGCTAATGCTCTGGCGGCACTGCCTCCATTTGACGATATAGCCGCTGTTGCGGCAACAGAACGTCCCGTCGTGGAAGATGTTGTTGTTGTTGTTGTTGTATATTCGTCTTGGTCTTCTTTTTTAACACCAACACCCACAGCAACGTCATGAATAACACCCCCTAAAAATGTTCTCTCTTTTTTATCTTTTAATTCCGAAGAAGATTCAGTAGTTGTCGTTGATGATCCGGTTGGCGCACTTGAAAATGCTCCAGACACATATACACCGTCTTGTAAGGCTTTGTTGAATGAACCACCAGACCAACCCGATTTAATATATTCACGATACGTCTCCTCTTTACCCATCCACATTAATAATGCTTGTTGAAACTGACGCGTATCAAACAAGGGGCGAATGGTAGGCTGCATTAGGCTGAAATGGCCCTTTTTCATCTCAACATCTCCCCAAGATTCTAGATAGTGAGGTGCTGCTGCAATATATTGCGTTGCCGTTGCAGTTTCATCAGCTTTCATTAAGAAGGCAATAGACAATTTAAGATTTTCATTTTTGAGACCTTCAGCAAATTCTGAAGCATTTGGAAGCGTGTACATTGGATTCACACCACTCATGATGAGTCCTCCAACACGTCCAGCCTTCATATCAGCCACCAGTTTTGTAACCGCAGCATTATTGCCTTGTCTTGTAAGTATTGGTGAAGACGGGTCAAATGCTTTGCTATTTAATTTTTCATTGATAGCTAATGCTACTGTTTGCGCATTGACATCTTGAATACCTGTCACTAAAACGCCATTGCTTCCAGCTTTTGACAATTCAGAAGCAGCATTTTGAACTGCTTTATTTAAGTTTTCGGGTAATTCTATTGAAGACGATCCTCCAACAACCAAACTATATAATTTTGCTAAAACTTGTTTTTGTTGTGATGGTGTCAATGGCACACGCTTATCAGCATTAGCACCAGTAAGAGACATATTAGATTCAAACTGAATGTGGCGTGACATTTTTCCGTTCTTCGGAACACGTCCTTTTGCATATCCAGCGTCAAATCCGCCACCTTGCCAATCTCCCAAGAAATCTGCACCAACCGAAACAATCGTCATGGCTTTTGAAAAATCATACGATGCCATGGCGCGGCTTCCGTAGCTCGCTTCATAAGCGTCTAAGGTTGCAGATTCTGAAACAGCGTCATAAACAACGTGACGTACATTTCCGTAGGTAGCCTTAAATTCCGCAATTAATCTTGATGTAGAAGGACTCGCAAAGGTTTGTGTTAACAATACGATTTGCTTACCAGCATTTTTAAGGTCAGTTAATGCTTGATTTGTTTCGGCATCGAATGTTTCCCAAGAAATAGAAGCATCACCTTTCATAGGCGCTTTTACTCTCATACTATCGTACAATCCTAACACCGATGCATTCACTCTTGCGTTGGCACTATTGTGAGTCGTTGCCAAATCATGATTTTTAATTTGAATTGGGCGACCTTCACGAGTTTTCACGAGGACACTTGCGAAATCAAACCCATCTGCAATCGTCGTTGCATAATAATTGGCGATACCAGGAATAATTGATTCTGGCTGAACAACATAAGGAATAGACTTCACGACAGGTCCCTCACAAGCTGCAAGCGATGCTGCTGCTGTACTAAAACCAACATACTTTAAAAAGTCACGACGCGTAGTTGACGAAGACTCTAAGGTCTTTTTATCTCCTAAAAATCCGCTTGTAGGAATCTCCTTAACAAACTCATTTTGTTTTAGCGTCTCAACAATAGAGCTATCCTCTTTTAGCTCTTCAACACTTTTCCAGTATTTCTTGTTTGATGACATATTATATAATTGAATTACTTCTTATTTATTAGTTTATTTTCATTTTGACAGGCTCAATGACCGTCTCCATGCTTTACAGCAACTACTAAAATGTTGCTTTTAGTAGTGACACTTACCACATTCCAGACCACCCATTTGAGCGGCTGTTAACTTATCTACGCCGTACTTTTTAGATAACTCTTCGTGAATCTTGGTGTAATACTCGTTACCCTCTACTTTCACATTTGTTTCTCTATGACAGTTGATACACCATCCCATCATTAATGAGGAGTATTGGTACATTACTTCCATTTCCTCAACCGGACCATGGCATGTTTGACATTGGATACCAGCAACCTCGACATGTTGTGAGTGATTGAAGTAAGCAAAATCGGGTAAATTGTGAATTCTGATCCATTTTACGGGTTGTGTTTCACCAGTATATTTTTGTTCACCTTCATCCCAGCCTACAGCTTTGTATAATTTCTGAATTTCAGCATTATAATCTACACCGTATTCGTTTATACCTTCTTCTTGCACCGACTCAGCAACTTGATAGATTGACTTGTGACAATTCATACAAATATTCAAAGATGGAATTCCTGAATGCTTACTCACTCTTGCCGAAGAGTGACAGTATTTACAATCAATACCGTTTTCACCAGCATGAATTCTATGCGAATAGTGAATAGGCTGAACTGGCTCATACCCTTGATCGTTTCCTATTTGGGATAAATAGCCGTAAACAAAATACGCACTGGCAAGCAAGAAAAATATAACCGTTACCAAAACGAGAAATTGGTTTTGAACAAACGCCTTCCAAATTGGAAGACCCTTATCTTTTTGAACACGCTCAACGCCTTTATCGTCAGAAAATTTCGTTAGCGTTTTTCGCACTAAAATCAATGCAACAGCTAACAGTGCAAATAAGATGGCTAAGGCACCAAGGATAATTTTGTTGGAGGTTCCAGCTCCTTCAGCTGGCGCGGCTGTGCCAACCACTTCTTTTTCCTCTTTTTTTGGAGGCTCTGCGGCCGTGTATGCTAAAATATCAGAAAGATCTTGATCAGACAACTGCGGAAAAGCGGTCATTGCCGTTCCGTTGTACTCCTCATAGATTTTATTAGCGTAGGCGTCGCCAGACTTAATTAAGCCAGCACTATTACGAATCCATTTGTTCAACCATTCCCTGTCCAAACCTTCCTCTTCCGCCAAACGGGTTTCCACGTTACGCAATGCAGGCCCAGTCATTTTTCGGTCAAGTTGATGACATGCAGCACAATTGGTGTTGAATAAAGTTTTTCCTTTGGCAGGATCTCCTTCTTGGGCAGTAATTGAGGTAGAAAACGTAAGTAAAACAACCAATCCTAGGTAAGGAATTTTTGAGGCTAGTTGTCGGTAAATCACCTGTATCATATTGTTCGTTGAATTATCTTCTAAACTTTGGTACGATTGTTTCAGTATTGCTGATAAAATCGATTGTAAAATCTCATGCAAAAATAAGATATAAAGTCGATTTTGTATCTGTAACAGAACTGTTAGTTGGTAATTTATAAGGATTCTAAATAATATTTTTGGGACATATTTAGTTAATAATTACAACTCCCTAAACAACAGTGAAAAAAAAACGTTTTCTTTGTAATAAATTTCAAAAAATATGAAACTTAAATATCCTCAAATCTTAATTTTTTCAGCCATTTCATTGACGCTATCTAACTATTCTTTTGCACAAGACGGTGTTGTTATTATCGATCAAGATAAAGACATTACGACGCTTTTAGAATATAAAAAAGACGTGAAAACGGCAGATCTTTATAAAATTCAGCTTGATTTTGGGTCTCGATCTGAGGCCATGTCGCTAGAACAAAACTTTCAAAACACCTTTTCAGAATGGCCAGCAGAAGTAGTGTACGAAACGCCAAATTATAAGGTTTGGGTCGGTAATTTTAGCACCCGATTAGAGGCCGATATTGCTTTAAAAAAGATCAAAACAAAGTTTAGCAAAGCGATGGTCTTTGAGCCAAAGAAAGAAGATTAATATTTTAATAAAAAAGATACAAAGCATAAAAAAAGCAACTCAAATTGAGTTGCTTTTTTTTAGTTTTTAGAAATTATGAATGCGCTTATTTAAGCTTTTTCTTCACCTCTACTTCTTGGAATGCTTCTATAATATCTTCATTTTGGATATCATTATAGTTTTTAAGTTGAATACCACAGTCATAGCCTTTAGCCACTTCTTTCGCATCATCCTTAAATCGTTTCAATGAGCTTAGCTCTCCTGTATGGATCACAACACCGTCTCTAATTAGACGAATATTCGAATTTCTAAAGATTTTACCAGTAAGCACCATACAACCTGCAATGACTCCAATTTTTGAAATCTTAAACGTCTCTCTAATTTCGGCAGTTCCAGTAATCTCTTCCTTGAGCTCTGGAGACAACATGCCTTCCATTGCATCTTTAAGATCGTTGATCGCGTCATAGATAATCGAGTACATTCTGATATCGATTTCTTCCTTATCTGCAATTTGACGTGCATTACCCATGGGTCTTACGTTAAATCCGATAATAATCGCATCTGAGGCGGTAGCCAATAACACATCACTCTCAGTAATGGCGCCTACACCCTTGTGGATGATATTCACCTGTATTTCTTCCGTAGATAATTTTTGGAACGAATCTGTTAATGCTTCCACAGATCCATCTACATCACCTTTAAGAATAATATTCAATTCTTGGAAATCGCCAAGTGCTATACGTCTTCCAATCTCATCTAGGGTAATATGACGTTGCGTTCTAACAGACTGTTCACGTTGTAATTGTGTGCGTTTAGCAGCAATTTGTTTTGCTTCACGTTCATCTTCAAACACACTAAATTTATCACCTGCTTGCGGCGCGCCATCAAGTCCTAAAATAGAGACTGGCGTTGACGGTCCTGCAGCTTGCACTTCTTTACCTCGTTCATCCTGCATGGCTTTAACCTTACCACTGTTTTTACCAGCTAGTACATAATCACCAACGCGCAAGGTTCCTGCCTGAACAAGAATCGTTGATACATAACCTCGACCTTTATCTAAAAAGGCCTCCACTACTGTACCTGTTGCTTGTTTATTTGGATTGGCCTTAAGCTCTAATAATTCGGCTTCAAGCAATACTTTTTCCAATAGTTCTTTTATACCTGTTCCATTTTTAGCTGAAATGTCATGGGATTGGATTTTTCCTCCCCAATCTTCAACTAACAAATTCATTTGCGCTAAACCTTCTTTTACTTTTTCAGGATTCGCACCTGGCTTGTCAATTTTATTGATCGCAAAAACTATTGGCACTTCCGCAGCTTGGGCATGAGCAATCGCTTCTTTTGTTTGTGGCATGATCGAATCATCTGCCGCGATCACGATAATCGCCAAATCGGTTACTTGAGCACCACGCGCACGCATCGCTGTAAACGCTTCGTGACCAGGCGTATCTAAAAATGCTATTTTTTGTCCGCCTTCCAATTGAACACCATAGGCACCGATATGCTGTGTGATACCTCCAGATTCTCCGGCTATCACATTTTCTTCACGTATATAATCCAATAACGAAGTTTTACCATGGTCAACGTGACCCATGACCGTAACAATTGGCGCACGTGGCAACAAATCTTCAGGATTGTCTTCAACCTCAACCATCGATTCTTCAATGTCTGACGTCACAAAGTCTACTTTATAACCAAATTCATCTGCAACTACCGATAAGGTTTCTGCGTCCAAGCGTTGATTCATGGTCACCATCATCCCTAGAGACATACATGCTGAAATAATTTCGGTTACCGAAACATTCATCATGGTTGCCACTTCGTTTGCAGTGACAAATTCTGTAACCTTAAGGATTTTGCTTTCTGCTGCTTCGATTTGTTGATCGATTTCAGTCTGCTCTCTATGTTGGTCTCTTTTATCTCTACGATATTTAGCGCCTTTGCCTTTACTAGATTTACCTTGAAGTTTCTCTAGAGTTTCTCGAACCTGCTTTTGTACTTCCTCTGCACTTGGCTCGGCTTTAACTGTAGATGTTCTTTTACCACCCTGATTTCTACCTTTATAGCCACCTCTTTGGTTTGGACCTCTTCCTGTAGATTGATTTCCACCTGCTGAAGGCCCTTTGGTAATACGACGTCTTTTCTTTTTATTATCAGAATCTGTGGCCGATTTTTTATCGTCTCTTTTCTTTTTAGGCTTCTGAAATTTAGATAAATCAATTTTATCTCCTGCAATTGTAGGACCAGAAAGTTTTTTATACTGTGTTTTGAGCGTTTCTTCTGCTGGCTCTTCACCTGCTGTAGGGTCTTCAGCCGCTTTAGTTGCTGCCTTTTCTATAGCCTTAGGCTTGTCAACTGGCTCATCAGCTTGTTTAGCAGGCTCCTTTTTAGTTTCAGCAGTCGCTTCAACTTTAGGGCTCTCTTCAACTGTTTCTTCAACTGTTTCTTCGACCTTAGCTGGTTCAACTTTAGGCTCTTCGGCTTTTGGTGCAGGTTTATCTTTGTCCTTATTGAGGTCAATCTTACCAACTTGTTTTGGACCACTAAGTTCTGCTTTTGCCTTAACCACCTCACGACTCTTAGCCTCTCTTGCAGCCTCTCTTTCTTCCAATTCACGCTCACGCTGCTCACGCAACTCTTCTTTTTCTTTGAGTTTTGCCTCGCTTACTTCTTGGGATTCTGCCTTTTTGTTAGCGTCCGTCTGAAACTCATCGGAAAGAACAGTGTAAACGTCCTCTGATATTTTCGTATTGGGGCTCTTCTCTATCTCGACACCTTTTGATTCTAAAAAATCAACGGCACGGTCAATAGAGATGTTAAGTTCCCTTAATACTTTATTTAATCTAGTTTGAGCCATAAATTGCTTGTAATATACTTAAAAATCTGTTATACCAAAAATAGCCATAATCGGCCAAATTGGGTATTAATCTTCGAATTCTTCTTTAAGAATCCTAATAACATCTACTATAGTTTCTTCTTCTAAATCGGTACGTTTTACAAGATCTTCTACATCTTGCTCCAATACACTTTTCGCAGTATCCAAACCTGCTTTGCTGAATTCTGCAATAATCCAACCTTCTATTTCATCTGAAAATTCAGATAATTCTACATCTTCCTCGGCACCTTCTCTAAACACATCAATTTCATAACCAGTCAATTTACCAGCCAATCGAATGTTGTGACCTCCTCTACCAATAGCTTTAGAAACCTCCTCAGGCTTTAATAACACCTCAGCACGTTTGTTGTCTTCATCCAACTTAATTGAGGTTACTCTTGCTGGGCTTAAAGCTCTTGTAATAAATAACGGAAGATTATTAGTGTAGTTGATCACGTCAATATTTTCGTTACCTAATTCACGAACGATACCATGAATTCGAGATCCTTTCATACCAACACAAGCACCAACAGGATCAATTCTATCATCATAAGAATCTACCGCTACTTTTGCCTTCTCGCCTGGAATTCTTACAACATGCTTGATCGTGATCAAACCGTCAAAAACTTCGGGAATTTCCTGTTCAAACAACTTCTCCAAAAATGCTGGAGACGTTCTTGACATTACTATGGCCGGCTTATTTCCTTTTAGCTCAACACTTTCAATAATACCACGTACATTTTCTCCTTTTCTGAAAAAATCTGATGGGATTTGTTTGTCCTTCGGAAGAATGATCTCATTACCTTCATCATCTAACAGAATGATGGCTCTATGGCGAATGTGATGCACTTCCGCAGAATAAATTTCACCTTCTAATTCCTTAAAGTGCTTGTAAATGTTAGTGTTGTCGTGTTCGTGTATTTTAGAGATAAGGTTTTGTCTTAATGCTAAAATTGAACGACGACCAAGATCGATAAGCTTTACTTCTTCGGCAACATCCTCACCAACTTCAAAATCGGGTTCGATTTTTTGTGCTTCTGATAATGATATTTCCTGATTGGGCTCTTCTACCTCATCATCGGCGACTACAATTCTATTTCTCCAGATTTCTAAATCCCCTTTATCTGGATTAATAATGATATCAAAATTGTCATCATCACCATATTTTTTCTTCAATGCATTTCTCAATACATCTTCCAAAATCGCCATCAACGTTACACGATCTATTAATTTATCGTCTTTAAATTCTGAAAAAGAATCAATTAACGCAATATTTTCCATAACTACTATGAATTAAAATTTTATTACAACTTGAGCTTGCGAAATCGTATCGAACGCTATTTCTGCTTGCTTATTTACGGTTATTTTACCTTTGCCAATGGGTTTTGGTTCTCTTGCTTTCCACTCTAAAAGAATATTATCCTCACTAACTTTAGTCAATGTTCCTTCTACAGTCGTATCATCTTTGGTCTTTACACTGAGTGTTCTTCCCAAATTTTTTTGATACTGCCTTTTAATCGTTAAAGGCGAAGTTGCGCCTGCCGAAAGAATCTCCAAAGAAAAGTCTTCCTCTTCACGATCTAAGTTATGCTCGATGGCTCGACTTATAAACATGCAATCTTCAACTAAAACGCCATTATCACCATCGATAATCACTTTGATCGCATTGTCTCCCTTGATCTCAAAATCGATTAAAAACAAATCTTCACGTTGTTTTAAACCCTCTTCTAACAAATCTTTTACGGTATCTCTGAACATTTCTAGTATAAAAAGAGCGGACTTCTCGTCCGCTCATTATTCTTTTTTCTTCAAACAACGGTGCAAATATACAATATTTTTATTGGTTTTTGCAAGTGTGCCCATTTCGAATTTTATTATTAAATTTAGGTAACTTAATTAAAACCAATCAAGATGAAGAAAATATTAGTTCCAACAGATTTTTCGGAAGAGGCTGAATTCGCCTTAAAAGTCGCCTCTCAAATCGCAAAACAGCACGGTAGCGAGATTTATTTATTACACATGCTTGAAATACCTATGCAAGAGGCTGATGCCGTAAATGCTCAAGCCGATGTTCCTGAAGTGATGTTTTTTATGAAAATGGCGCATCGAAAATTTGAGGAAATCATGGATAGCGATTATCTCAAAGGTCTTACGGTTCACGAAATCGTTAAGGCTGACGGCTCTTTTAATGGCATCGCCGATATTTGCAAAGAACACGGCATCAGTATGATTGCCATGGGATCTCATGGCGCCAGTGGTTTGACTGAAATGTTCGTAGGCTCAAATGCTGAAAAAGCCGTTCGAAACTCTGACGTTCCTGTTTTGGTCATTAAAAATGACCACAATGATTTTAGCATTGATGATATTGTGTTTGCCTCCGACTTTAAAAATGACAATAAAGAAACCTATCGCCAAGCCACTGAATTTGCCACAGCATTTGATGCACAACTGCATTTACTAATGGTCAACACCGCGAGCAACTTTACCACCACTAAGATTGCACACACGCGTATCAATGAGTTTATCTCTGACTACAGTTTTAAAAATTATACCATAACCATCTATAACGATGAAACTGTTGAAAAAGGCATTCTCAATTTTTCAAAAGACGTGGATGCCGATTTAATTGGGATTAGTACTCACGGCCGACAAGGGATTGCTCATTTCTTTAATGGCAGTATTAGTGAAGATTTAGTGAATCATGCCAAACGCCCTGTGGTTACGTTTAAGATTTAGGAAATGTGTATGTACAGCAAATCCTGATTGATTGGTATAAGTTTTTAATCCATTTACAAAAACAAAAAAATCCTGACCATACTAATGATCAGGATTTTAAAATTCTGGTTGGCCCACTAGGTCTCGAACCTAGACTCTTTGGTACCAAAAACCAACGTGTTACCAGTTACACCATAGGCCAAAATCTCAAAAGAGAGTGCAAATTTAATACAAAGTTTCATTTGCACAAACAATTTATTGTAAAATAATCAAAAAATGGTAACGTTTACTTAAAAACTTAAGGGCTTAATATATTTATTGCTAAATTCGCCCGCATCAAAACAGACTATTTTTATGACACATTTCAACTTCAAGAAATGGAATACCATCCTAGGGTGGTTTGCTTTTACCGTTGCTTTAATTACCTACGGATTGACCATTGAACCTACGGTAAGTTTTTGGGATGCTGGAGAATATATTTTAACGTCATCAAAACTACAAGTTGGGCATCCGCCTGGAGCACCATTATTTCAAATGCTTGGTGCGTTTTTCTCGACCTTTGCTTTAGAGCCTGCCCAAATTGGCGCCATGCTCAATATGATGAGTGCCGTTTCCAGTGCATTTACCATTCTTTTTATGTTTTGGACTATTACTATTCTATTGACTAAACTGGCTAGGGTTGCCAACCCGAAACAGGATCACCCAAATCAAACGACCTATTTAGCGCTATCAAGAAATCAATACATCGCCATACTTGGAAGTGCGTTGGTAGGTAGTTTAGCGTTTACATTTACAGATTCTTTCTGGTTTAATGCTGTAGAAACTGAGGTGTACGCTATGGCAACCCTCATCATGGCCATATTATTTTATTTAGGTCTGCGATGGGAACAGGATATGCATGAGCCTCGTGGTCATCGTTGGTTAATATTAATTGCCTTTGTTATAGGCTTGTCTTTTGGAGTTCACTTCATGGGCTTATTGACCATTCCCGCGATCGGTCTCCTTTATTATTTTAAAAACTACAAAACGATCACCATTCAAAACTTTATTCTAGCGAATGTGATTTCGGCAGCAATTTTACTGTTTATTTTTAAATTGTTACTCCCAAATGCACTTCGTCTCTTTAGTGCTTCGGAAATTTTCTTTGTCAACACCATCGGGCTTCCGTTTAATGCAGGATCTATCATTGCTGGCTTAATTGTTATTGCCGCATTTTATTTCGGATTAAAATATACACGTGATAAAAATTACAAATACGCCAACACCCTTACGCTTTGCCTCATGTTTATTTTTATTGGGTTTTCCTCTTGGATCATGCTCCCAATTCGGGCGAATGCCAATGTGATTATCAATGAGAATAATCCGTCGAGTGCCAGAGAATTACTCGCTTACTACAATCTAGAGCAGTATCCAGAAACGCATTTGTTCTACGGCCCCTTGTTTACCGATCAATATTCTGGTTTGGATGAGAACAACCCATATTTAGACGATAAACCTAAATATGAAAAAGATTACGACAAGGGTGAATATATCATTGTCAACAAATGGGAAAACGCCAAACAAAATTACAATTCAGAACATGCCGCTATACTCCCGAGAATGTGGAGTGGAGAGCATGCCGAAAATTACATGATGTTCACAGGGTTATTGGATTTTAAAATCAAGCCTGAATATCAAATGGAAAATGAAGTAAGAAAATTAGTCAATGAGTTTCGTAATGATGTGGCTCAAGGAAAAATCGACTATGAGGATTATAACAGTTTTTTAAAACAATTTGGTCGGGATTATTTTGATATCGAAAAACCATCGTTTGGAGACAACCTCTATTATATGTTAGACTATCAATTTGGCTATATGTACTGGCGCTATTTTATGTGGAATTTCACAGGCCGACAAGATGACATCCAAGGCAAATATGATGATTTACATGGCAATTGGATTAGTGGTATTGGCTTGGTCGACGAGGCACATCTAGGGATGTCACAGGATAATTTACCGAGTGATGTAGCCGATAATAAAGCACGTAACACCTACTATATGTTACCGCTCATTTTAGGAATCATCGGTTTTTTATTCCTGTTGGCAACAGATCCAAAACGCTTTTGGGTATTACTCGTGTTTTTCTTGATGACAGGTCTAGCCATTCAGTTTTATACTAACGTTCGACCATTTGAGCCGCGTGAACGGGATTATTCCGTAGTGGGTTCGTTTTACGTCTTTGCGATATGGATTGGGTTTGGCGTCTATGCTATTTTTAATATGCTTCGGAAATATGCCAGCTCCAAGTTTTTGGCGCCTGCAATTACGGTGCTCTGCTTGATTTTAGTTCCTGGTATTTTAGCTGCAGAAAATTGGGACGATCATGACCGTTCAGAAAAATACACAGCACAAGCGATGGCTCGGAAGTATTTGGAATCCTGTGCTCCTAACTCAATATTATTTACTATTGGTGACAACGACAGTTTCCCGTTGTGGTATCTTCAAGAAATTGAAGGCGTTAGAACAGATGTTCGCGTCGTCAATACCAGTTTATTCCAAACCGATTGGTACATTGATCAAATGAAACGGAAGGCTTACGAAAGCGACCCCATACCGTCGCAGCTCACACATGACCAATATAAATTTGGAACCAGAGATTATATCATCAAGTACGAGCTTACGCAAGATACGATGTTGATCAAAGACTTTATGAATTTCATATCAAGTGACGATCCTAAATACAGCTTAAAATACGGGATGCAACGAAAAGGTGAAGATCCTAATGGCTATCCTGAACAATTACAAAATTCAAATTATTTACCGACCTCTAATGTTCGAGTACCTGTAAACAAGGCAGCGGTTATAGAAAATGGTATTGTAAAACAAAAAGATGCGAACTTGATTGAACCTTATATCGACATTAAGATCAAAGGCGGCGCGCTCTACAAAAACCGCCTACTCATGCTCGACATCATTGCCAATAACGATTGGAAGCGACCCATTTATTTTACAGGCGGTGCGTTTAGTGATGAAGACTATATTTGGATGAAAGATTATTTACAGCTGGACGGACTTTGTTATAAATTAGTACCTATTAAAACACCAGTTGACAGAGCAAATCCATTTGATATGGGTCGTGTAGATACCGAGTTGATGTACGATAAAGTCATGTCATGGGATTGGGGAAATAGCGGTAGTAATGCTATTTACCATGATGTAGAAACCCGCAAAAATGGTATTACCTATCGCGGAAATCTCGCCAGACTTTTGGAACAATTGCTCAATGATGATGAGTTTGATAAAGCCGAAAAGGTAGCTGATCTCGCCATGGAAAAAATGCCAGTTGATAAGTTTGGTTTCTATACCTTGCTAGAACCTTACATTCGTGGCTATTATGAAATGGACCGAAAAGAAAAAGCCAGAAAGCTGTACACTGACGTCGCTAGAAAATACCAAGAAAAACTTACGTATTGGAGCGAACTTTCTATTGATAACCAAACGCGTTATATCGATGAGATCGTAACCGATATTGAATGGTATAGAAATTTGGTCGATCTTTTGGTGATGTACAATGATAGTGAGTTCGCCATGCAAGAAACTGAAAAGTTCAATAACTATTTAGGGCTTTTCAAACACTTTACTGGTGAAGAAGATGAACAAGAGGTGCCACCATTAAATCTAGAACGAGATTTTCCTAAGGACACTATAGATAGTATTTTAGGAATTCAATAATTAACATCATTTGAAATTCACTCCTGTAAAAACACCTATAGTCGCAAAAAAATTGTTCCCTAATTATACTTGGGACATTGCGACTACAGAAAAGGAGTTATATTTGACCTTTGATGACGGTCCAACACCCGAAATCACTAATTGGGCACTCGACACCTTAAAATCCTATGATGCCAAAGCGACTTTTTTCTGTATTGGAAAGAATGTTGAAGAGCATCCTATGATTTTCCAAAATATTATTAAGAACGGTCATCGCATTGGGAACCATACCCAAAATCACATTAAAGGCTGGAGCACTAAAACGACTGACTATTTAAAAGAGGTTGATGATGCGCAGTTTGCGATCAATGCAACTTACAATAGCTTTCAGAATAACTACGATTCAAAATTCAAAAATCCTAAATCTTCAATCATAAAGCCATTTAGACCGCCTTATGGACAAATCACACCGCATCAAGGCAAACAGCTTATCGCAAATGGTTATGATATCATCATGTGGGATGTGCTCTCGTTTGATTGGGAGCTTGATGTTTCCGAAGAAAAATGTTTTGAGAATGTGGTGTCAAAAAGTAGGCCTGGAAGTATCGTGGTGTTTCATGATAGCGTTAAAGCTTCAAAAAATATGATGTATGCGCTTCCAAAAGTTTTGGACTTTTTTAGTGGGAAAGGGTTTGTGTTTAAGGCGATTTGATTAACCTAGATGCGCAACTGACTCTAAATTATAATTGATGCTGAAGAGTTTAAGAATTGGCTTTTTGATTTATGAGATTCCTGCCTTCTCAGGAATTGGTGAGGTTAGAGGTACTCTTGGACGATCCCAATTAATGTATTGGCATCTTGTTCGCCACTATGCCGCCATTTCATCTCGCCATTTTTATAAATAATGAGTGTTGGTAAACCTTTCACGCGAAGTGCCTCGGCTAATTGCTTATTTTTATCGACATCAATCTTAATGATTTTTGCTTTGTCCCCAAGAGCTGCAGCTACATCTCGCATAACAGGATGCATGGCGGCAGATTGCTCATTCCACTCCGTAAAAAAATCTAATAATACTGGAATATCAACATCAATAAGTTCCCCAAATTTTGACATACCTTTACATTTTAAATGTGACTCGATATTACAAACCTACATATTTTTTTGCTATACTTTATATAACTTAATCTAGAAGGTTTACGCTTAACTCTTTACAAAAATACGCAATTTCACATTAACTATTACAATGCGTATAATTTACACAACTGCCTTTCTTTTTTTAAGTGTGATGACAGTTACTTCAGGCCAAATCCCAACACGTCCTGGATAGCCCAAATAACCAAAGCCGCGATTTACATTGATGTATTGACCCAACTGCTCGTAAATTCCCGCCCATTGCTTATAACGCCATTTTACTGGACTCCATTTGATCCAACCCGGAATCTCAATGCCAAACTGCATCCCATGGGTGTGACCACTTAAGGTCAAATGATAATGGTAATCGTCTTTAAGAACTTCGGCATCCCAGTGGCTTGGATCGTGAGACATCAAAATCTTAAAATCATCTGGATTTACATTAGCTTTGGTTTTTTGTAAATCTCCTGCTTTTTTGAATCCGCCCTTACCCCAATTTTCAACGCCCATAATCGCAATACGTTGTCCGTTTTTTTCAATAAACCGACTTTCATTCAGCAATACTTCATAACCCATTGTTTTTTGCAGCTCAACCAAATCGGCAAGATTTTGAGCCTTGGCATCTGGAGAAGGCCAATCGATATAATCGCCATAATCGTGATTTCCCAATACTGAAAACACACCATCCTTAGATTCTAATGTACTGAACAAATCTGCCCACGGTAACATTTCCGAAGATTTATTGTTCACCATGTCACCAGTGAATAGAATGACATCAGAGTTTTGCTGATTAATCAAATCAACGCCGTACTCAATTTTTTTGCGATTATCAAAACTTCCCGAATGAATATCACTTATCTGAGTGATGCGATAGCCATCGAATGCCTCAGGTAGATCCTCAAAATGCAAGGTATAATCCAATACTCGAAATCGGTATTTGCCTTTATACATGCCATAAAGTAAAGACGCAAACGGAATGGCCGCCAATCCCAATGCAATTTGACTTACAAAGCGACGGCGTGATGGCATATAGAACCCTTCTTTTGTAACCAGCTTATCATATATTCCAAGAACACTTCTAATAATGTCCTCACCTAATAAAATGGGAACTAGCACCAAGTTCAATGACATAAAGGCCAGCAAAAACCCGAAAGCATAACTTTTCGCAGGATTTAAGACCCGACCTTCTGCTCCCATAGAAAATTGATAGATAAAGTTTCCAGCGACGATAACGGCAATAATGATAAATAGATAATGAAACCAGCTCGCTTTAGTAACCGTTTTAATCGCTTGGTAGCCGTAAACTGAAAAAATGATATAGATGAGGATGAATATGATCCAACGAAGCATACGTGAAATTTTCTCAAATATAACCGATTTGAAAACGAATTTAACCTATCAAATTTTTATTTAACGCTACGTTAAGAATCAGTATCTTTTCCCAGTCATCAAATTGAAATAGATGAAATATCTATGTACGTTTATTATAGGCTTACTACTATTCTCTTGTAAAGCTCAGCTGCCTCAAGACGTAATGGCAAGAGTTGAACCGGTTACCAATTTTGTAAATCCGTTTATCGGTACAGGTGGTCATGGTCATACCTTTCCTGGTGCCACGATGCCTTTTGGGATGATGCAATTGAGTCCAGACACGAGGCTTGACGGTTGGGATGGCTGTTCTGGTTATCATTATAGCGATGATTATATTTATGGGTTTTCCCATACGCACCTCAGCGGTACTGGTGTAAGCGATTATGGCGATATTTTACTCATGCCAACCAATGCGATCAATTTTGATAATGGTCATACGTCAACAAATTCAGAGATCAAGAAGCATGGTTATGGCTCTCATTTTTCACACGAGAAAGAAGTTGCACAGCCTGGGTATTATGGCGTGCATTTAGACGATACCAATATTGATGTATGGCTTACGGTTTCAAAACGCAGTGGGATGCACAGGTATGACTTTCCTTTAGAAAGTGAGCAATTTGTTATTCTTGACTTAGCGCATCGCGATGAACTTTTAGACTATAGGATTCAGAAAATTAACGACTCGACTATTGTCGGATTTCGACACTCTAAGGCTTGGGCGACAGATCAACGCTTATTTTACGTCCTTCAGTTTTCAAGACCTATCAAATCAATAACCTATCAAGAGAACGGAACAGCCATTGCTAAGAATTATAAGTTCCAAAGTAAAAAAGCCGCCATAGAATTTGATCATTCTAGCGCCACATCATTATTTGTAAACGTGGGTATTTCCGCAGTAGATATTGATGGTGCAGTGAAAAACCTACGACAAGAAATCGGTCAAAAATCCTTTATTAATTTAAAAAAAGAGGCACAGGCGGTTTGGGAGCAACAACTACATAAAATTGATATTGTCTCTAATAATCTAGAATACAAAACAAATTTCTACACGGCTTTATACCACACCATGTTGGCTCCAAACTTATATCAAGATGTTGACGGGCGCTATCGCGGTATGGATTTGGAGATTCACAAAACCACAGATTTTGACTACTACACTGTGTTTTCGCTTTGGGATACCTATCGCGCTGCGCACCCTTTATACACCATCATAGAACAAGATCGTACCAACAACTTTATCAACACATTCTTGGCGAAATATGATGAAGGTGGCATAATGCCCATTTGGGATTTGAGCGCAAATTACACTGGCTGTATGATTGGATATCACGCGGTACCGGTCATTGCAGATGCCTATTTGAAAGGCATTAGAAATTATGATGTCAAAAAGGCTTTTGAGGCAATGACACATTCGGCAAGTCGAGATCATCTCGGTTTGAAATCATATAAGGAACTTGGATTTATTCCTGTAGAGGCTGAAAGTGAATCGGTTTCTAAAACTTTGGAATATGCCTATGACGATTGGACCATCGCACAAATGGCTAACGCGATGAAGAAAACCGAAGATTATAAAATGTATCTCGAGCGAGCCCAATCGTATAAAAACGTTTATGACCCTAAAAGCAAATTTATGCGTGGTCGCTTTCAAAATACCTGGTTTGCCCCTTTTGATCCTTACGAAGTAAATTACAATTATACTGAGGCCAATGCTTGGCAATACAGCTTTTATGTGCCTCAGGATGTTTCAGGATTTATGGCTCTGCTCGGTGGGAAAGCACAACTCGAATCACAATTAGATGAATTATTCACTGCGGAAGACAAAACTTCTGGTCGAAATCAAGCAGATATTACTGGATTAATTGGTCAATATGCCCATGGTAACGAACCAAGCCGCCATATGGCTTACCTTTATAATTTTGTCAATGCACCTCACAAGACCCAAGAGAAGATACATCAAATTCTTACCGAATTATACACCAACACACCCAGCGGGATTTCGGGCAATGAGGATTGTGGGCAAATGAGCGCTTGGTTCGTGTTTTCGTCAATGGGATTTTATCCGGTCACACCCGGTAGCAATCACTATATCATAGGAACACCATTGTTTGAAATGGCCACCATTAATCTGGAATCTGGAAAACAATTCACGATCACTGCGAAAAATTTAAGCGATGAAAACAAGTATATTGAAGCTGCTTTTCTCAACGGAAATGCGCTCAACCGAACATACATCACACACGAGGATATTATCGCTGGCGGAACGTTAGCTTTTGAAATGACCAACAAACCAGCGATTTGGGGAAGTCTCGACGATCAAGAACCCACCACTAAAATCAACGACCACCTTATCGTGCCGGCTCCGTTTATTGAAAAAGGCGAGGTTGCTTTTAAGGGCGAGACCGAAATCAGTTTAGGTACTGTGGCGAAACAGTCGGAAATTTTTTATAGCCTGAACGATTCTAAATTTCAGCTTTATAGCACACCCTTTAAAATTTCCGAAGCAACGACATTAAGCGTTTACGCCTCTAATCTGTCTAAGCAAAAAAGTGCGACGGTGACTACAACATTCTATAAAATTGATCCCAATTTAGCTATCACTTTAGAAACTGATTATGCCAATCTTTACAACGCAGGAGGCAATGATGCTCTCATTGATGGTGTTTTGGGAACGCCCGATTTTAGAACTGGCACTTGGCAAGGGTACCAGGACAATGATCTTATAGCGACTATTGATTTGGGGCAAACAAAAGCTGTAAATTCTATAGAGATTAATTTTTTACAGGATCAACGCTCATGGATTTTTTACCCGACTCAAGTGCAATGCCTAACTTCAACTGATGGGGAGCATTTTAAGTTGATTCACACGTTGAACATAGATGCTGCCATAGAAGATGAAAAAACGATCATTAAGAATATTAGTTTTAATCTGCCAATACGAGAGTATCGCTATATTAAACTTATCGCTAAAAAAATAGGAAAACTTCCCGCATGGCATATAGGTAATGAGCAGGATGGCAGGACCTGGATTTTTGCTGACGAAATTATAATTAAATACGGGCATTAAACTATATTTACAACCTAACTTATCAAATCATGACTGATCAAAATAACAAATCGGCCTTAACCACTTTGGTGACGGTCTTCTTTTTCTGGGGGTTTATTGCGGCCTCAAATGGCGTTTTTATTCCGTTTTGCAAAACGTACTTCAATATTGATCAATTTCAATCACAATTGGTAGATTTTGCGTTTTATGGTGCTTATTATATTGGAGCCTTATCGTTATTTGTGATCTCGAGTACCATCAAAAAAGACATCATCAATTTTTGGGGCTACAAAAAAGGTATTATTTATGGGTTGTTACTCTCTGCCGTTGGTGCCTTTGTCATGTATCCTGCGACTGCTGGAGCCGAACAAGGCCAAACCAGTATCTTTTACTTTGTTCTTATAGCCTTGTTTATTGTGGGATTAGGATTTTCATTACAGCAAACCACGGCCAATCCCTTTGCCATTGCCTTAGGTGATCCAAAAACGGGATCGCATCGATTGAATCTCGCTGGAGGTATTAATTCCTTCGGCACTGTGATTGGACCAACCGTCGTGGCATTTATCATTTTTGGCTCTGCCCCTTTGACAAGTGAAGAATTAACAACAATGATTGAAAATAACGAGATCAAGTTGACCACGGTTCAAGCGCTTTATCTCGGTGTTGGGGTGTTATTTTTATTGGCAGCAGCGCTATTTCATTTTTCAAAAAAATTACCAGCGTTAAAGTCGGATACATCATTTGAACCTGCCAATAAAGCTAAAAACATATTGATTGTTTTGACGATAATCATTTTAGGATGTTTCGGATATATTTTTAGTACCTATACTGGCGGAGAAATTGCTACTGAAACTTTAGAAAACACACGACTTACCCTATTGATTGTCGCTTTGGCCGCAGTAGTAGGTTGTCTTATGTTCGCCTACTCAAGTTCTTCAAAAAAACCTGAAGGTTGGGGCGCAATGAAATATCCGCAGTTGGTTTTAGGCATGCTCGCGATCTTTACCTACGTTGGGGTTGAAGTAACCGTGGGAAGTAATTTAGGAGAGCTCCTCAAAAAAGCCGTTGGCGGCACGAACCTCAACGAACTGGGACTCCCAACCCTTAACGATGCGCAAATAGCTCCTTTTATCTCTTTGTATTGGGGCGGTCTCATGATTGGCCGTTGGGTTGGAGCTATTACGGTTTTTAATCCTAGTAAGGGTTTAAAGAAAACGCTACTCATTATTGTTCCTTACATTGCCTTTGGTGTTATCTTACTGGTCAATTTTGGAAAGTATACCACGAACCAAATCTTATTTTTTGGGGTTTGTGTGGCGGTTCAAATTGTAGGTTTCTTTTTAGCCAAGGATAATCCTGTAAGAACACTTAAAATATTTAGTCTGTTAGGCGTTTCGGCAATGGTTATTGGTTTGTTAGCAACAGGAAATATAGCCCTTTTTGCATTTTTATCGGGTGGGTTATTTTGCTCTATTATGTGGCCGTGTATTTTTACCTTGAGTATTGCCGGATTAGGAAAGTACACTTCGCAAGGTTCGGCATTTTTAATCATGATGATTTTAGGAGGTGCGATCATACCACCACTACAAGGTAAATTTGCCGACATTTTTGGCATTCAAAACTCTTACATCATAGCTGTGTTATGTTTTGCATACCTTTTATTTTATACGTTTAGAACTAAATCTGTTTTGGATAAACAAGGGGTAACATACTAACTTACATATTTTTATTACTGCGGAAAAATGAACTAATAGTTATCCACTTTCGTGGCTAATAAATATGAAAAGACGACGCTTTATAAAACGTGCCTCGCTCGCTGGTTTTGGTCTAGCAGTAAGCAGTACTGTGGTGAGTTGCGTTGATTCTCCTTCCGAAAAAAACAAAAATATGATGTCTATGACTAAAAATCCATTTCCAAAAGCAATCTGTACTTGGGGATTTGTGAACGCCAATGCTAAAGCAGGTGATGCATTATCTAAAGGCGTAAAAGCGTTGGATGCTGCTATTGCAGGTGTTGCGGTAGAAGAGGAAAATATCAAAAACACTACAGTTGGAAAAGGAGGCACTCCAGATCGAGAAGGCAATGTTACTTTAGATGCTTGTGTGATGGATACTAATGGCGATTGTGGCGCTGTGGTTTGTGTTGAAGGCTTTACCAATGTTGCTGCGCTAGCTAAAAAAGTTATGAAAGACACGCCTCACGTGATGCTTGCGGGTAAAGGAGCTGAAGAGTTTGCTTTAGCCCAAGGATTCAAAAAAGAGGAATTATTGACCGAAGACTCCAAAAAAGCATGGCAAGAATGGCTGAAATTTCCCGAATACAAACCGCTCATCAATATTGAAAATCATGATACCATTGGTATGCTTTGCATTGATAACGATGGTGATATTGCTGGTGCATGCACGACATCAGGTTTGTCTTATAAAATGAAAGGTCGCATTGGTGATTCGGCCGTGATTGGTGCTGGTCTGTTTTTAGATAATGACATTGGTGGAGCTGTGGCTACAGGAATGGGCGAAGAAATATTAAAAACCGTAGGTAGTTTTCTTATTGTTGAATTAATGCGTAATGGTATGAGCCCGCAAGCAGCCTGTGAAGAAGCTATTCGTCGCATTGTCACTAAAAATAAAGGCTACAAAGAATTCCAAATTGCTTACATCGCTATCAATAAAGCAGGTGATATTGGCGCGTATTGTATTCACGAAGGATTTACCTATATGAAATATGAGGATGGTAAAAATGAGAATGTACCCTCAGATTATTTTAATAAGGTTTAATTCGGTTTTCAAAGTATCAAACACCCGAAACTACATCACCAATTTTACAACAGTCCAAAATTTTGGCGAATAGACCTTTCAGGTATTTCATTCATAGTTTAAAGCTCTGGAAGGATTAACGATTGAGACCTTTCAGGTTTTAAAAACCTGAAAGGTCTAAAATACTTATTAGATGACCTCAAAACCATTTGATCGTCAAGTCCACGATCTTCTGTTTAAAATTGGTGTAAGGTGGCAATAGTAAATCAACAGCACTTATGGTATGCTGTTTTAATACCGAGCGCTGATTCACAAACTCCAAGAACCCAAAATAGCCATGGGATTTTCCAATACCACTGGTGTTAGAACCTCCAAAAGGTAAATTATGATTGAGAAATTGCAATAAATTATGGTTAATACAGGTACTACCCGCTCTTGTATTTTTGATAATAGTGTTGATTTGTTTTTTATTTTTACTAAATATATACAAGGCCAACGGTTTACCTTTTGAGTTGATATAATCGATGACCTCTTGAATGTTGGTATAGGTCTTTACCGGAAGAATGGGACCAAATATTTCATTTTGCATGAGCTCACTGTCTTCGGAAACATCAAACACCAAGGTCGGTTCTATATAATGGTCTTTTTCTTCGGAAATTCCACCAACAGCAATTTCGGCATTTCGGGAAATGGCGTCATCCAAATATCCTTTCAAACGTTTGAAATGTTTTTCGTTTACAATTCTTCCGTAGGAATTAGACGCCGAAGGTGTTTCAGAATAAAACGCTATAATGTGTTTTTTAAACGCAGCAATAAACGCTGGCTTTATGGCGTCGTTGATGAACACATAATCTGGTGCGATACAAGTTTGGCCAGCATTAACGAATTTTCCGAAGATCAATTTTTTGACCGCCTTATCAATATGTGAAGTATCATCAATAATGACTGGTGATTTTCCGCCTAACTCTAAAGTTACCGACGTTAAATGTGCCGAAGCAGCCTTCATAACAATTTTGCCCACTTGAGGTGAACCTGTAAAAAAGATATGATTAAACGGCAGTTTTAGTAAGGCTTGAGACACTTCAACTTCGCCCTCTACCAAGGCGATATCATTTTCATCGTATAGGTCCTTTATTATGGCATGCATCACTTTTGAAGTGTGAGGTGTCATTTCACTAGGTTTTAAGATGACAGTATTTCCTGCGGCAATTGCTGAAACCAAGGGACCAAATGATAGATTGACGGGGAAGTTCCATGGAGAAATAATCAAGCAAACCCCTTTGGGTTCATGTCTAATCCAAGACGAGCTTCCCAATAAAGCGATTGGTGTATCGACCTTTTGTTTTTTTAACCAGGATTTCAAATTTGACTTCACAAAATTAATCTCGTCGATAACTGGATAGATCTCGGTGAGATCGACTTCTAGCTGCGGCTTTTTAAAATCCTTGAATAAGGCCTCACGAATATCTTGTTTATAAGTGACCTCTAAGGCTTCTTTTAAACGGTTCAATTTTTTGATACGTTCTTTATAAGTGGTTCTGCCAATCGCGAATTGATTTAACTTTTGCTTCTCAAAAAGCTCAAAATACCTGTTATCTGAATAATCTGTCATTTAATCCTATACGTGTTTATTGGGCTACAAGCCGTTATTGTGTAATTCACCGATGTTTTTTGTCAACGCCTTCATCTTGACTAATAAGTGTTCGGTTTGTCCAATATATTGATTTTCGCTGTCAATGTGATGCATCTTTGTCATGTAATTAACAACAACGTTTACGAGATCATGAAAAAAGTTTTAACCTTATTAGCCTTCACTTTACTACCTTTAATTACTTTGGCTCAAGTATCTGATTCTGATTTATTATCTAAAGATACCGTTGAAACTGTCATCGAGAAAACCATTACAACTAAAAGTATTCAAAATGAAACGGCTTCTACGTCGGTAATGAAAGCTAAGGTTTTAAAATTAAATAGAAAGAAAAGTACTGAAATCATAAGCATTAAAGCATACAGAAAAAGTTTACAGATTAAAGTAAAGACCATCAAGCTTTGCTAAACTATTATATCTACCGTAAAAAAATCCGAAACTAACATTTCGGATTTTTTTATGCGTTGTATTAAAGCTTCATACTGAATTCCTTTTGAGTCTTTTCCTAATTCTTAACAAATAGATTCTCCTTCTTCCGATGGATCAAGAAGCCTATCGCTATCTTTTAATGATGAACATTTTTTTACTGAGTACATGTCTTCGTCTATGATCTTCTAAAGTCAGGTTTTATATTTCCGAAGTGATGAAAGCCAAGATTATTGATTTGTTTTTTTAGGTCTGTATTAAAGATCTTCAAAGATCGGCCTGCACATGGCGATCTAATCTTATAATTACCATTTCAAACCAGTTGAAATACATCTTATCTATACAAAGCGTCACTTAATCGGCAACGTATTTACTGGGCTACACGCTGTATTTGTGTAGTTCGTCGATGTTTTTTGTTGAGCGTTTCATCTTAACTAATAAGCGTTCGCTTTATCCATTATTTTCCGTTTCAGGAGCAATACACCCCATCTTTGTAGTGTAATTAATATCAAAGTCTTTAGCATTATGAAAAACGTTTTAACCATTTTAGCCTTCACATTACTACCATTACTTTCTATGGCGCAAGTGTCTAATACTGATATCGAATCTAATGATACGATTGAAAATGTTGAAACAGTTATTGAAAACACCATTGAAACTAAAGCTATCAAGTACGAAACAGCTAGCAACTCTGCAATGAAAGCTAAGGTTTTGAAATTAAACAGAAAGAAAAGCACTGAAATTATTAGTATCAAAGCCTACAGAAAGAGTTTACAGATTAAAGTAAAAACGATCAAGCTTTGTTAATAGATATAAAGACCAAAAAAAATCCGAAACTCACGTTTCGGATTTTTTTTTGCTTTCTCGCAAAACTATGACGCAAAAAGATCTTCTCCTCTAGCCTCACGCTCTTTAAAGAGTTTAACCAGCTCCAAAGCATCAGGAATCACATCACTACATAATATAATGAGCGATCCTTTCACTGCATTTTTAACCGCAAAGGTGATGGCTTCTTTTTCTGAAGGAATAATGGTGGTTTTCTTATTAGGATCTTTCATTTTAATGCCATCGTTCAGCATTTTAATGAGTTCCTCTTCCGTTTTGCCTCTTAATTGTTTATCCTGGCGGATGATGATTTCGTCGAACATTTCCGCAGCAATAGTACCCATTTCATTGTTATCTTCTACACGCCTATCGCCAATTCCTGCAATGATTCCAACCTTTACCGTACATTCCAGCTCATCGGTAAATTTTTGTAGGGCTCTCATTCCAGCAGGATTATGTGCATAATCCAATAATATGCTGAAATCATTAAACTCGAACAAATTTAAACGTCCAGGCGTTTGCGATGCCGATGGAATAAATGTTTCCAAGCCAGCCTTCATATCCTCAATACTGATGCCTTGCACATGCGCCGCAAGAACTGCCGCCAGCACATTTTGGATCATAAATTTTGCTTTTCCACCATAAGTAAGGGGAATATGCTCAGCCTTCATTAAACGCATTTTCCATTCGCCCCTGCAAATCGTAACATAACCGTTTTCATAAACAGCGGTAATACCATTAAGGCGTTGTAGGGCTTTTACCCTTGGGTTGTTCTCGTCCATAGAGAACAAGGCTACATTACAATTGAGCGAACGTCTCATGTCGTACACCAAATCATCTTCGGCATTTAAAATGGCATAACCGTCTGGTAAGACCGTTTCTGGAATTACACCTTTCACTTTTGCCAATTGCTCTATGGTATGAATTCCTTTTAGCCCCAAATGGTCTGCGGAAACATTCGTCACAATGGCCACATCGCATTTTTTGAAGCCTAGACCTGCTCGCAATAATCCACCTCTTGCACATTCTAAAACTGCGAAATTCACAGTAGGATCTTTAAGCACGAACTCGGCACTCGCAGGCCCTGTGCAGTCGCCAGTCATCAATAATCTATTTTGAATATAAACACCATCGCTTGTTGTGTAACCCACACGATACCCTTTCATTTTGGCAATATGCGCTATCAAGCGTGACGTAGTTGTTTTTCCGTTGGTTCCTGTAATGGCAATGATTGGGATTCGTCCCGTATCGCCTTGGTTAGGAAATAGTTTATCGATCACTGGAGCAGCCACATTTCGCGGTAACCCTGATGTTGGCGCAAGGTGCATTCTAAAACCAGGTCCAGCATTGACTTCTAATACCGCACCACCAGTTTCAGAGAGCGGCTGGGAAATATCGGTAGTCATAATATCGATACCGCAAATGTCAAGGTCAATTATTTTGGAGATCCGTTCGGCCATACTTACGTTGGCAGGATGTATAATATCTGTGATATCTTCAGCAGTTCCTCCAGTACTCAGGTTGGCTGTATCCTTTAAAATTAGACGTTCGCCTTTTGGGATAACCGATTCTAGAGTATATCCAGCATCCTTAATAATTGTTTTGGTAAGCTCATTGACCGTTATCTGGGTGAGCACATTTTCATGACCAAAACCACGACGTGGATCTAAATTTACTCGTGCTATCAATTGGTCAACAGTTTGTTCTCCATCACCAATTACGTGTGCCGGCGTTCTTATAGCTCCAGCGACCAATTTGTTATTAATGACCAATAACCTGTAATCTTGACCTTTAATAAATTTCTCAACGATTATTGCGCCATTTTTAGAACTCTCCTTCGCTTGGTGAAATGCCTCTAAGGCATCCTCATAATTATTAATATCTACTGTAATACCTCGACCGTGATTACCATCTACCGGTTTGATTACCAATGGATAACCCACGTAGCGACAAGCATCTTCTAAACTGCGCTCACGACGAATGATATCGCCACGAGGTACTTCTACCTCAGCTTGTTCCAATAAATACTTGGTGTCTTCCTTATCACAGGCCAACTCCACACCAATACTGCTTGTTTCGCTTGTTACTGTAGCTTGAATACGTTTCTGGTTTGCCCCATAACCCAATTGACATAATGAATATTTATTCAATCGAATCCAAGGGATGCCGCGTGCTTCGGCTTCTTCAACAATAGATCCTGTGCTTGGCCCAAGACGATCAGCCTCACGCAGTTCCCTCATTTTTTGGATATCGTCATCCATATCATAATCCTCGCCCTTTATCAAGGCTTCACAAATATCAACAGCGACTTGAGCGGCAAAACGACCAACACTTTCTTCCATATATGAAAAAACGACGTTGTACACGCCTTTTTCACCGTAGCCTCTCGTTCTACCAAAACCTGTATCCATACCAGCGAGCGTTTGCACTTCAAGAGCAATGTGTTCTATAATATGCCCCATCCATGTGCCTTCATCGACACGCATAAAAAAGCCACCTTCGCAGCCTTCACTACAACGGTGTGAATACATACTTGGAAACATCTTTTTTAGGCGCTCTGGAAATCCAGGAATTTTATTGGAAGGGAAGTCTTCCATAGCTTCGAGATCCAAAACCATTACAATTAATTTATGTCGTCTCACAGACCAATAATTTGGTCCTCTCATGGCGTTAATCTCGCGTATAATCATAGGGTGGATTTTTAGTTTAAGTGTTGACAAAGATTATAAATATAAGATTTTTCAATAGAAATTTTAGTTTATTTTTGCCCAAGACCCAAACAAGCGTATAATTTTTATGTTGAGAAATAAAGGCACACTAATTCCCATTGGTGGAAATGAAGATAAAGGCATTGAGGAAAGTGAACAATATACCTTAGAATTTATTGATGAAGGTATTTTATACCATGTTGTAAGAGAAGCAGGAGGCACAGATGCCAAGATCGTCGTGATCCCAACCGCATCAAGTATTCCAGTTGAAGTTGGTCAAAATTATTTGGAAGCATTTTCTACATTAGGTTGTACCGACGTTACGGTTTTGGATATTAGAAGTAAAAAAGATGCCGAAAAACGAGAAACAATCGAGTTGATCAAATCGGCCAATTGCCTCATGTTCTCTGGCGGCAATCAATCTAAGATTACGAAAAAGATAGGGAACACCGAAATTCATGATATTATCAAACACCGTTATAAGCATGAAAAAGGATTTGTCGTAGCTGGTACAAGTGCTGGCGCGATGATGATGTCACAAGAAATGATCGCTGGCGGCAGTGCTGCAGAATCTTTTATTAAAGGTGCCGTGAAAATGTATAAAGGTCTTGGTTTAATTCCCGGACTCATAATCGATACGCACTTTATAAAGCGAGGTCGTTTTGGGCGCATATCTGAAGCTGTGGCGCAATTTCCCGAATTGATTGGGATTGGTCTGGCCGAAGACACAGGCATGATCATCAAAAACAATAAGTGTAAGGTTATTGGCTCGGGTATGGTGATTATCTTTGATGGCAGACGCTTGAAGCACAACAATCACGACATCCTTTCAGAAGGCACACCGATGTCACTAACTGGTATGCGCACCCATATTTTATCTAATGGCGACCGTTTTCATATCGATAAGAAGAAAGTCAAGGTGTTGCCCATGGAGTCGCCTTTTATTTGATTACTGCTAATTGATTTTGATGTTTTTTATTTTGGGCGTTACCCTACTTCGCTGAAAAAGCGAAACGGTGTCGGGCTTTACGCTGTACCTTTTTCTCGTGCCTCAAAAAAGGATGCCGCTGCAATCCCTAACGCAGAAAACTTTTAACACTTAAGAATAATAATTCGAGATAGACGCTTAAATTTTTTAGGACTATCCTTTGCTCACTTAACCATCCTTATACATATTTAAATCGTGAGTATGAGCAAAACGTCAGGCTTTTTGGTAGTCGCTCTCTGCGAGGAGCTTCATCAGTAACTCAATCCGTAACGCGGTAACTTCTATATTTTAAAGTCTATTTAATTTGAACAAGAAATCACAGCGTTCCTATATGACAATTAGTTTTTAGAATGACCGACGCTGCGTTAGGGATAGAAACGGCATCCTTTTTTTATTTTTTATAAAAAAAGATATAGTGAATAGCCCGACCCTTCGTAGCCTTTTCGGCGAAGTAGGGTAACGCCCAAATACAACTTCTATTTGTAGATAGACACCTCCTCTTGACCTCTTGACGTTTTAAATCCGCGATACATGCCCTCGGTATTAAAAGGCATGGCAATATTGCCTTTGGCATCCACGGCAATGAGTCCGCCATCGCCACCAAGTTCAAGAATACGGTTGTTAATGACTTCTTCGGAAGCTTCGCGCAGGCTCAGGTTTTTATGCTCTATTAGGCAAGCCACATCGTAAGCCACCACCCCACGAATGAAGAATTCACCGCTTCCCGTACACGAGATCGCACAGGTTTTATTATTAGCATAGTTTCCTGCTCCAATCATAGGCGAATCGCCAACGCGTCCCCATTTTTTGTTGGTCATACCACCTGTGGACGTTGCTGCGGCAGTGTTTCCGTCTTTGTCACAGGCCACTGCGCCAACGGTACCGAATTTTGAATCTTTTTTGGTAGAATGATCTAATTGAAAACTATCGGTATCCTTGATCTCTAACCATTGCTTGTGACGAAATTCATCATAGAAATAAGCATCATCTTCAAGTTTGTAATCCAGTTGCTTGGCAAATTGCATGGCGCCATCTCCTGCCAAAAATACGTGTTCGCTTTTTTCCATAACGTCCCGCGCAAGGCTAATGGGATTTTTTATGCCGTTAATGAGACTTACAGCTCCAGCATTTAAGGTGTTACCATCCATAATGCTCGCATCCATTTCGTAAGATCCAGTTGCTGTGAATACTGAGCCTTTACCTGCGTTGAACAATGGAGAATCTTCTAGGATTTTAACTGCTTGTTCAACGGCTTCAATGGCAGTTCCGCCTTTTTCTAAAATAGCATAACCTTGGTCTATCGTGTTTTTTAGATCGGCTCGGTATTTGGCCTCCAAATCGGGAGTCATGATGCCTTTTACCAAAGTTCCTGCACCACCGTGAATGGCGATTGAGAATGTGTTCATTGCTTTCAATTTAAAGGATCAAAGATACCTTTTGAATTGCAAAAATAACGAGCTTTTTGGGTTTAAATACTAAGAACTTTTGCGTCTCACCCTATTAATGTTTTTTGTAGATTTGATTATTTGTCAAAACAAAGCCATGTCTGAAATTAATATTTTGATTGTAGAAGATGATCCTATTATTTGTGAGGACATTAAAAATATGCTGTCCAACGTTAATTATAAAACTGTTGGTGTGGCATATGATAAAAAGGATGCCATCCATGCCATTAATACTTTAAAGCCCGATTTGGTCTTATTGGATATTAATTTAGAAGGCGATTATGAAGGTTTTGAAGTGGCAGAACATATCAACAACACTCAAAAAATACCTTTTATTTACCTCACCTCATACTCAGGAAAGCAAATTTTAGACCAAGCTAAGAAAACCCTGCCAATGGGTTATGTGGTTAAGCCATTTAATGAAAAAGAATTATACTCCACAATAGAAATAGCGTTATATACGTATTCAAAATTTACATGGCCTGTTGCTTTAAATCGAGAACTCATAAATTCGTTAATAAAAACGCCATTAACCCAAAAAGAGTTTGAAACTCTAAAAGGCCTGCATGAAGGAAAGACGAATCAATTATTGGCAGACGATCAATTTGTAAGCGTCAACACCATAAAAAGCCACATAAAAAACATTTACGAAAAAATGAATACCCATACGCGATTGGAGACCATCACACTCCTTAACGACTTATTACGTTAGTTGTTTTTGGGAATATAATAGAAACTTCAGTCCCATTCGTTGTATTGGTGGTAATTGTCGCCTTTAATTTTTTGGTAAACAAACTAATTAAACGCTGTCCAAAAGACTCTGTTTGATTAATGGCAGTTTGATTAATGCCAATGCCATTATCCTTGACCAGAAGTCTTTGGTCTTGACCTCGATCTGTCATTTCAATATGAATTGCTGGAGATTTAATTTTTTCTAACGGAAAGCCATGTTTAAGTGAATTTGTTACCAATTCATTTACAATAAGACCGATGGGAATGACCGACTCAATATCCATAATGATGTTATTCGCCTCAATGTGAAGTTGGATTTGGCCATTAGTCTTATCGTAAGAATTGAAAATATTTTCAACCAAGCCTTCAAAATAGTTTTGAATATTCACCATATTTAGATCGTCACCAACATAAAGATTTTTATGTAAAATTGCCATAGACTGCACGCGATTTCTCCCATTTTGTAGCACTTCGTGAACTCTCACATCATTGACATATTTAGACTGCAGATTGAGCAGACTGGATATCATTTGAAGATTGTTTTTGACACGATGGTGTGTTTCATGCAATAAAAGATCTCTATCTTTCAAAGCCTTGGTAATGATTTCATTTTTGAGATTAATTCTGGAATACATTGTATATAACGCAATTGCTGCAATAAGAAGTAATAGCAACCCTATAGATGTAATGATAGCAATCGTTCTAGATTGCGCTATTTGATTGTCTAAAAGCTGTTTTTCCTTATTCAATAGGATGATTTCAGCATCTTTCTTCTGCTCATTGTATTGCGCATCTTTTTCGGCAATGATTTCTATAGATTCTTTTGAATAGATAGAATCGCTAATTGTTTTGTATTGCTCATAATATTCTAAAGCTTCTTGATAGTTTTTACTTTTCTTGTTTACTTCAGAAAGCAGCTCGTAAGCCCGTTGTTGCTGGTTTAAGGACTGATGCTCCTCATAGGCAAATACGTCTTTTAGATAGACTTTTGCCTCTTCATATCTATTCAGCATAATTAACACCTTACCCATATTGAGATTGGATTCACATAAATTGTAGGTGCTACTTAGATTTTTACGAATAGTATAGGCTTTGAGATGCTCATGGTAGGCGTCATTAATTCTACCCTCTTTCTGTCTCAAAACACCCAAAAAGTCATGGTGAAAACCCATTTCCCTCAAGGTTGGGAAGACTGCATTTAAGGCTTTTTGCCTCATTAAATGCATTTCGGCTTTTTTAAAATCACCAAGCTCGGTATAGACTAATCCTAAATTAGCATTTACGCTAGACATGCCCATACTATCCTTTAAAATTTCAAACTGCGTTAGGGCTTTTAGATATTGATCCTTACCCTTCTCCAATTGATCAACATTTAAATAAAAACTGGCCAAGGTTTTATTGATATTGGCTTTTTGCGTTGCACTTCCTATTTGATTATAGATTTTGGCCGCTTCAATTAATCTTTTTTGAGATAGCACATTATTACCTAAAAACATTGAAATTGTACCGATAAAATGAGCGCTTTTGGCAATATCTAAAGAATCATCATGCTCTTTGGAATACGTGTAAATCTGTTGATAATAGTCTAACGCCGTGCTGTAGTCACCCTGCCACCTATGACTTGCTGCAAATATATAGTTAGTACGTCTTAGCGCAACACTATCTGTTTTTTCAAGGTAATTTGTTTTTAAATTTTCAGCAGTTATTTCAGCTAGTTCAGGATGTCGCTGTACGGTATATTCTCCCAATAAAAATAAAGCGTCCTTCTTTTTAATAGGTTGGGCATCGCTATATATTATCGTTTGTAAACTGTCTTGAAATTGATCTGGCTTGGCATCTTGAGCAATAAGCATTGCGCAACACCCAAAAAAAACGAAACAACACTTTAAAATTTTATCCACTAGTATATGTCTTGTGCGCACAAAGGTAACAAACACAAGTTTTTAAAATATCACCCATTGGTATGAAAAAAACATTGGGCGCATATAATAATTTTACATCATTGCTATTAATCAGTTTCCAAAGGGAGATAACGACGTTTTCACGATGCTGTTTCCCTTTAATTAAGTCTTAAACACCTTTTTATATCAAAACTAATTGACCATGAGAAAAATTACAATTTCTGCTGCGCTATTATTATTCGTTTTATTTGTTAATGCTCAAGTTGGTATTGGTAATACAGACCCAAAAGCACAATTAGATATTAGTGCGGGAACGATACCATCAGAAAAAGATGGGATCCTTATACCGCGTATGGCTGAATTCCCTTCGGGAGTTAACGCAGACCAAGATGGTATGCTGGTATTTATTACAGATTCAGTATTACAGAATAGAGGTTTCTACTACTATGACCACCAAAGTATGTCTTGGGTTGAGATAAATCCTACTATTCAACCTTATTCGGCCTCATTGGATGATGCTTATAATAATGGACGCTTTATTACGGCAGATTCAGGAGAAATAGAAATTGGCGGTACAGATGGTATAAAAATTCGTGGTGATGTGGGTACTGGAAAAGAAATAGATGCTTTTGTTTTTGCATCTTCTTTATATTTTAATCCCAGAAAAGCTGCTTTTAGAGCAGGTTATGCACAAACAGCCACTTTTTTTGAAAATTGGGGTAATGATTATGTAGGCCTTTATTCATTTGCTGGTGGGTGTGCTACGAGGGCTTTGGGTGAATCTTCAACAGCATTTGGATATGAAAGTCTTGCCGACGGAGCATATTCCTTTGTAGCAGGAGAAAGCTTAAATGCAGATGGTGAAAACGCTTTAGCTTTGGGGAGTTTTTCTTCTGCTGAAGCAGACAACTCAATGGCAATAGGTCATAACACTTCTGCAACTGGAGTAAATAGTGTAGCAATAGGAACAGAAGTTAAAGCACCTTCTTTTGGAGAAACAGTCATTGGTCAATACAATACAATATATACACCAGAAAGTGCGATAAGTTTTGAATTTGAAGATAGAATTTTTAGTATTGGTGCAGGAGCAAATCTATTTGGTTCAATTTTTAGAAGAAACGCAATAACAATTTTTAAAAGTGGTATTATTAATATTAATGAGCAATATAATTTACCTTACTATGATGGCTCAATTGGTCAAGTCATGCAAACAGATGGCAGTGGAAACGTAACCTTTCAAGATGCAGTAGTTGACGGTACAGGAACAGATGATCAAAACCTAACTACGCCCACACTCTCTGGAACAACTTTAAACCTCAATATAGAAGATGGCACTGGAACAAGTATAGATTTAGCAACAATATCTGGAGGCAGTTTAGATGACGCGTACAATTTTGGTGGTATTGGAAATGGTAATGCCATTAGCACCATTACTGGCTCACCCGTTGTAATTGGTGGTACTGGAGAATTGGAAGTGCAAAACGATATATTTTTAGGGCAATTTCTATATCACCTTAGCGACAATGATACTTTTCTAAATTTTACAGATAATCTCACACAAATTAATTCTGGCGGTTATAACTTTTTAGAAATGGATGGCACTACATCCCTTCCAAAACTTACAATTAATCAAGATGGCGAAGATTTGGATGTGATAATAGAATCTGAAGACAATTCAAATATGATGTTTTGTGATGCCAGTGAAAATCTAATAAGGTTTGGAACAGGCTCGACTGGTTCTGATGCCTTTAATGGAAGTACTATCGATGGTGTTACCATTGAATATGTCGCCGATTTTGACAATGGCAGTTCAAGTGGAACCGCTGTAGGTATTGGGTCAACAGAACTTTTATTTGATCTTGGTTCTAATGAAATTATTATAAACGCTGATTTTTGCCCGAGATTTAATAGAGGACACGATTTGGGCAGAAGCACCACACAATTTGCATGGGACGATGTCTTTGCTGATGACTTTGTGAATGTGTCTGACGCTAGAGAAAAAAAAGACATAAACGACTTAACCTACGGGCTTAAAGAAATATTGAAAATGCGCCCAGTATCCTATACATTAAAAGAAGACCGATTTAAAGAAACTAAACTTGGTCTTATAGCCCAAGAGGCACTTAAATTGGTGCCAGAGGCCGTAAAAACACATGATTATAAAATTCTAGACGAAAAATTTCCAGAAAATTATACCAAAGTTGAATTGACTAGAATGGGCATGACCTACAATTCCCTTATTCCCGTTCTTATAAAAGCTACCCAAGAGCAACAAAATCAAATCGAGCAATTAAAACAAGGAGTGAATCAATTAGCTCAAGAAAATAAGCAGCTTAATGCCCAACTTTCAACATATAAAAACTTAGAAGCACGTTTGTCTGCTTTAGAGAACAATTAGAATGTCTATAACAGTACTCAACTTTTTAATATTTCCGAAGAGGAAAAATCAAATTTTAATACTAAAATTAATTAAACTATGAAAACACAACTACTCTTTACATTAGGCCTAATTTTTAGCTTTATTGGGTTCTCGCAAACCACCGCTATTCCAGATCCTAATTTCGAACAGGCCTTAATTGATGGCGGCTATGATTCTGGGACTATAAATGGCTCGGTACCTACAGCAAATATTAATACGATTACAAATCTACAAGTAAATAGTAAAAACATAGCAGATCTAACAGGTATAGAGGATTTTATAGCTTTAGAAATACTTTGGTGCGTTAACAATGATATTGCAAGTATAGATGTTAGCAACTTAACCGCACTTAGCAATTTAAATTGTGACCGAAATAATTTAACAAGCATAGACCTTTCTAACAATACTGCACTTACTTCGTTAAATATTCTTCTCAACGATTTAACGACTTTAGACCTTACAAATAATACGTTATTAGACTATTTAAATTGTGCAGGAAACGATTTAACTAGCTTAAATGTTTTAAATAATACAGCACTTACTTACTTGGCTTTCCATAATAATGATATAGCGTCTATAGATGTTTCAAACAATCCCTTGTTGTCTTTTTTAGGATTTAGTTTTACAGGAATAACAGCTATAGATGTTACAAGTCATCCTAACCTTACAAATTTACAATGTAATGATGCACTACTATCAAACTTAGACCTTAGTAACAACATTTTACTAAACCAGCTAAGTTGCAGAAACAACCAACTTACAGGTTTAAATGTTAATAATAATACCGAATTGGACTTTTTGGATATTGAAAGTAATGAGATTACCGCTTTAAACCTTGCTAATAATGTGCTTTTAGAAGAACTTCACTGTGAAGAAAACGCTATCAATGACTTAGACCTAAGCAATAATGCAGAAATTACAGTGTTAAATTGCCAAGACAACCAGCTTACGGCCTTAAATCTTAAAAACGGTAATAATATAAATCTTACTGAGTTAAATACTGAAAACAACCCAAACCTATTGTGTATTGAAGTAGATGACACTGCTTTCGCTAATGCCAACTGGATCGACGATATAGATACGCAATCTAGTTTTAGTGAAGATTGCGCACTATTTTTAAGTACGTCATCTATTGAAACACCTAAGATAAAGCTGTTTCCAAATCCTGCAAACTCTTACATTGAGCTATCTAACATCACTACTTTAGAAGAGTATCAAATTTTTGATGTCTTTGGAAAAGAGATAAGTCAAGGAGTAATCTCAAACAATGCTATAATTGATGTTCATCATTTTTCTAATGGGTTATATGTTATACAATTTGGAAGTGGAGCGCATTTTAAATTTTTAAAAAAATAAATTGGTGTTGAAAGAAAGTCAGGATGATTTCATCGAACTCATTTAAACTTTTTGGGTTTAGGCGAAAATCAGGCATTTTTTGGCTGATTGAAGGCTTTTTTGAGTTGCATAGCCGTAGCTACGGAACGAAAAAAAGACAAAACGCAGACGAAAAAGGGCGATTTTTTAGCAAATTGAAAAAGTATAAATGAGTTCATCATAAAAACGTTTAAATAATTAAGAATTATGCCTCAAATTTATAATGGCCATAACAAAAAGAAAGATCAATGAAAGACAGTAAAAATGTTGCCACATCTTATTCTCAATTAGCAGATCATGAAATCAAAACATTTATAGATCATATAGCGACCTTGGTAAAATTAGATATACAACATAAAAGATCGCATAGTGATAAACATCACAAAGATTACAAACGGCATACGCATTTTGCAAGAAAAGAATTTGAAATGGATTCGATAACCAAGGCTGACATTAAAAAATATAGCCTAGAAAAATTTAATTGGAAAAGTGATGCAAGTCTAATAGAACAAATAGATTTAAAAAAAAAATTTGCTTATGCTTCCAATAGATCATTTGTTCAAAAACTAGTAAAATTTAGTGGTGTAGATAAATTCACCATGAGTTCAAAACCATTACCAAATGCGTCGTACAATAGGACACTTAGTTTAAATCTAGAACGCATCATGTGTATAAAAGACACTAATGAGTTGGGCAAAAAAGACGAACTGGCTATTGGTGGTGTATCCTTTTATGATGATACTGAGAAGAAAAAGATTAATGAACTAAGTTTAGGTAAATTTAAAAAAGGACAGGAAAAACACTACAATCCACCTGTTGTCTTGAGTACCCACAATGTAAATTTTAACTTACTAAGCGCTCAAAACTCTTACCTCTACTGGGCTATATTTACCCTTGCTGAAAAAGATTCAGGTGGTTTTGAGGAGTACATACACCATTTATATAATTCGATAACTTCCATTGTTGGGGAAGTAATAAATGAGATAAGTATTTTGCTTTCGGTAGCAACAGGAACAGCCTTGGGTGCTGCGATTGGCGCTTTAGGAGGGCCAATTGGCGCATTATTAGGAGCAGTCGTAGGCCTAGTGGCTGGAGCTTTGGTGGGATGGATTTCCAAAAGCATGAAGGACGATATATTTGAACCGCAACACCATCACGTACAAATCACTACGGGAGCGCCTTTTAAAGCCCCTGTTAAACGATTTACGTTCAAGGATTTTGGCGGTGAATACGAAGCAGACCTTTTTTGGCAACTTAGTTAATTTTACGATAATTCAAACTTACTTTAAAACCGTCACCACCTTAGTTTTTGACTAAACCCAATGGCATGACTATTAAGTTGCCAGTTGGGTAACGTAGATTGGATTAGTTAAAAATCAAGATTTGATTTAAAGCCTATATGACTGTGGTACATTACTCATTGAGTATACAAGCAACTTAACTGTTTTAACTATGCTCATTAATTGGTGATATCCTCCCATCTTTGACCCTATTTTTCTTTAAGAGCGAAACTAAGCAACTCAAATTAGTGTCCAAATGAACAAACAGTCACCAATCTCATTTTGGACGTTAGGCTTTTAGACCACTTCAATAAAAATTATTATGTATTTTAGTTTTCTAACTGTAAGGCATTGAAAAATAAAAATCTACTCACTTTAGTTTTATTGGTTTGCTTTGACACTTTTTGTGGTTTTGCCCAAGAACACACATTTTACCATTACGGTTTAGAAGATGGTCTATCACAGATAACCGTAAGGTCTTTGTTAAAAGACTCCAATGGCTTTTTGTGGTTAGGCACACAAGATGGTCTTAACCGTTTTGATGGCACGTCTTTTAAAGTATATAAAAACCGAAAGAACGATAGCCTAAGTATTTCGGGTAATTTTATCAATGCGCTTGTAGAAGATAATAAGGGAAACATCTGGATTGGGACTAATGATAATGGTATTTCCATTTATGATTCTGGTACTAATACCTTTAAGAGTACTGATATCAATAGTGGTTATTGTGGCAGTTTATCCAAAAGCGAGAATGGTACGATAGTCGCTACTGCGCCAAATAAAGGGATTATACTGTTTGATACGAACAGTTATGGTAGCAATCCAAAAATCATTTCAGACATCCGTGGTGAGAAATTACAGTTCAATACCAGTTTTATTGAAAACGAAACACTTTATGTAAGCACACAAGATGGACGCTTGTTTTTATCTCGTAATGTTTTGGATGCCAACATTCTTTTTGAAGAAATCCCATTAAAAAATAAGCCCTTTGGTACTATAAACACTCTTTTTGTAAAAAAACAGGGTATTTGGCTCGGTACTTCCAACGGATTGTTTAGGTATGATACAATTACAAAAACACATAAAAAAATCCCCTTGGAATCTAGTATTGAAGGCAACCAAAACCTTTATGTTTCTTCCATAGATGTTCAAAATAACAGGTTCTATATTGGCACATTTGGTGGTCTTTTTATAGCAAATGAATTCAACCCAAACACCCAAAAGTTTAAGGACATCATCACCTTTAAAGGGGAACAAAACCAAACTAACGCTCTTACTGCAAATCGTGTTTACGATACTTATACCGATGGGGATTTGCTTTTGATAGGCACTAATAAACTGGATGTCGTTACGCTAAAACCACCTGTTTTTCAAAATGTTAATACCTTATCCAGTATTACACTCAATAATGCCTTTATTTTATCATTTGCAAAAAATAAAAATTATGTTTTTGTTGGTACCCGTAAAGGTATCAACTGTATTGACAGTAAGAATGAGGTCAGCTATATTACCCAAGAAAACACCAATCAAGCTTTAGCGTTTAACGTTATAAGGGCGATGGCCATAGACCATAACAATTATTTATGGGTAGCCACAATTAAGGGTGTTTCTGTCATTGACCTCAACAATTTTGACCCAAATATGCCTAAAATCCTAAGTACATTTCATGACACTAATAATCCCGAGTCACTAAGCTCTGATGCGACCAGAGGTGTTTTTGTAGACCATAATGGATCTGTTTGGATTATGACCTATGGCGGAGGCATCAATAGATTTACTGGGAATTTAAAAACCGGCACCTTTACGTTTAAACACTATAAGACCTACACTAATTTGAATTCAATCAGTTCTGATTTTACCTACAATATGTCACAGGATAGAGATTTGAATTATTGGATTACGTCTGAAGATGGTTTAAATAAATTAAGATTTGAGGATGCAAACTATCAAAATCCAAAGTTTACCAATTACTTCAATACTAAAAACGATACAACAAGCATAAGTAGTAATACAACACTGCATACCTGGCATGATGAGAACCAGACGCTATGGGTTGCCACACAGGATGGTTTTAACAGGTTTAATTCTGAAAACCAAACCTTTAGACGCTATGGTAAAGCTGAGGGTTTGACCAACACCTTTGTTTATAGCATAACTGAAGATTTAGATAATAATCTATGGCTGACTACAAATGGCGGTCTCTTCAGATTTAATAAAAATACCGAGCAGTTCACCAACTACGACCAAGGCGACGGCTTACAAAGTTCTGAATTTAATCTTGGTGCGCACCTTTACAATACAGATGATAATACCATATATGTAGGTGGCGTTAACGGCTTTAATATTTTCAACCCAAGAAAGGTCTCAGAGTTGGATAGAGCTGGCAACCTTAGCTTTACATCCATTAGGATTAAGGACAAGGAAATCAACCCATTGACCAATCCAGAAATTTTAAAGGAAACCATTACCAAGGCCAAGGAGATTGTGCTTAATCATACCGATTTCCCGTGTTACATCAACTTTTCAGATTTAGACCTTCGCCCAAATAAAAACAACCAATTTGCTTACAGTTTAAATGATAATCAATGGAACGAGCTACGAAACTCTCGGGAAATTCCGTTATTGAGTCTTCCCAAGGGTTTGCATACGTTAAAAATTCAGGGGAAATCCAGAAATGAAGTTTGGGACAAACCGTCCTTATCATTGAGAATTAAAGTAATACCACCATGGTACCAAAGCAACACGGCTTATTTATTTTACATACTTGTCGGCTTAGGTCTGGTCTATCTTTTTTTTTCGTTTGAGCCTGCAACGGCAATTGGCCGCACAAGAAAGCAAGCGATTGCAAGAACTTGATAACTTAAAATCGCGATTTATTACCAACATTACCCACGAGTTTAGAACACCGCTGACCTTGGTTTTGGGATACATTAATACCCTAAAAGAAAAACTATCCAGAGATAAAACACTGCAACAGCCTATTGATGCCATAGAACACAACAGCAACAATCTTTTGAGCCTTGTTAACGACATGTTGGATTTGGCCAGGTTAGAAAAAGGAAAACTACAACTCAACCTTACCAATAGTGATATGGTATCGTTTACCCGTTACATGACCAAGTGCTTTTTAAGTCATGCAAATCAGAAAAACATTGATTTAGAATTTTCAGCACAGGTTGAAAGTCTGCACATGGATTTTGACGTCGAGAAAATGCGTCAGATTTTAAGTAACCTCATTTCAAACGCCATTAAGTTTTCAAAAAATGATACAGTGGTTAGAGTAACTTTAACTACTGAAAGTTCTCAGGTTATCATTAAGACCATAGACCAAGGTGTTGGTATTTCAGTAAGTGATATCCCATTTATTTTTGACCGTTTTTATCAAACTGAAAAAAGCAGCAAGCTTATAGGCTCGGGCATTGGACTGGCACTTACAAGGGAACTTGTTGGTCTTATGGAAGGCCAGATTAGCGTAGAATCAACATTACAAAAAGGGTCAAAATTTACGGTTACGCTGCCAATAACAACTAAAGCTATTGAAACCCACTTAGAGCTGAGTGAACCTAACACGTCATCCCAATTTGAGTTGAAGCCCATTTTAATAAAAACCCAGCATCAAGACGATTTAAATACCATACTTATTGTTGAGGATAATACGGAAGTGGCAAACTACATTGCGTCTTGTGTAAATAACAGTTATAATGTGATATTCGCCTTAGATGGTGAAGCGGGCTTGGTACTTGCCAAAGAAACTATACCAGATATTATTATAACAGATGTGATGATGCCCAAAATGGATGGTAATATCCTTACCGAACAATTGCAAAACAACATAGCCACAAACCACATACCGATAATCATGTTAACGGCAAAAGCCTTGCAAAGCGATAAACTCACTGGTATTAAAAGTGGTGCAGATGTGTATTTAACCAAGCCTTTTCAAAAGGAAGAATTAATGCTTCGTTTAGAAAAACTAATTTCTAAACGCAAACAGCTTCAAAATCATTACAACGTAGGCCGTATTGTAAAGATAGCTTCGGCAAAAATAAAAAAAGACAAGACACTAGAATTTTTGAATACCGCGATAAAACACATTCACAGCAACATAGAAAACCCAGAGTACAATGCCAAAAAATTAGCATCAGATTTAAATATGAGCGACTCGCAACTCTACCGAAAGCTCAAAGCGATTACCAATAAAAGCTCTGCCATTTTTATACGTTCTGTACGCTTGGAAAAAGCTAAGGAACTTATTGAAACCACAGATTTATCGATTTCTGAAATTGCTTATAGCACAGGTTTTAACGACCCAAATTGGTTTAGCAAAGCCTTTAAGGCTGATTTTAACCAAAGCCCATCTGAAATTCGCAACTAATTGATTTTTAGTATTTTAATTTTATTCTGAACATATAATACCAGTCATTTTTCTTCCTTCTGAATAAATACTACCCGTTTTTGAAGAAATAATCAAGACCATTTTTGCTGTTCATCCATAGGTTTGTAATGCTATTAATTATAAATCTATTTCACAATGAAAACGTCAACATTACTTCTTGTTTTATTACTATTCAATTCCAGTGTATTATTTGCACAATTTGCCAATTGGCTGTTTGCTTACGTTAATCCGTTTGCTATCGTAGGTGCGGAAATCTTTTTAGTCATAGGCTACTTCTTCAACAATATTCTTAAAGATGTGCGTAAGGCTTTTGATGTGGATTTCTCAATGTAAGACTATTAAATTGAATTTAGCGAACTGCTGCTGTTTCTGAGTTCAACACAAAACATTCAAACTTATATTCAAAAAAATAATACCGCAAACAACAGGATTTCTGTGCTTAAATCCTAAAAAACAAAATATGAAAACATTTACACTTACGCTTTTAGTTTCTATTTTAGCCAGCGTATCGGTTTTTTCACAAACCGTTTCTATACCAGACAGCAATTTTGAACAAGCCTTAATCGATTTGGGCTACGATACCGTTTTAGACAATACTGTACAAGCATCTAATGTTAATACGGTTACATCATTAAATGTCGAGAACAGAAACATCAGCAATCTTAAAGGTATTGAAGCCTTTACGGCATTAGAACTGCTGTATGTTGATGATAATAACCTTACCACTTTAGATGTCACACAAAACGCTGCGCTTGCCATTTTAACCTGTAGCAACAATAACCTTACAGAGCTGGATGTTACGCAAAACACAGATTTAGACCAGCTAGATGCACGTTTTAATATGCTTACGGATTTAGATGTGAGGCAAAATACGGTCTTACAAGGCTTATCTGTAAACGGCAATCAATTGACCTTATTGAACCTTAACCAAAACGGTATATTGGTAGTATTAAATTGTGCCGATAATAATTTGGGCGGTATTTCTTTGTTAAATGGAAATAATTCAGGGATAATTTCTTTTGATGCGACCAACAATTCTGGTCTGCTCTGCATACAGGTTGATGATGTGGCCTTTGCCAACGCCAACTTTACAAATATTGACCCACAGACCAATTTTAGTACCAGCTGTCTATCACAACTAAATACTTACGTGCCAGATGATAATTTTGAACAGGCTCTAATCGATTTGGGTTATGACTCTGGTGCCTTGGATGATTATGTGCCAACTGCAAATATAAATACGGTTACTGAGCTGGATGTTGTGAACCTAAATATCGATGACCTCACTGGTATAAAGGATTTTGATGCGCTGGAAACTCTATCTTGTGACTCAAATAATCTTACGAGCTTAGATGTGAGCCAAAATACAGCATTAACAGTTTTACGTTGTAGCCAAAATTTAATCACGAATAGTATAGATTTAAGCCAAAACACCAACCTTATTGAGTTTAATTGTTTTCTTAACCTGCTTACAAGTTTGGATATTAGCCAAAATATAGTGTTAGAGACTTTAGTTTGTAGTGTCAATGGAATAAGCACAATTGATGTAAGCCAAAATACAGAACTAATCCATTTGAATGTAGGCTACAACCAATTGACAGATTTAGATATAACTAACAACACAGAACTAAACACCTTAATTTGTGAACAAAACCCTATAACAAGTCTCGATGCCAGCCAAAACACAAATTTAACAGGATTAGACTGCAGATTTAATGAGCTAGAAAACCTTAACGTTAAGAACGGAAACAACACTAATTTTGTAAACAACACTAGTGGTTTTATTGGTTTTAAGGCCACCAATAACCCTAATCTAACCTGCATTGAAGTTGATGATGTAGCCTACAGCAACACCAACTGGACCAACGTAGACCCACAAACCAGTTTTAGCTTAGATTGCAACGCACAACAAACTTTTGTACCAGATGATAATTTTGAGCAAGCTTTAATCGATTTAGGTTATGATTCTGGTGCTTTGGATGACTTTGTACCTACTGCAAATATAAATTCTATAACACAATTATACATAGTTGATAAAAATATAGCAGACCTTACAGGTGTTGAGGATTTTATAGCCTTAGAAATACTTTCATGCTCTAACAATCCTATATCAACTATAGATGTTAGTAATTTAACAGCGCTTAGAGAACTTTATTGTTCTACTAATAATTTAACGAGCTTAGATGTTTCTAGCAATACTGAGTTGACGGACTTATTTTTTGGCAATAATGATATAACAACAATTGATGTTTCAAACAATGCGCAATTGGCAGTTTTAAATTTTGCTTTTAGTAATTTAACAAGTGTGGATATCTCTAACAACACTAACCTTTTAGAATTATATGTTAGACAATCATCACTTTCAAACTTAGACCTTAGTAACAATACGGTGCTTGAAGTATTAAGTTGTGATTTCAATCAACTAACAAATTTAAGCCTTGATAATAATGTTAATTTAGAATTTCTTGATTGTAAAAACAATAATATTGCTGAACTTGATTTAAATATTAATACTGAATTAACAGAATTATTTTGCCAAAACAACGCGCTTACCTTACTCAACGTCAAAAACGGCAACAACACCAATTTTACAAATTTTGAAGCTGACAACAACCCAGACCTTACCTGTATTGAAGTTGATGATGTCGCATACAGCAACGCCAACTGGACCGACATAGACCCACAAACCAGTTTTAGCGAAGATTGCAATAAACCCGCTGGTTTCACCTACGTTCCTGACGATAATTTTGAACAAGCATTAATTGATTTGGGCTACGATTCTGAACCTTTGGATGATTTGGTGCCAACCGCAAACATCGAAACTGTTGCCGCTTTGGATGTTCGTGCTGAAAATATTAATGACCTAACAGGAATTGAAGATTTTATAGCACTCGAAGAATTGGAATGTGACTCTAATAATCTAACAGAACTCAATATTAGCGAAAACACGGCACTTACCCATTTAGACTGTAACTCTAATCAATTATCTAGCTTAGATGTAAGCCTTAACACGCAACTAATAGAATTTATTAGCTACGCCAATCAATTAACAGTTTTAGACGTAAGCCAGAACACCTTGCTTGAAAACCTTCAATGCCACAACAACCAACTAAGCAGTTTGGATGTAAGCCAAAACACAGCACTTGTAGAATTGTTTTGCGCTGAAAACCAATTGACCAGTCTAGATGTAGCTTTAAATACCCAATTGGTAGAACTAGCTTGCAGCTATAATAATTTAATAACACTAGACGTCAGTCAAAACATATTATTGGATGAACTAAAATGTGCCTTTAATGAACTGAGTAATTTAGACGTTAACGCCAACACCCAACTTAGCAGATTAGATGTTAAAAACAATCTATTATCAAGCATAGATGTAAGTCAAAATACGGTATTGGAAGTTTTGGATTGCCGCAACAACCAATTGACCAATGTTGACCTAACGCTAAATAATCAACTCACTTTTTTATATTGTAAAAACAACCAACTTACCCAGCTAAACTTAAACCAAAACAATTTATTAGAAGGCGTTTACTGCCATAATAACCAATTACAAAATCTCGATTTAAGTCTGAATACAGCACTTTTTGCTTTACGTTGTGAAGACAATGAATTAACAAACTTAAATGTGAAAAATAGCAACAACACCAATTTTACCATTTTTGATGCTTCAAACAACCCAAACCTTACTTGTATTGAGGTCGATGATGTTTCTTATAGCACCACAAATTGGCCTAATATTGATACACAAACCAGTTTCAGCGAAAATTGTGGTGGTATAGATTGTGAAGACGCACAGACGATAATGGTAAGTAATACCGTAAATTCCGTAGATTTCGATTTAACCAATGAACCGCTTAACGACCAAGGTTGTGGCGGAACGACGAGCAATGATTATGCAGATACTTGGTTTGAGTTTACCATGCCTGAAGATGGTGCTGTTGGTATCAATGGCAACGTAAATGCAAATAACTTTGCACTTTATGATGCTTGTGCCGGTAATGAAATAAGCTGTTTTAATAATAATTCTGTTATAGATGGCCTTACAACTGGCATAACCTATAAACTCAGAGTGTTTAGAATTGCCGCCAATGCAGGAAACACCAACGCCATAAGTTTCCATATCGTTTTGGCAAGTACATTGGGTACAGAAAACGCTTCATTTTCAGAAGATGATATTCAGCTGTATCCCAATCCTTCTTCAGCTATTGTGCATATAAAAACACCTATGGATACTAAAGTTGAAATCCTAACTGTGACTGATGTTTCGGGTAAAAGAATACTCGTACAAAACAATCAAAATTCGTTTAATTCGAGCCAATTCGCAAGCGGTATTTATTTTGTAAGACTGAAAATTGATACTTATTGGATGACCAAAAGACTCATCGTTAAACACTAATTAGAAAACAATAATCATGAAAAGGCAAAAGTTTTTAAAATCACTAACAGGGTTAGGTCTTTTAGCTACAATATCTCATCATGCAATTTCCAAAACATGGCTCAGGATTACAGGTCAATCAAAATCAAAAATTATTAGAAATAATAAAGGCAACATTCTCAACGTCATTGGCGATATACAAACCCATAAGTTAGTTGGCAGTGAAACCAATAATCAAATTGTGGAATGGGTAGATGATGTAGAACCTGGTGTTGGGATACCGCCTCACACCCATACCAAAGAAGATGAAATTTTTAGAGTGATTAAAGGTCAAATCGAAATAATGATAAACGGCAAAACCAGTATTTTAGAAGCTGGCGACATGGCGTACGCGCCTAAAAACATAGCTCACGCATGGAAAGTGGTAGGCACGGAAAAAGCCAAAATGGTAACCAGTGCCCTTCCTGCCGGTATTGAATTTATGTTTAAAGAATTAGCAGACTTACCTTCTGGGCCGCCAGATTTTAAGAACGTTTCAGAAATATGTGGGCGTCACGGTATCACATTTATCACATAATTGAATTGTCTTCAATTATATTTAGAGTGGGCAAGTCGCGTAGGGAGCGGCTTGCTTTTTCTGTCCACTTAATTTAAATTCGGCTTGGTAGCACCCCAAATTTCTCTTTGAAACTTTTAGTGAAATAAGATAAATTCAAATAACCTACGGCGTAAGCCGCTTCTGAAACCGTTGAACTTTTTGTCTCAAGAAGTCGTTTTGCTTCATTTAGACGTATTTCTACGATTAGTTGATTAGCAGACTTGTCTATCAATGCCTTTAATTTTCGGTGTAACTGTGACCTGCTAAAACCAACTGCTTTGGCCAAATCATCAACAGATAACCTATCATTATCAATATTTTTTTTGATTTCAGCAATTACATCTTGAATAAATTTATCATCTATACTTTTTACATCTATATCATTTAGAACAACAGTTTCAAGCGACATAAAATGTTGGTAAAGTCTATGCTTATTTTCTAACAGGTTTTCAATTCTAATTAAAAGTTCGTCATGCTTAAAGGGCTTTGTCAAATAGGCATCTACGCCTTGGGAAAGACCCGCTATTTTACTTTCGTTGCCCGCTTTGGCGGTCAACATAATTATGGGTATATGGCTTGTTTTAGGGTTGTTTTTTAAAGAATTTGACAATTGAAGCCCATCTTTTTTCGGCATCATAACGTCGGTGATGAGAATATCAGGAATATGCTCAAAGGCCATACGTTCTCCTTTAAGTCCGTTATCTGCCGATAGAACTTTGTAGTTAGGTTTGAGGATACTTGAAATATATTCTGCTAACTCATTATTGTCCTCAACTACCAAAATTATTGGCAATTGTGAGTTTTTAGAAGTGGGTTGAACTTTATTTGTTTCTCGATTAAGCAAGACATCTTGATAAGTTGTATCTGAATAATCAACTTGTTCAGCGTTTTCAAAGACTACATTATCTGGTAGCCCACCGAGAGTAATGGGCAATCTAACCTTAAAGGTGGTTCCTTTATTTTTAAGGCTGCTTACACTAATCTTACCATTGTGAAGTTCAACTATCTCTTTGGTAAGAGCGAGTCCGATACCGCTACCCTCTTTCTCTGAGGTTTCAACCCTGTAAAAGCGCTCAAAGATTTTTTTCAGCTCGTGGTTGTCCATCCCCTCACCAGTATCGGCACATTCAATGGTTAAATATTGATTATCGTGAATTACAGATAACGTGACTGATCCTTTGTTTGAGGTGTACTTTATGGCATTAGATAAAATATTCGTGACGATCTTTTCTAACTTATCACGGTCGTAAAACGCTCTATCCAATTCCTCTGGAAATACAGAGTTTAATGCCACATTTTCCCGGTCTGCCATACTCTCGAAAGAATTCACCAAAGTCTTTAAGAATGAAATCACACCTCCCTTTCTTAAAAGTAAATTGACCGCTCCACTTTCCATCTTGGAAATTTCCAAAAGCTGGTCAATAAGATTTTGCAATCTATGTGTGTTTTTCAAAATGGTTTCAAACCCTTTCTGATTAATAGTGATTTCAGAATTATGATTAGACTTAGTTTTAGCCATTTCCAAAGGCCCATTTATCAGGGTCAATGGCGTTCTAAATTCGTGACTGATATTCGCATAAAATCGAGTCTTGATTTGATTAAGATCCTTTATTCTCTCAATTTCCAAAGCGTTTTCCTTCGCCTTAAGCTGTTGCTTCTGGTTTTGGTTATTAAGCACCTGTCTTCTATAGGCAATACCAAATGAAAAGATAATTATTTGAAGAAACATCCCCATTGAGAATGGGTCAAAATTGAGACCAAACTCCTTGAGCTTACCCATACCCCAAAAAACACCAAGTATTAAAAAAAAGTTACCTACCAGACCTCCTACTCCAAAGTATTTCGCAAACAAATCTTTCTTCAAAACCAGTACAACAGATAATATCAAACTTGCGAAAGTGTAGATGTTTAAAATAAGATAGTGATAACCCAATCCTGTAAAACGTGTTTGGGGATTGAATACAACAGAGTAGATAGCAACCAAAACAATTTCAATTATGAGCAATACTGGTAATGTAATAATGACTTTATCCAGTTTTGGATATTTTAATTTCGATTGGACAAACGATCTTCCAAAAAACCAAAACGAATAAAACACGCCATTTGCAAGTAAAATCCATAATGCATAGCGATACATGGTTAGACTCCCAATAAAGAAACCAACCGTCATGGCTAAAGTAAATGTTACAAATAGCAACCAAATTGAAAACCACAAATACACGCGTTCCCTCAAATAAACGTATTGAAGCACATGATACAACAGCACAATAAAACTAACCCCAAAGAAAAAGATATTAAATGCATTCTGAAATTGAAACAATTGATGGTAGTGCCTTTGATCAGGACTTCGGGCTGAAAGATTAAAGTAAGGCGGATATCCCATCTGGTTGCCTTGAACCTTTATAACTAATTCTACGGGAACATCAAGTGGTAAATCCTGTAAACTGATTTGATTTAATGCCCAGTGACTATCAGAGTCGCGGACTTTTTTTGGATATTCCACTCCAGTTTTTTTGTGAAGTATTTGTTTGCCGTTTACAAATCCGTAAACGTCAACTTTACCATTGCTTTTTGACCATGCTGGAAGACCGATATGTCTATCTTCAAAATGCAAGGTCCATCCTTTTAATGAATCTTTTACAACAAGTTTGATTTTACCCCAATAGGTCGATCCTAAATTTAATCTTTTTGGTAAAGTCTTACTTGGTTCAAAATTGAGCGTTGAATCACTTAATATGTCTTCAGGATGAAAATTTTGAGATTTGTCTTCTACAACTCTTAAATAGTCCTCAAGATCATGTACTGGGTATTTTGGATCCAAATTATAGGCGACTTGAGCTACCATGGATTTAGAGCAAAACAGTAAAAGAATTATAATTAGATACCTATTCATATTATTAAGAAATCAACACTTTCAAAATTCGAGAATTCAGTCAAGGCGCACTAACACTTTTGACGCAATAATTAATAGTTATGATTCATTCAGCTTAAAATGAGACAAATACATTAGCAATTACTACAAATATTCTAAAGTACAGACACTTAAAAATATAATTTTGAAAGTATAAATAATCATTCTATGAGACGAAATAAATTTTTAAAGACTATGGCTTTGGGAGCGGGAGCATTTTCGCTATCATCCTTTAAAGATATTAAAAGTCAAGGCAACAGAAATAAGTTGGTAAATGTAAAACCAAAGATTGTTAGGGACGATGAAGGTCAAAAGTTGTTAACCTTAGGAGATAATCAAACCATCAAACTAAAAGGTGAGGATACAAACGGTCAATTTACTTTAATAGAAGAACTGAATGAGCCAGGTATATTTATACCGCCTCACGTTCACTCAAATGAAGATGAGGTTTTTCACGTCATTTCGGGCAGTCTTGAAGTTACCGTGGGGTCTGAAACTACTATTCTTGGGGCGGGTGATATGGTCTTTTGCCCGAGGGAAATTCCGCACTCATGGAAAACAATCGGGCCAGGAAAGACGAGAGTTTTCCTGAGCATCTTTCCGTCTGGTTTGGAAAATTTATTTACCGAAATTTCGAAATTGCCCTCTAACCCGCCCGATATAGAAAAAGTAATGGGTATAGCAGAAAAATATAAAATCAAATTTATCTAAAAATAAAAATCATGAAAATCTCAAAAAAACTATTAGCAACCCTTACTGGTTTAAGCATTTTATTCAGCTTAACAAACTGTAGCGACGACGACAACAGTCCACAACTTGAAACTTGGGAAATTGAAATCAACCAAGTTGAAGAGGCTACCGCAAAATATATAGATTACAGCGAAGCCCAAAACGAAGGTCGATTTGACGTGTCTGGTTACGTACCGAATATGGGACATCACTATTTAAATCCAGCCTTAATCGACGGGACTTTCGATTTACTACAACCAGAATTCATACTTTATAAACCTGACGCTGCTGGAAACATGCAAATGATGGGTATTGAATACGGAGTTATTCCAGACGACCCAAACAATCCAGGAACTCCACCAGAGGGTTTTACGGGTGATGCTGACGTTTGGCACTTTAATGACATGGTAGGTCAATGGCAATTGCACGTATGGACTGTTTTAGAAAATCCAGACGGTGTTTTCGCATCACATAATACTGCAATTGGAGATTAGTTTTTTTGAGTTGGTCAAAGTCGTACAGTATTAATTACGACTATTTAAAAGCCACTCAGTTTTGCTGGGTGGCTTCTAATAATACTATTGAAATGAAATTTTTAAAACCATTTTTTTTCTTAATTAGCTTTAGCAGCATTTGCAGCGCGCAGGTAGGGATTGGTAATACGGACCCAAAAGCACAATTGGATATAAGTGCCTCAAATACCACTACCCCTGCCAATACAGATGGCATATTGATACCACGAGTTTCAGATTTGGTTATTTCGAGTAACATGACCGCCAATCAGGATGGCATGTTGGTGTTTTATACGGGTAATGCTTATGATGGTAAAGGTTTCTATTTTTGGGACCAAAGCACATCTAATTGGAACATAATATCGAGTTCAAATAAAAATACGCTCGATCAGGCTTACAACGAGGGCGGAAACGGAAACGGCAAAAACATCACTGCAGATGCCGGAGCCGTAAAAATTGATGGAACTGATGGGTTTTTCGTCACAGGGGCCGAAGGGTCTGGGGTTTCTATGGATAGTGAATTAAGTGGTTCTGGCCCTCGTATGTTCTTTCAACCCTCCAAATCCGCTTTTAGAGCCGGATACACAAGCTCAAATCAATGGGTAGATAGTCAAATAGGTAATAGATCTACCGCATTTGGCTTCAACAGTACTGCATCTGCAACCTATTCAGTAGCCTTTGGTTTTTCTACATCATCAACGGGATTTATCTCTACGGCATTTGGCCGTAGCACCATCGCAAGTAACCAAAACTCCACCGCCTTTGGTCGAGAAAGCCAGGCAGAGGGATTTCAATCAACCGCATTTGGATATAATACTGTTGCAAGTGGCGCTAATTCCACCGCATTCGGTTTACAAACAGTAGCGAACAGTGAAGAAGCCACAGCATTTGGGTTCAATACAATAGCTTCGGGTGATCGTTCTACTGCATTTGGGGATGGAACTCTCGCGAGCGGAATAAATTCAACAGCTTTTGGGATTAACACTACTGCGAGTGGATCTTATTCAACCGCATTCGGATTTGGCACGAATGCACCCGGTACCAATGAAACTGCAATAGGTCGCTACAATACTATTTATGATCCTGCTGTGACGGCCATAGATAAGATTTTTGTTATTGGTAAAGGCTCTTCAAATAGTTTTAGAAGTAACGCCTTAAATGTTTATGCCAATGGTGAAATGAACATAAATGACGAATATAGTATGCCATTGACTGATGGTACGCCGAATCAAGTTCTGAAAACAGATGGCAGTGGCAATCTCAGTTTTGAAGACTTTCCTGGTAATGATTTAGTCTTATGTAAAGTAAGAACAAATGTTACCCAAGGCATTGGATATGAAAAAATAGACTTTACTCAAGAGATGTTTGACACCAACAATAACTTCAATATTACTACAGATGGATTTCAAGCTCCAGACGCAGGTTACTACCGAATTAATGCTAATTTAAAAATAGTAGGTAGTGGCACTCGTACATTTGGCATAGCCATTTATATCCAAAATGTTCTTAATCAAGAAAAAATTCAAACTGGCCATAATGGAGTTGATTTTAACATAGATATTGACACTGTATTATATTTAACACAAGGGCAAACGGTTTCTTTATATTCTTACGGTACGGGAAGTGCATTTATAAACGAGGTTGACTTAGACAATGACCCAAGCAACAACTACTTGGAAATTGTTCAGATTAAATAATTAGTTGAGTTTAGAAATAAGCTTATTTTAATTCGACCCAATTGATCTTCACAACGATAATTTCATCTAAATAGAATTGACATCTCTACTGTATTTTGTAGCTTTATAATCTTCAAAAACAAGATATAATGTCAGATCAAAAACGCCTATTCCTAGTCGATGCTTACGCCCTTATTTTCCGTGGGTATTACGCCTTTATAAAAAATCCAAGAATCAACTCAAAGGGCGAAGACACCTCGGCCATCATGGGGTTTATGAACTCATTGTTGGATGTTATCAAACGAGAACGCCCAGACCATCTCGCCGTTTGTTTTGATAAAGAAGGTAGTAAGGACAGGGTCGAAATGTACGCAGATTATAAAGCCAATCGCGACGAAACACCAGAGGGTATACGAACGGCCATCCCGCATATCTGTAATATTCTTGAGGCCATGCATATTCCCATAATGGTCAAAGCAGGGTTTGAGGCCGACGACGTGATTGGTACGCTTTCCCGTCAAGCGGAAAAAGAAGGCTATAAGGTCATGATGGTCACTCCAGATAAGGATTTTGCCCAATTGGTTACCGAAAATATTTTCATGTACCGTCCCGTTTTTGGAGGTGGCTACGAAACCTGGGGCATCCCAGAAGTTCAGAAAAAATTTGAAGTGAATGAACCTATGCAGGTCATTGATTATTTAGGTATGATGGGTGACGCCTCTGATAATATCCCTGGATTACCAGGTGTAGGACCAAAAACAGCCAAAAAGTTTTTAAAAGCCTACGGCAGTATGGAAGGCCTACTGGCCAATACCCACGAGCTCAAGGGTAAAATGAAAGAGAAAGTAGAAGCCAATGCAGAGTTAGGGTTGCTTTCAAAAAAATTAGCGACTATTATGCTCGATGTACCCGTGACTTTCAACGCCAAAGATTTTGAGCTTGACCATCCTGATGTTGAGAAAGTCAAGGAGATCTTTCAAGAATTGGAGTTTAGACGCCTCACCGATAATTTTGTAAAAACATTCACGTCTGGCGAAGCTGCAACGGGCTCTGAAAAAAAACCCTACACAGGAGGCTCGGGATCATCTGCATCCACATCAACAAACAAAAATTCAAATTCGAATGGATCTTCACCATCAAATTCAAGTGCGAATGCTGGCGAAGGTCAATTCTCACTCTTTGGTTCTACTGATGCAGCGAACGAAACCACATCAAATTCTTTAGAACGCAAAACAATCGCCAACACCTCCCATTTTTATCAAAGTGTGGCTCCAGGCATGGCTACCACCTTGTTTGTCAAAAACCTTCTGAGTCAAACTTCGGTGTGTTTTGATACGGAAACGACTGGCCTGAATCCGCTGACAGCTGAATTAGTTGGTATCGCATTTTCATGGGAAGCCGGGAAAGGGTTTTATGTCCCATTTCCGAAGGAAAAAGAAGAAGCCCAAGCGTTGATAGACATCTTGCGCCCGTTTTTTGAAAACGAGCAAATAGAAAAAATCGGACAAAATTTAAAATACGACATCAAAGTCCTCGCAAAGTACAATGTGGAAGTCAAAGGCAAACTCTTTGATACGATGTTGGCGCACTACCTCATCAATCCAGATATGCGTCATAACATGGATATTTTGGCGGAAACGTATCTCAATTATACCCCAGTTTCTATCACAGAATTGATTGGTAAAAAAGGAAAGAATCAATTGTCAATGCGCGATGTTCCGTTAGACAAACAAACCGAATATGCAGTTGAAGATGCCGATATCACCTTGCAATTAAAACAACATTTCACTTCAGAGTTGGGTGCTGCCGACACCCAAAAACTCTTTGATGATATCGAGGTGCCACTGTTGCGTGTCTTGGCAGCTATGGAATTGGAAGGCATTAACCTTGATACTAAATTTTTAAATTCACTTTCCGAAGCTTTAAATAACGACATCACCAACCTCGAAAAATCCATTTACGAAGCTGCTGGCGAAGAATTCAACATCGCCTCGCCAAAGCAGTTGGGTATTATTTTATTCGAAAAATTAAACCTCGTAGATAAGCCTAAAAAAACCAAAACGGGACAATATTCTACCGCTGAAGATACGCTGAGTTATTTAGCAAGAGACCATACGATCATTCAGCAGGTTTTAGACTATCGTGGACTCGCAAAACTGAAAAGTACTTACGTGGATGCCTTACCTTTGCAGGTGGAAGAAGCAACCGGTCGCGTACACACCGATTATATGCAAACCGTTGCTGCGACAGGAAGACTGAGTAGTAATAATCCTAATTTACAAAATATCCCCATCCGTACCGAACGTGGTCGTCAAGTACGAAAAGCCTTTGTACCACGAGACGAGAATTACGTCTTGCTCGCTGCCGATTATTCGCAAATAGAATTACGCATCATTGCAGCTTTGAGCAAGGAGGAAACGATGATAGAAGCTTTTAAGAATGGTGAGGATATTCATGCGTCAACCGCTTCAAAGGTGTTTGGTGTTCCCATTGATGAAGTCACAAGAGCACAACGTAGCAATGCCAAAACGGTTAATTTTGGGATTATTTATGGCGTGTCTGCATTTGGCCTCAGCAACCAAACCGATTTATCACGTGGTGAAGCCAAAGAGCTCATTGATACCTATTACGAAACCTATCCCAAACTCAAAGCTTATATGAGTGAGCAGGTCGACTTTGCTCGCGATCATGGTTATGTGCAAACCATTTTGGGACGACGTCGTTATTTAAAAGATATCAATTCCCGTAACGCGATGGTGCGCAGTGGTGCCGAACGAAACGCAGTGAATGCACCCATTCAAGGGAGCGCAGCCGATATTATTAAAATTGCCATGATCAATATCCATAATAAATTATCCCACGGAAATTTCAAAACCAAGATGCTCTTGCAGGTTCATGATGAATTGGTCTTTGATGTTTATAAACCTGAATTGGAGGAGATGAAGATTTTGATCAAAACCGAAATGGAGAATGCTTTTAAAATGGACGTGCCTTTAGATGTTGAGGTTGGTGTTGGAGTGGATTGGTTGGAGGCGCATTAACTTTTTAAGTTTTAGTATTTGGGCGTTACCCTTCTTCGCTTAAAAAAAGCTACGAAGTGTCGGGCTATCCGTTGCAAGTCCTCGCTCTCCCGATAACTATCTGGATCGCTGTGGGCTTTTCACTTCTATCCCTAACGCGGGTTTGGGAGGAGAAAGATTAAATCTTAAAGTATTGAAAATCGGTTAAGAGGACACTACCATAATAACGCTTATGTAATAAACGCTTTCGAAAATGAATATATTAAAGACCATAAGCACTGAATATCTAAGAGCATCAAGAACTTTAGAAACAGTTCTAATTTCTGATGAGAATATTAGCGACGTATTTTTTATTTATAATTACGAAGGCGTTTCATATAGAGTATTTAAAACCCAATGGGATTTAATTGATTTTTTTCGAGACAATACCGAGAACTACCTTCATTTTAAAACAGAGAATGAAGTTGATGATTTTTTAGCTGAGGTTAAATTAGTGTAATGTAGAGACAAGTATTACAATAAAAATTCGCGCTTAAGATTAATTATGAAAACAATTCTTGTTACTTGTGCAATCATTCATTTTGGTGATAAAATTTTAGCGGTTCAGAGAAGCGAAACCATGAAGCTTCCATTGAAATGGGAGTTTGCTGGTGGAAAAATTGAGATAGGGGAAACAGAAATAGAATGTATTAAAAGGGAAATATTTGAAGAATTAAATATTAAAATTGAAGTTAAAAAACGATTAACCCCTGTGACTCATCAATATCCTAATTTTAAAGTTAACTTAATTCCATTTATTGCTGAATATGTTTCAGGAGAATTAAAACTTCGTGAACACTTTGATTTTGTAATAGTTACTAAAGAAGAATTAGTTAATTTAGATTGGGCAGAAGCTGATTTGCCAATTTTAAAAGAATTTATAGAATTATGAATCAAGGCATTTATGAAGACTTAGTAACACAGCTAGTATCTCAAAAATTAAAAGATCTTGAAAAAGATAAATTCTTTCTTAAAAAAAGTTTAATCGACAGAGAAGAGGCATCCATTATCCTTTCAAAACATTTGTCAAGAACTTTAAAGCATGCTTTCGATTTAATTGGCAAAAACAAAATTGAAGTTCAAATCGCTATTACGAATAAGATTATTCGTTTACTCAAAAAAGAACTTGACAACCATGAATTTGAAGATGACCTAGTAAAGATTGAAGGTGAAATTCTAAAAGCAGTTTTTGCAAAAACTGATGCTCATTTTTCTAATCTGGACTTACATTTAAAAGAAATAACCCCTTACACGACATTAACACAAAGTGAATTATTCACTGGCGGCAATGGCGGATTATCATTAGAAAGTGAGCTAAAGAAAGAAATTCTGTCTTCAAACCAAATCAACTTATTAGTTTCTTTCATAAAATTTAAAGGAATAATAATTCTCGAAAAAGAATTAAAAGAATTCACTGAACGTGGAGGAAAACTTAAAGTCATTACCACAACTTATATCGGAGCTACAGATTACAAAGCGATTCAATTATTATCGAGATTGCCAAATACAGAAATTAAAATTTCCTATAATACTGGAAATGAAAGGTTGCATGCAAAAGCTTATTTATTCTACAGAAATTCTGGTTTTCATACAGCATATATCGGCTCCTCTAATTTTTCAAGATCAGCATTAACTGATGGTTTAGAATGGAACTTAAAAGTCACTACTAAAGAAGTAAGCCATATAATAGATAAATTTCAAAAAACATTTGATGCGTATTGGCAGAGTGATGACTTTGAATTATTCGATGAAACTCGTCATAAAGAAAAATTAATCAGTGCTTTAAAACAAGGTAAATTTAGTAAGCCGTATCAAAATGTGTCTGTATTTTTTGATATTAAACCATTCCCATACCAAAATGAAGTTTTAGAAAAACTAGAGGTCGAAAGGACTGTTCACAATAGATTCAGAAATTTAATAGTCGCAGCTACGGGAACAGGCAAAACTGTAATCTCTGCTTTCGATTACAAACGATTCAAACAAAATAATCCATCTTCAAAACTTTTGTTTCTGGCACATAGAAAAGAGATTTTGGAAAAATCACTTTCAACATTTCAAGGCGTTCTGAAAAACAATAATATCGGCGAATTATGGGTTGACGGTAGAGTTCCCGATAATTTCGAATTTGTATTTGCTTCTGTTCAAACCGTAAATAATCAACTTGAAAATTTGCAAATAGCCGACGATTATTACGATTATATAATTATTGATGAATGTCACCATCAAAAAGCTAAAAGTTATAGATCTGTAATAAATCATTTCAAACCAAAAATTCTTCTTGGACTTACGGCAACTCCCGAAAGAATGGATGGTGAGGATATTCTAGAAGACTTTGACAATAAAATCGCTACCGAAATCAGATTACCAGAAGCAATGAATAAAAAATTGCTTTGCCCTTTTCAATATTTTGGGATAACAGATAGTATCGATTTATCTAATGTGAAATGGATAAAAGGAAGATATGTTGTTAGTGAACTAACAGATATCTACACTGAAAGTGATAGAAGAGTCAATGAAATTATAAATGCTTTAGATAAATATACAAAAGACATTAATGATGTCAGGGCATTAGGATATTGTGTTTCAATGGAGCATGCCAAATATATGGCTGAAAAGTTTTTACTTGCGGGCTTAAAAGCTGACTATTTGACATGTAATAACAGTAAGAATAGAATTCAGATTCGACAAAAACTAGAGAAAAAGGACATTAATTATCTCTTCGTTGTTGATATATTCAATGAAGGTATTGATATTCCTGAAATAGATACACTACTCTTTTTAAGACCAACGGAAAGCTTGACAGTCTTTTTACAGCAACTAGGTAGAGGCTTAAGGCTTTATGAAGAAAAAGATTGTTTAACTGTTTTAGACTTTGTTGGTAATTCTCATTCCGAATATAATTTTGAAAATAAATTTAGAGCTTTAATCGGAAAATCAAATACAACGGTTTTAAAAGAAATTGAAGATAATTTTCCTCATCTACCTTTAGGATGCTCGATAGTTTTAGAAAAAAAATCGAAAGAAACTATTCTTAACAATATTGCTACTGCAACCTCCTTGAGCCGTAAAAAAATCATCAAAAAAATACTAGATTACCAGCATCAAACCAATTTACCTCTTACTCTAAAAAATTTCATTAGATTTTACAATATGCCATTGCAATCGATCTATAAACGGGCAAGTTGGAAACGTCTTTGCTACGAAGCTGGTAAATTAAATGATTTTAATTCTGAAAATGAAAAAGCTATAGTTTCGGCGATTTCCAATAAATGGCTATCAACTAATTCGTTAAGCTATTTTAGTTTTATTTTAAAACTTGCCAAACAAAATTTTAAAATTAATATTTCAACGTTTAGCAAAAATGAAGAAACTATGCTTTTAATGTTGCATTATGACGTTTGGCAAAAAGAAGGTGGCTTTAGTTCGATAGAAAAAAGCATTCGTAAAATTGGAGTTAACACCATTTTGGTTGAAGAAATAAAAGAAGTTTTAGAGTTATTAATTGAAAAAATAGACTTCAAAGAATTATCTATTAGTCTTCCTTATATCCAGCCTTTAAAATTACACTCTCGCTATACTCGAGACCAAATTCTAACAGCTTTTCAATTTAGTAGTTTCAATAAAAAATCATCAAATAGAGAAGGCACAGCTTTAAATAAAGATTTGAATACAGAGATATTATTTATAAATCTTTTAAAATCAGAAGAAAATTTTTCACCAACCACAATGTACGATGATTATGCTGTTACTGAGTCTTTGTTTCATTGGCAAACTCAAAACTCTGCAAGACCAGATTTAGGGAAAGGCTTGTCCTATATCAAACATAAAGAAGAGGAAAAGAGAATTTTGCTTTTTGTTAGAGAAAAAGCAAAAGATGAATATGGTAATAGTATAGGATATGTCTTTATTGGTGAAGGTGAATTGAAAGATTATAAAGGATCAAAACCAATGAGCATCAATTGGGAATTACAAGAACCAATGCCACATTACTTATGGAAAGATGCTGCAAAACTTTCAATTGGTTAATTGGTAAGACAACTAAAATAAATTGCTAAACACCATCAAATCTTGGTTCAATTTCGAAATCGTAGAACTCAAAAAACTCAACGGTTAAGACAACGTCAACAATCGGTTAAAAACAGAGACCGACAATGACATGTTTTGAAGATATGTTGGTTCTATAAAACTACCGCCTCTTCTTATGCTTCCTACCCTTATACTTCACCTTATCCCTTCGCTGATTAAAAGGCACCGCATCATCAAACGTATGCTTGGCGTCACCACTTGGTTTATTCTTGCGCCATTTTTCAGTTTTTTCGGGAAGTAAAACGTTAAGTAAATCTGTACGACCCAATCTATTTAAGGTCTTTTTGATCCATGCTTTATTTTCATCCTTATACCAAAAGAAAAAACGGTGTTGCTCGTCTTTCTCTTTACGCGTAATAGGTGTTTTCACTTTTTTAAGTGTGTACGGATGGTAACCACTATAATAAATTACCGTAGCCACAGTCATTGGTGTTGGCGTAAATCCTTGAACTTGCTCTAACTGAAACCCCATATCTTTAGTTTCCGCAGCCAAATTGGCCATATCCTCAACTTCACAGGCTGGGTGATTCGAAATAAAATACGGAATCAACTGCAACTTCAAGCCCTTCTTAATATTAATCTTATCAAAACGTTCCTTAAACTTATGGAAGTACGAGAACGAGGGTTTCCGCATTAATTTTAAAACAGGATCACTGGTATGCTCTGGAGCCACTTTCAACCGACCGGAAACATGCTTGGTCATCACTTCTTCAGTATAATCATCAAGCTCTTTAGGATCTGCATTTTTATTAAATTCGGGCACTAACATATCATGCCGAATCCCAGAACCTATAAATGATTTTTTAACCTTTGGGTGACTGTCGACAGCTTGGTATAATTCGGTAAGCGGTTTGTGAGATGTATCTAAATTACTACAAATTACGGGTGAAATACAACTAGGCGCCACACACTTGTCACAAATAGATTGCACCTTCCCCTTCATTTGGTACATGTTGGCACTTGGGCCTCCAATATCGCTTAAATAGCCTTTAAAATCTGGCATATTAGCAACTTTATCAACTTCTCTTAATATAGATTCTTTGCTTCTCGAAGCAATAAATTTACCTTGATGCGCTGAAATGGTACAAAAACTACAACCACCAAAACAACCTCTGTGAATGTTTATGGAGGTCTTAATCATTTCAAAAGCTGGAATAGGTCCACGCTTATTATATTTTGGATGTGGTAATCGTGTGTATGGCAAATCAAAAGAGGCATCAATTTCAGCCTCTGTCATCGTAGGATAAGGCGGATTAATCATCAATGTCCTATCGCCTACTTTCTGAAAAATGCGTCGTGCAGCTAATTTATTAGATTCTTGCTCGATGACTTTAAAATTAGACGCATATTTCTTCTTGTCACTCAAACACACCTCATGAGAGGCAATTTCTACATCTTCCCAATTACTATTTTTTGGGATATCCTCACCTTTTTTTACAAGTACAGCAGTTTGATTTATGGTATTTAAACTAGAAAAAGGCACTCCTTTTTCTAACAATCGAATAATTTCACGCAACGGTTGTTCACCCATTCCGTAGACCAACATATCTGCCTTAGACGTTTCTAAAATCGTTGGCATCAATTTATCACTCCAATAATCATAATGCGTCACACGACGTAATGATCCTTCAATGCCACCAATCAAAACTGGTGTATCAGGCCATTTTTCCTTTAAAATATTACTATAAACCGAAGACGCATAATCTGGTCGAAACCCAATATCACCATTTGGTGTATACGCGTCTTTATCACGACGCTTTTTATTCGCGTTATAGTTACTCACCATCGGGTCCATGCAACCACCAGTCACTCCAAAAAACAAACGTGGCTTCCCTAATTTCACAAAATCCTGAAGATTATCGGTCACACTAGGTTGCGGTACAATCGCCACTTTCAACCCAAAACTTTCCAGCAAACGTCCTATAACCGCAGGTCCAAACGTAGGATGATCCACATAAGCGTCTCCACTAAATAAGATCACATCCAGTTCTTGCCAACCGCGTATTTTCACCTCTTTATTTGTGGTAGGTAACCAACTCGAAAGCCTTAATTCCTCTTGCATAAGACTGCAAAAATACTCAAAATTTAACAGATTCCTGTTAAAATAAACGTAAGTAAACGTACTATTAGATTCGTTTTTTGGGCGTTACCACAAGGGTCGCGCTTTCGGCAGTCGCTTTTTTATGTTGCATATATGCAACAACATAAAAAGAGCTTCAACAAATGCCTCAATCGCTAACGCAGGTGTACTTGTTTTGGTTTAGAAGAATTATGAGATTTAGTTTTCCCAGTTAAACCACTCGATTCTTAGATACGTATTCCTCTAGCAGAGTTCCCTTCCTTGGAAGGGCTAGGGATGGGTCAATGCTATTGCTGAGGTTACCTATTAATACAGCTCTGTGTGAACTGTCATCAATGAATTTTACCCACCCCTTAATCCCCTCCATGGAGGGGAAACTGTTGTGGGTATTTTTTATTGATTTTATTTGAAATCTTATCTTAAAATAATAATTTACAAATCCAGAGCTCTAATACTCTCAATCCTATTTCGCTCCAAAAAGGCATCAATCGTCTCAAAATGCTCAATAACCCGTTGCTCCTTAAATTCAAAGACCTTATTAGACAAGCCTCGTAAAAAATCCCTGTCGTGAGACACCAACACCAATGTCCCATCAAAATTTTGAAGCGCCTCTTTTAAAACATCCTTCGATTTTAAATCCAAATGGTTTGTTGGCTCATCAAGAATTAATAAGTTGACTGGTTCCAAAAGCAGCTTCACCATTGCCAATCTGGTTTTTTCACCACCAGAAAGCACACTTACTTTTTTATCGACATCATCGCCTTTAAACATAAAGCGACCCAAAATATTCTTAATCTGCGTGCGTACATCACCTTTGGCGACCTCATCAACCGTTTGAAAGATGGTCAAATTCTCATCTAATAAGGCAGCTTGATTTTGAGCAAAATAACCAACCTTTACATTATGGCCCAAAGTACAAGTGCCTTCTACTTCTATATCGCCCAAAATAGCTTTGATCATGGTCGATTTTCCTTCACCATTTCTACCCACAAAACAGACTTTCTCGCCTCTTGAAATCGACATGTTTGCATTTTTAAAAACCGTATGCTCTCCATAAGATTTAGACACCTCCTTAACCGTGACAGGATAATCTCCTGAGCGTTGGGTTGGCGGAAAGCGCAATTTCAATGCAGAATTATCGACATCATCAATTTCAATAATCTCCAATTTTTCAAGCATGCGCTCGCGTGAGGTCACTTGATTCGTTTTAGAAAAAGTGCCCTTAAACCGATCGATAAACAGTTGATTGTCTGCAATAAACTTTTGCTGTTCTTGATAGGCTTTTATTTGATGGGCTCGTCTATCTTCACGTAATTGTAAATAGTGTGTGTATTTTGCTTTATAATCGTAAATACGACCCATCGTGACTTCAATGGTGCGATTGGTTATGGTATCGATAAAAGCACGATCATGGGAAATCACCACTACGGCTTTTGCTTTATTGACCAAAAAATCCTCTAACCATATCACCGATTCTATATCTATATGATTGGTAGGCTCATCCAACAAGATCAAATCTGGTTTTTGGAGCAGAATTTTAGCGAGTTCAATACGCATGCGATATCCGCCAGAAAATTCATTGGTTTGTCTTTCAAAATCGTGTTGTTTAAATCCTAAACCTTTGAGTGCCTTTTCAACTTCAGCATCATAATTAACATCTTCCAGAGCATAATACACCTCTCCCAAATCAGACACGCGCTCAATAATCTTCATGTAGTCCTCGCTCTCATAATCAGTTCTGGTTTCGAGCTGTTTATTAAGAGTTTCCATCTCATCGCGCATCTCAAAAACATGGTTGAATGCTTTGGAGGCTTCGTCAAAAACAGTGGTGTTATCTTGGGTGAGGAGATGTTGTGGCAAATAGGCGATGATGACATCTTTAGGGGTTCTAACACTACCACGTGTGGCATTTTGTACACCTGCGATAATCTTCATCATCGTTGATTTTCCCGCACCATTTTTTCCCATTAATGCGATTTTATCATCTGCATTAATTGTAAATGACACGTCGCTAAACAGCGTATGACCACTAAATTCTACCGCTAAATTATCTACTGAAATCATCTTGAGTTTTTAAGGCTGCAAAACTAACAAAAAGGTAGATTCAAAATGAAAAACTACGATCCAAAAATACGAGGTATCAATTTTTAATTCATTTTTCATTTTTTTGAATTAATATTACAGCTCGTTAGCATATTATGAGCATTATTTCAAAAGACATATCAAAAGCGGTTGCTTTATTAAATGCCGAAGAGGTGGTAGCAATCCCTACAGAAACTGTCTATGGGTTGGCTGGCAATATTTTTAGCGAAAAAGCCATCAAGAGCATATTTGAAACTAAGAAACGTCCGTTTTTTAATCCGTTGATTGTTCATATCCATTCGGTCGAGGAATTATCGATATACGTTAGTCACCTTCCGAAGAAAGCGAAGCTATTGGCCGAGGCCTTTTGGCCAGGACCATTGACGCTAGTTTTAAAGAAAAAAGCAATCATTCCCGATCTTATTTCCGCAGGAAAAGATACAGTTGCGATACGCATTCCTAATCATCCTACAGCGCTGGAACTTTTGAAACAGCTGGACTTTCCTTTGGCGGCTCCAAGTGCAAATCCGTTTGGGAATATTAGCCCAACCACTGCTAGACACGTTGAACGCTATTTTAAGGATACCATCAAAATGGTATTGGATGGCGGACCCTGTGAACGCGGCATCGAATCTACCATTATTGGTTTTGATCATGACGAGCCAATTATTTATAGGTTAGGCTCTACTTCGGTAGAAGCGATTGAAGGTATTGTAGGCTCGATTTCAATACAGAATAAAAAAGAAATTGCCCCAGATGCTCCAGGAATGCTAGAACGACATTACGCCCCAACGACTAAAACTATTTTGGTAGATAACGTTTCCGAAGCTATAGAAAAACATCATGGCAAACGTATTGGAGTATTGGCTTTTCATTCCGAAGTAAAACATCCAGCAGTAACTTTTCAAATCATACTTTCCAAAGAAAAAAATATGGAAATAGCCGCATCTCGACTTTACGATGCGATGCATCAATTAGACAGTCAAGTCCTTGACCTTATCATAGCCGAGCGTTTCCCTAATGCAGGTTTGGGCAAATCGATTAACGATCGCTTACAACGCGCGACGGTCGCAAACTGATAGTATCCTCTTTTTTGGACTGAAACATGTAGATCACGTTTACTCTGCCCATTAGAGGTGTCATGACATAATGTGCATCTTAATATTAAATCGTTCATTAAAAATGACCTAAGAAGTGTTATTTTTACTTTCAAACTCCTTTTGCCTTACCTGTACAACGCAAATTGGCTATTTTATAACACAATCAAATACTAAATACAATCGCTATGAAAGACCCTCGCTTTCCAGAATTATCCCATGAACAAGTGTCTAGACTTAAAGCCTTTGGAACGATTGAAGACTATGAAAAACCAACAAAAGTATTTGCATTAGGTGACAATTTATATGATTTTTTCGTCATACTCAAAGGTGCGATCCTTATTGAAGATCCTTACAATAATACCACGATTGTGACGCATGGTAAATATGAATTTTCTGGTGATAGCGGTATGCTTTCTAATCGCTCTGCACAGTTTCATGCTATAACTGTTGATGACACGACCCTTTTAAGAATAAAACCCAACCGTTTAAAAGAGGCCATTGCCAAACATAGCGATATTAGCGACATGCTTCTAAACGCTTTTTTATTGCGCCAGCAGACGGTTTTAACTGAAATATCTGGTGGCATAAAACTGGTGGGCTCAGGAAAAACCAATGCAACGTATAAGATTCTTGACTTTCTTGAAAAGAATCATATTTGGCACAGCTTTCTTGACACCGACACAGAAAAAGAGGCTCTTCAATTATTGAAAAATTTTGACCTCTCGGAAGGTGATCTTCCCATTTTAATCAATAGCGATTCTAAAATCTGCCGGCAACCAAATATCGATGAATTAGCAAGATACAGCGGTGTGCTCATGGATTTTGAGGATAAGACATTTGATGTTCTTGTCATTGGAGCAGGTCCTGCCGGACTTGCAGCAAGTGTGTATGCTGCTTCTGAAGGATTGAGCGTCGTTACTATTGATAGTGAGGCGCCAGGTGGACAAGCGGGAAAAAGTTCTAAAATTGAAAATTATTTAGGATTTCCTACTGGCATATCGGGAGGTGACTTGGCCAACAGAGCCTATATTCAGGCCCAAAAATTTGGTTGTAATATATCCATACCGCATCGCGCCAAGAGCTTAGAATATCACGATGGGCATTTTACGGTTTGTGCAACGAATGATAAAATCATTAAGTCAAAATCGATTATTGTAGCAACTGGTGCCGCATATAGAAGATTGCCCATCGCAAATATCGCCGAGTATGAAGGCAGCGGAATTTACTATTCTGCCACTGGTATGGATGTGAGTAATTGTTTAGATCAGCCAGTGGCTATAGTTGGTGGCGGTAATTCGGCAGGTCAAGCAGCTATGTTTTTATCCAAGTCAGCCCAAAATGTATATATTCTCATTAGAGGTGATAACTTAGGAGCAAAAATGAGTGACTATTTGGTGCAACGTCTTGAAGCAGCCGAAAATATTCATATCCTAAATCACACCGAAATTATTAAACTTCATGGTGAGCACCACTTGGATGCCATTACAATTTCCTCGGAAGGCAAACAGCGCGACATGTCTATTTCAAACGTATTTTCATTTATTGGTGCACAACCCAATACGAGTTGGATGGCCGACTTAGTGGCAACCGACGACAAAGGTTTTATTTATACGGGAGCGTCCTTAAAACCACATAACCTCACCAAATGTGATATTTATTCTTCTCGTGAACCACAATCTTTAGAGTCGAGCATTCCTGGGATATTTACCGTTGGAGATGCGCGACATGGCTCTGTCAAACGAGTGGCATCTGCTGTTGGAGAAGGCTCGATGGCTGTGAGTCAAGTTCATCAATATCTCAGTGAGATTTTTTAGTACCCTTAGTTTGAGATGAAGTCAATTAAATAACGATTTAAGTTAATTGAGTTTATAGTGTCATAGTATATTGAATTAAATCAATAAAATTATAACCATTATGGACACTAATAAAGAAGAAAAGCAAACTGATAAAACAAGCATCAAAGAAAACGCTATAAATAAGAAAGAGGTCGATGGACGTGATATTAATCATCAACGAAAAGATAAGCGCGAGATTCACCAACCAAGAAATAATGCCTAGTTTCAAACCTAAATCAACGTTACATTATGATCATTACCAAAATATTAGGTTTAACAAGTGCTATGACTAAAAGTAAAAAAGCAAAAATGGCTATTTTAGTGTTTGAAATAGGGATTTTAGCTTTTGCACTGTATCAGCAACGCGAAGAAGAAAAAGAAAAGCAACGACAGCTTAGGTAATAGCATATAGCTGTAGTAATATTAACTAAACACAAAAAAAGTCAAATCACACTAGTGTATTTGACTTTTTTTTTTAAATATACTTGTTCTATTTTTCGGCTTATTCCTATAAATCAGTCTGCTCATTTAGTTGTTTTGCGATATATTAAAATACCGATTAGCACTAACAAAATGGAAGCGATAATAATGTATAATATTTTGGTCGTATTTTTTGGAGTGAAGACTGCATTATCCTGTCCATATAGTACAAATCCAGACCAATAATAAGGATGTTTTAATTTTAGGTTATCAACTTTATCTAAATAATCTAATTTAGCCTGTTGTAACGCCATTGATTTTAACTTCCCTTTTTTAAGATATTTATAAAACGAAATCATGATCTCACTCGTTGCCTCATCTGGTACTTCCCACATACTTGCTATAGTTGCAGATGTACCTGCATAATTGAATGCTCTTTGCAACGATGCGATCCCCAAGGCGCCATCCTCTTCACCCATTGCCGTATTACACGCACTCAAAACTGCTAAATCTGCGGGAATCTTTAAAGCATATAATTCTTCTAAAAATAATTTTTCGCCATTAGCAAATTTGAAATGGCTAAAGCCTGTTTCATTTTCATCTAATGAGGCATGCATAGCCAAATGCAGGATATCTCCCTGGCTTTTATGAGCTATAAAATTTTCTTTTGTTGCCTTATCACCTGTGAACAAATTCGAGGAAAATAAGGTTTCTAGAATTTTAGCTTCTTCTTGGGCTCCTTTCAAAAAGACATCATTGCCTCGACTATTGTTTGCGGTTTGATTAGTATAGTAACTAGGGGCAAAAATGGTCATTTGAGTAATGCCATTTCCTTCTTTGCGTTTATTGAAAAATGCAAATCGCAAATGGGATGAATACCGTATTGACTTCTCATTTACCAAATAGCCATTGTTGAAATTTAGAGTTTCGAACGGTAAGTAGTAGATGGGAATATCAGGAATAACAATAATTGTTTTGAATTCTAAAGCGCTCTCAGGCATTAATGCCTTCGTAAGCCTTTCATCTTCATCTTTAACTCGGTTTGGATTTTTTAAAAATGATATGTGTTCGTCGAGTAGTTCTTGCTCGGTATCTTTCCAAGGTTTTAGCTCCCAACTTATATCGCTTTTGGTAATTTGAAAAACTGCAAATTGCTCATCGAAAAAAATGTATTTAAGTGCCACCTCATCATCCCGTAATTTGTTCTGAAAATTAGAGATCTCGAAATTATCTTGAGTGAACTCTGATATTTTAGGATAGGCTATTTTTATTTGACGTTGATATCTAAACAATACTCTTTCCAAGGAATCCTTGCGTTTTTGCTGTCGTTGTTTTTTAGCTGCGACAAGCTGTTTTCTAATTTGGTACTCAACATTTTCTAATGAATCTATAAGCGGTAAGGCAACAATATCTCTACTTTGTGTAAATTTTTGCCATGCTAGACGATTACTTATATTTTCGAGGTTTGATATAAATTGGTGCTCATCATTAAATACGTTAGTACTAAACTCGAGCTTTGCTTCAATAATCTTATAATACAGTTCTTTGTTTCCTCTACTGAGATCAAGATTATTATGATTAGTCAAAAACTCATTGTATGCAATAGCATTTAGATGTCTCGCCTTTTCAAAAGCCATACTATCAGTAGGAAACGTTTTATGGAGCATCGTGCTCATATGCTGAATTTGCTCACAATCGCTAGGAAATTGAAATCGGGAGGCATAATTAGAAAAGTCACTTTTAAGTTTTTCATCTGAATCATGCATTGACCTCAATGACCTTGTATAATATTTTAAAACGGAGTCTTTTTCTTTACCTCTTAAATATAAATCGCCCTTAAACGTTAACACCTCATTTAAATAGTAGCTGTCTTGGTTGTAATCTTGTTCTAGCTGATTTAATAAGGTCAATGATCCTTCCATATCTCCTGATAGATCGAAAACATTGGCTTTAAATCTTAAAAACTCTGAGACATTACGAGCAGGCTCATTTGATTTTTTAGATAACGAAATGGCCTTATTGATATAGTTAAGTGACCGATCATAATCCTTTAAAACTTTATAAAAATCACTTACATAATAGAGCGCTCCAACATAAAGTGACAAATCCCACAACTCACGATTAGTTTTGGGATTCTGCAAGGCTTTTGTGTGATCAACAATAGAATCGAGATGATTCATATGCTCAACGATATTTTGGGTCAACGGCACGATCTTATCATTGAATCTATTTTTTTTCTTTTTGTAAAATAGAGCTTGTTTGTAATTGAGTAGTAGATTAGTTCTATAATATCTCATCCAGCTAGAGCGCTTAGCCGCTTCTGACTCTGAATTGATAGATAATAGCTTTTGTTTGATTTTTTCGACCTCTATTGCTGCTTTATCGTAAAAACCCAAGGCTAAATACATTCTAAACTTTCTTTGGTATAATGCAATATATTGACTGGAAGTGCTAAAATCGTATTCGTTTAGCAGTGCTTCCGCTTGCAAAGCGATAGTGAGTGCTTTTTTGTAACGACGCAGACTATAATATCTGGCGAATAGATCAAATAAGGTAGCATAATTTGTATTTACGACGCTTTTAGTCTTTGTGCTTGGTATAAACTTAAGAGCCTCCTCAAAACCACTTATAGACTCAAAAAAGTTATTGTATTTATTATTGGCGTAACCAATGTAAGCCGTAATTCTTACAAAAACGATGCTGTCTTGAGCACTTTCTAATTTTATACCTTTTGCATAGTTACTTAACTCAATAACCTTGGAATAGTCCTTAGCCTTATAATGTACGGCTTGAAGCGCATAAATACTATCTAATTCGTTATTCGCGCTAACTTGCGAATGACCAAGGCATACATGAATGGTTATGAGTGAAAATAGAATTGTAAAATGAAGTCGTAGTATACCAGTAAAATGCATCAATAGCTTAAATGTAGGTGAATTTGAATTTTGTTTCAGTAACGTATATCCTGAAATTTTAAAATCAGGTCACTAATATTTAATAAGATACATAAAACATAGTTGCTACTATTTAGACAAACGCAAAGAATAGACAACATGCTCAGATTTTAGTTGAACGGCAAGAATAAAAGCTTAAACAAAAAAAACAGCACGTGATGTCGTGCTGTGATCATTGTGATTTTCAAATAAGATGATTGATAAATTTAGCGTAGCTCTATTTTTAAGATAAAAGCAAAATTATAATATTTAAAGAGCTTATGAATACGATACCAATATTCTTGTTTTTAAAACAGGTTTGTACTTTCGGCAATGGCAACAGCTGCGTCCTTTACGCTGGATTCATTGTCAACTTCACTTTTAGCAATCATTTTAGGCGGTACGGTTATGGCCACGATGTAGCCTTTCATTTTAATTTCCAGTTTTCGTTGTTTACCGTTCCAAATGGCAGCCATACCTAGATTGTCAACATATTCAGCCGAATTAAAACGCTTTTTTTTGAATTCCCAGGTTTCTATCCAATTTTCGCTTTCAACAGTAGTTTCAGTAATGAATATTGACCCTTTTATAAATTGGCTCTTATCATTAAAGTATATCACTGCAAATTGGCAGTTTTTGTTCATGAAGGAATTCTTACCGTCAAAGGTGACTGATGTGGCATTATCATAGCCTTTTAGGATGTCTTGTTCATTAAGAAATTCACAGAGATCTTTAGGTAAGTCTTCAAAGTTCATTTTATTAGCTGTAAAGTCTTCATTTACAAAATCAGTATCGCCATACTCTTGACCAACAACTGTTTTTTGGTCTCCCATACAAGACAGCAACATCAAAGCTGCAACCAAAGCCCAAAAACTAATTTTTAAAATTTTCATTGTGATGATGTTTAGTTTACAAATCCCGCTGCTTTTGCCATATTAATGGCAATACTTTTATAATCTCGGTTTTTAGCCGTTTCTACTTTATTTACAGCACTTCTAGGTGGGCTAATAAATAGCGTATAGCCTTTAAACCTAACGTAAAGATCTTTTTTACTTTCATTCCAGTATGCTGCCCTGCCCATATCATCAATCCACTCTATGGATTTAGAGATGGATTTATCCAAGGCCCAAACTTCTTCCCAATTTTCACCATACATAGATAATTCGGCACTGTAGCTATCTTTTTCTATATCAGGTATCAATGACATTGATCCGATCGGCCATTCAAAATCAGTTGCGCCTAATTTTAGATAAAATTGGCAGGTTGGGTTGGAGTTGGGAACTCGTCGGTCTGATTTTGACACATCAAGCATCTCCACCTTATCTTCGGAAACATTATACATAGACGCCATATCTGCTGTTGATATGTTCTGGCAAGCGCTCCCGTCTTTCGAAAAGTTGATGAGATTTCCTTTAAAATCCTCATTTACGAAGCTACTTGTGTCATTTATTTCTGAAACATTGACGGCTTTTCTATCGCCGAGGCAAGACGTAGTCATAATACTTATTATGATCAAGGTCGTGATTATTTTAATTGTTTGCATATTTCGGTTTTTAATTGACACCTGTTTTAAAACATTTTCTTATAATCCGCTGCGTCGATAACCTTACTGATATTCTCCTTAATTTCAATAACTTCGCTCGTCATATTTCCATCCTTGGAATCCATGCTAAATGCCATAATGTAACCCTCAAAAACCCCTGTGTCTTGTCCAAACCAGTTAGGAAGTTGTATGGATGGTGCAGCCCAATATTGGGCGGTTACATCTTTATCGGTCATAATATATTCATAACAAGTTGCCCCTAAAATAGTTTTGGTCTTCCCCGTTTTTTTAATTTTTGAAAGATCATATTCGCTCATTTGTTCAGTTGGGTTCTTCACCTGTTGCCCACCCATTTTACCTCCAGACATTTGCATTTTCATACCCGCAGCCTCCACAAAAATATGAGTGTTCCCATCATCCATGACAATAAAGGACTCGCCCTGCATCTCATTTTCGGTCATCTCACCCATATTGGTCATGATGCCAAAATAAGACTCATCTGGGTTATGTAGATAGGACATGGTGTAGTCGATATTGTCCTTAGAATCTGATGTCGTCACCCGAGATACCGTTTCAAACGTAAACTTGTAAACTCCCGCAGGATCTGCATCGGTCATACCATTGACATAATCATTGTAGGTAATACTTTGGGACGTTTCTGTTGCGGTTTTATTTTTAGATTTAGATTCTGAGTATTTTGGAGATTTTGCATCAATGCCTCCCTTTAAAGTCGATTCAAAAAATGTTTCAGTAACATCATTTCTATCGCTAGAATTGCGCACACGCTTTACCAACGTTACTTTCCCGTCAAACGAAACTTGAATAGCATCATCGTTCATGACGTCTATAGTCACTGTTCCTTTTGACATATCCACATTTTGATAGGCATCAGTCACTGCTTGCTTCATATTATCGTCACCAACGCTTTCGTAATAGGGCAAAGAAGGATCGTAACCCAACGTCAAAGAGGCTTCCTCAGGTATTTTAAAAGTGCGTGTTGTAGTCTTATTGTAATCCTTTTCGTCGTGTTTCAACATTTCGGAAGTATTGATGTTGAGTCTAAATCCGTCAAAAATATCTGCTTCATGGCTCCACCACGCTCCTGTTATGGTGTAAACATCGTCAGACTTATTTACCTTAATCTCTGAGATTTCTGGGATACTCACATTGCCGTAGGTATTATTATGAGTCATAATGACACTTCCAAAAGTATCATTGTTCTCCTTAATTTTTTTTGCTGATTTCTTATTGGCCTTGGGCTTTTCATCAATAACGTCATCAATCGTTTTATCCATTTTACGATCGACCTTTTGCTCTACTTTACGCTCTAGCTTATCTTCAAGTTTCTTTTTCAAACGTTTAAAAAGTTGTGCGTTTGCATTTACGGTGGAGCATGATATTAATATCACAACGCTTATTCTAATAATGTTTTTCATAGTAATATTCTTATTGTTTTCAATTTTAGTAGATTATAAAGACAAAAGGTTAACAGCGTCTTAAAAAAATTTATATTTGTTCAAGCTGTTAACATTTCCGAAGTAATACGTACTAATGAGTAAAGACGCCCTTGATTTACAATTGCAGATACTATTAAGAGCCGACGATAAAAAAGCTCTTGAGACCGTATACTTAAAAAATCAAGATGCTTTTATAAATTACGCCAAAAGTTTAAAAATTGATAGCATGACAGCTTTAGACATTTACCAAGACAGTGTAATCGCAATGCACCAAAACTTTGTGACTCGCCAATTACGGCTAGAGACAAGCTCTGTCAAAACTTATTTATTTGCTATTGGAAAGCATAAAATCTACAGTTTTTTAAATACCGAAAAGCGAAAGGTCAATTCAAATCATGATACACTGGAGTTTGAGGAAATCCAGCTAGAGGAGTCGGCACCTACTGAATTGCAAATCCAATTGTCGCAAAATCTAAAATTAATTTCTGAAAGCTGCCAAACTGTTCTTCGACTCTTTTATTATCGCGGATTAACTATTGACGAAATTGTTGAACAAACAGACTACAAAGATTCCAATACCGTAAGAAGCCACAAATCGAGATGTATGAAACGTCTCAAAACATTGTTTAAAGTGAAATAATGGAAAACGAACAACTCATACAAGGTTATTTTAACAAGTCGCTTTCTCATGCTGAAAATGCAGAAGTGTTGCGGCTATTAGCTAATGATACCGTATTTAAGACTCAATTTAATGACTATAAAAATGTACAGGCTGCCTTTAAACTTAACGAGAAAGAACAGTTAAAAGCCCAATTAAATAATCTAGGTCAAAAATCAGCTCGGCCGTATACTAAATCAGTCTTCAGGAAAGTGGCTGTTTTCGCGGTAGCCAGTTGTTTGATCGTGAGCCTGTTTTACGTAAATTCTAGAAATACCCCTTCGGCATTATATGACCACTATTATGACAGCTATCCAAATGTATATCAGCCAATCGTTAGAGGTAATGATACTACAGAAAACACCAAGGCCTTTGCAGCGTATGAAAATAAAGCGTATTTAAAAGCCCAAGAAGAATTTGAAAACCTTCTAGAAACAACAACCGACCATAATATTACTTTCTATTACGCCATGAGTTTAATTAACCAAGATAAGATCATTGAGGCCAAATCAATTCTCGATAGCTTGAAAACTAAACAGCACGATTTTTTAGCCGAAGTGTATTGGTATAGTGCGTTGATCAATATCAAAACCGAAAACACCAAGGAAGCCATCCAAAATCTCGGTGAACTTAAAAAGCTCAATACGCAGTTTAAATCTACTGAAATATCTGAACTACTTCAAAAATTAAATTGATAGCCCAACCGCTAATTACGTCAATAATCACAATATAAAAAACACGCAGGTCTATTTGTATATCAAATATATAATCGTAAATTTGCAAACTCTTTTCGAGAGAGGAAAGTTTAACCTATTTGTCGTGAGACAAGTAATTAATAAGAAGAAGTGTGGACACATTAAGCTACAAAACGATTTCGGCAAACAAAGCTACTGTTAATAAAGAGTGGGTTTTAGTTGACGCTGCAAATCAAACGCTAGGTCGTTTATGCTCTAAAGTAGCAATACTTTTAAGAGGTAAACACAAACCTAACTTCACACCGCATGTTGATTGTGGCGATAACGTAATTGTTATCAATGCTGAAAAAATCAACTTAACTGGAAACAAGTGGAATGACAAAACGTACATTCGCCACACAGGATATCCAGGTGGTCAAAGAAGTTTAACTGCGACTGAATTGTTTGGAAAAGATCCAGCAAGAATCGTAGAAAAATCAGTAAAAGGAATGCTCCCTAAAAACAAATTAGGCGCTGAGCTATTCCGTAATTTAAATGTTGTTGTTGGCGCAGCTCATACCCATGAAGCTCAAAAACCAAAAACAATCGACTTAAACAAAGTTAACTAATGGAAGTAATTCACAAAATCGGTCGTAGAAAGACGGCTGTTGCACGTGTGTACCTTGCCGAAGGAAAAGGCAAGATCACGATTAACAAAAAAGACATAGCGGCTTATTTTCCTACTGCAACCTTGCAGTACAAAGTAAACCAACCTTTAACTATGACTAACAACGATGGCAACTTTGATATTACAGTAAACGTTTTTGGTGGTGGCATTACAGGCCAGGCCGAAGCGATTCGTTTAGGATTATCACGCGCAATGTGTGAGCTTGATCCAGAAAACAGACTAATATTAAAGCCAGAAGGATTATTGACTAGAGACCCAAGAATGGTTGAGCGTAAGAAATTCGGTCAGAAGAAAGCTCGTAAGAAATTTCAATTCTCTAAGCGTTAATTCTATTCCTTTTTATTATTCTGAATTTTCTTCGGAATATAAAAAAATTTCAAAGCTGTTCTGGTCAACTATCAGAACAGCTTTTATGACATCGACGGAATGGCGAGTGATCAAATTTCCGAAGTAAAAAAGCTCAATTAATTTTTGGCTTTGATTAAAAAAGCCCGAAACGAGTTCGGGACAAGGTTTAGCATCTAAATGATTTAGGCGAGCGCAAGCAACCACTGGATCATTGCTAATTAAAAGAACGTAAACAATTACAACATGGAAAAAGTACTAGTAAAAGACTTACTTGAAGCAGGTGTGCATTTTGGTCACCTGACAAGAAAATGGGATCCTAATATGGCGCCTTACATTTATATGGAGCGTAACGGCATCCATATTATCAACCTCTACAAAACACAAGCTAAGATTCAAGAAACTGGAGAAGCACTTCATAAGATCGCTGCCTCTGGAAAGAAAATCTTATTTGTAGCTACAAAAAAACAAGCTAAAGATATCGTTGCTGAAAAAGCAGCAAACGTCAACATGCCTTACATTACTGAAAGATGGCCTGGCGGAATGTTGACCAACTTTATCACGATTAGAAAAGCGGTCAAGAAAATGGCCATGATCGATCGTATGAAAAAAGACGGTACGTTCAACTCGCTTTCTAAAAAAGAACGTTTACAAGTTGATCGCCAAAGAGCAAAACTAGAAAAGAATTTAGGTTCTATTTCTGACATGACACGTTTGCCTGGAGCATTATTTGTGGTAGATATCAAGCGTGAGCATATCGCTATTAAAGAGGCTCAAAAATTAAATATTCCAATCTTTGCTATGGTCGATACCAATTCTGACCCTCGTGAAGTCGATTATTTAATTCCAGCTAACGATGATGCTTCAAAATCTATTGAGTGCATTATGGCAGCAGTTGCAGATGCAGTTTCTGGCGGATTGGCCGAAAGAAAATCAGATAAAGCAGACAAAGAGGCTAAAAGTGAGAAATCACCAGCAGCTAAAAAAGAAGTGAAAGCTGATAAAGAGGCCAAAGCTGATAAATCTGAAAAGAAAGCTGATAAGGCAGAAAAAGCAGAGAAAAAAGAAGACGCTAAGGCTGAACCAAAAGCTGAAAAGAAAGCTAAAGTAGCAGCCAACGAAGAAGAATAAATTAACAATTACACAATATAGATAAGTCGTTTAATTGTTTTCTTCGGAAATTTCAAATTAAACGACTTTTTTAAATTTAAAAAACAATATTGAAGTTATGGTAAAAGTAACCGCAGCAGAAGTAAATAAATTAAGACAAGCTACAGGTGCAGGAATGATGGACTGCAAAAAAGCGTTAGTAGAAGCAGAAGGTGATTTTGACAAAGCGATCGATGTTCTTCGTAAAAAAGGACAAAAAGTTGCCGAAAAAAGAGCCGACAGAGATTCATCTGAAGGTGCTGCAGTAGCAAAAATTAATGATGATAACACCTCTGGCGTTGCCATCGTTTTAGGTTGTGAAACTGATTTCGTTGGAAAAAACGAAACCTTTGTAGCATTGGCGAGTGATTTAGCCGATATCGCCTTACATCACCATACTAAAGAAGAATTCTTAGCAGCCGATTTTGGTGGAATGACTGTTGCCGAAAAACTCGTGGAACAAACTGGTGTTATCGGTGAAAAATTAGACATTACAGCTTTTGAAAGACTAGATGCGCCTTATGTTGGACAGTATGTTCACATCAATAAGATTGCTGCATTAGTAGGGTTATCTGCAAAAGTTGATAACGCTGAAACACTAGTGAAAGATGTCGCAATGCAAGTGGCCTCAATGGGAGCAACGACATTATCTTACAAAGATTTTGAATCTGCTTATATTACTTCGGAAACTGAAGCAAGAATTGCAGTAATCGAGAAGGATAATATCGAATTAGGTCGTTTAGGTAAAACCTTGAAGAACGTTCCTAGCTATATCTCAATGGCACAATTAACGCCTGCTGTTATGGCCGATGCTGAAGAAGCTGCTAAAGCAGAATTGAAAGCCGAAGGAAAACCAGAACAAATTTGGGACAAAATCCTACCAGGTAAAATGGAGCGCTATATCTCTGACAATACAACGTTAGACCAAGAACAGTGTTTATTAGATCAAAAATTCATTAAAGACGATAAGCAAACGGTTGCTCAGTATGTAAAAACTTACGGTGACGTTGCTGTTACTGGTTTTAAACGTGCTACTGTAGGATAATACATGCCTTAGCAATTAGAAATATCAATGCCATAAAAGCCCACTATTCTAAATAGAATCGTGGGCTTTTGTTCTTAAAAGACAATTTCATTTAATTAGGAGCAGTCGATTTTCAAAGGCTACCCTAACTTCACATGATGGTTAAGCTCTATAACTTTATTCTTATCTAAGGGGCCTTAAAATTTGGAAAGCCCTTTTTATATCCAAATTCCACTTTTCTAAATTACTAGAATGATTATATTTGCTTAACATTTCAGAATGATGATGAAATGAGTCAATAAAATTGCCTTAGTAGAACGCTAATTTTAAAATGACGAGTTACATTTGATTACAACGCAAAAAGACAAACACAAATGAAGTATAAAAGAATCCTATTGAAATTATCTGGTGAAGCTCTTATGGGATCTCGCCAATACGGGATTGATCCTGAGCGTTTGTCAGAATACGCGAAAGACATTAAAGAAATTACCGATCTTGGCGTTGAAGTCGCAATTGTGATTGGAGGCGGAAATATCTTTAGAGGTGTTGCTGGTGCCATGGCTGGTATGGATCGTGTTCAAGGTGACCACATGGGCATGTTGGCAACCGTTATAAATGGGCTCGCTTTACAAAATGCCTTGGAAGATGCCGATGTCAAGACAAGATTACAAACGGCCATTAAAATCAATGAGGTTGCAGAACCGTTTATAAGACGAAAAGCCATGAGCCATCTTATAAAAGGTCGTGTGGTGATATTTGGTGGAGGTACTGGAAACCCGTATTTCACTACAGATTCCGCAGCCGTTTTAAGAGCTATTGAGATTGAAGCAGATGTGATTTTAAAAGGAACGCGTGTTGATGGTATTTACACCGCAGATCCAGAAAAAGACATGAATGCCATAAAATTTGATCATATCACTTTTGAAGATGTCCTTAAGAAAGGCTTAAAGGTAATGGATACTACCGCGTTTACGTTGAGCCAAGAAAACAAGTTACCCATCATTGTATTTGATATGAATAAAAAAGGAAATTTATTAAAAGTGGTTTCTGGAGAAAATATTGGCACCAAGGTTAATATTTAAATCGGTTGCCCAAATTTAAATAAAAAGCAGCAAGCCCTATTGAGATCGAATTGTAAATAGCGATAATCACAGCATTCTAAACACTCGATTTATCTTTCTATAAAGCCAATTACTTATTAAATTTTTTTAATTATGAATGAAGACATCAAATTTATATTAGACTCTACAAAAGAAGCCATGGACGATGCCATGAAGCATCTAGAAAAGCAATTTGTCAATATTAGAGCTGGTAAGGCCAGTCCTGCCATGTTGGGCAGTGTCATGGTGAATTATTATGGCTCACAAACTCCGCTTTCACAAGTTGCCAATGTCAACACGCCAGATGGAAGAACGATTACTGTACAACCATGGGAAAAGAACATGCTTCAAGAAATTGAACGCGGTATTATGATTTCTAACTTGGGCTTTAACCCAATGAACAATGGGGATATTATTATTATAAATGTCCCACCACTAACCGAAGAACGTCGAATCAATCTTTCCAAGCAAGCTAAAGCAGAAGCCGAAGAAGCAAAAATAGGAGTTAGAAACGCACGAAAAGAAGCCAATAACGACATCAAAAATCTTGATGATGTTTCTGAAGATTTGCAACAAAATGCAGAGATTGATGTACAACAAATGACAGACAAGTACGTTAAGAACATAGATCATGTTTTTGAGGTCAAAGAGAAAGAAATCATGACCCTTTAGACCTCACAAAGCGACTAAATGAAGTCGCTTTTTTATTTAATCCATTCTTAAGTCCTCATAATGCAAAAGATTTTTTGCTTCTTAGTTTTTACGCTATTCACTTGTGCATTATATTCACAGACGCCACAAACACAAGGCGACTCTACTAGAGTAGAAAATGACTCATTAAAGAAGAAAGCGTTTTTGAGACAAATTGGTAATGGCTTCTTTCCTACCAAATTTCTTAATATTGATCTCAAATATCTCTTTAAGTTCAATCAATATGAGGGCATAAGAACTGGACTTGGAGGCGAGACCAATGAGGCGTTTTCTGAAAAATACCGTTTAGACAGTTATGTCGTTTATGGTTTTAATGATCATAGGTTTAAATATAAAATTGGTGGTGGGTTTCGAGTAAACGAAGATACAAGTACTTGGATTGATCTATCTTATACCGATGATTTACAAGAAACGGGAAGTTCAACATTTTTGACAGATAGTCGCTTGTTCTCATTTTTTGAGCCACGTCTTTTAAATATCGATTTATTCCACAAGCATATCACAAAGGCTATTTCTGTACAGCACAACTTTTCTAGTCATTTGATTTCCGAAACCGAGTTGGCTATTAGTAAAATTGATCCTACTTATAATTATGTTTTTAATGTTGACGGCACTTCCTTTAGGAATTTCGATGTGAGCACAGCAAAGTTATCCTTGCAATGGAGTCCGTTTAGTACTTTTGATAATACCGATGGGCGCATAGAGGAGGTCAAAGATGGTTATCCAAAGTTTTCGTTGCAGCTCACACAAAGTTTTAAAGACGTTTTAAAAGGTGATTTCAATTTTACAAAAGTTGACTTTAGAACGGTTCATCGATTTACATTCAATGATGACGTGTTCACCGAGGCTATAGTACGCGGTGGTTTGGCGACGGGAAAGGCGCCTTTGACGCATCTCTATCATGCCTATCCCAATAATATTACAAAGGAGACCATCCTTCAGCGCTTTTCGGTAGCCGGAATAAATAGTTTTGAAACCATGTATTTTAATGAGTTCTTTTCCGATCGTTTTGCCACCCTTCAGATAAAACATTATGTAAAGCCATTCAAAATTACCGAACGCTATCGGCCACAACTTGTCCTCATTTCAAGAATGGCTATTGGCAGCATGCATGACATTGACCGTCATCAAAATATTGACTTCGGCATTCTCGACAAAGGCTATTCAGAAGCAGGTTTTGAGATTAATAAATTGCTGTTTGGATTTGGACTTAGCTTCGCTTACAGATATGGCGGCTACCATCTTCCCGAACTCGGCGATAATATTGCGGCCAAGTTCACATTTAATGTGAGTTTGTAACTGTATAATATATGCTCAAACAAATCACTTATCCTTAGGTTTTTTCTACCTTTGTTTCTCTTTTAAAACTCAAATGTTTAAATTATTTACGAAAGATTTTTGGGAAATTGTCGCGCGATTCATATTGCGCAACAAAATAGGCATTCTTGTCATGATCATCTTGACGACGGTATTTTTCAGTTATCAATGGAAAAACATGCGTTTTACCTATACTGAAGCCAATATGTTGCCCGATGACCACGAGGTCAATATTAAATATAACGAGTTTTTAAATATTTTTGGTGAGGAAGGAAATCTCATCATTCTGGGTGTTAAGGATTCTACCTTATTTAGTGTTGAAAAATTAAATGCTTGGAACCGACTTTCCGAAGAACTTAAAACCTACGACGAAGTAGAGACTGTTGTTTCCATCAATGATCTTCAAAAATTAGTCAAGAACAGTGATGCCGAAAAATTTGATTTAGTTCCCTTTATAAAGGATTCTATCACTTCGCTCGCGCAAATTGATAAGCTTCAGGACGAGCTGTTTAACCAATATCCGTTTTACGATAATTTTCTTTTTAATACGGAAACTAGAACGATTAGAACGGCCATCTATATAAAGAAAGAGATCGTCAACACCTCTGCACGCAAGGACTTTATCATGTTGTCCCTTGAGGATAAGATTAAAGATTTCGAATCGACATATGATTTGGATGTTAGAGTTTCGGGCATGCCCTACATTAGAACGCTCAACTCCCAAAATATAGTTGATGAAATCGGCCTTTTCATTGGCCTAGCCCTTGGTGTTACTTCGCTTATATTCTTTTTGTTCTTTAGATCCTTTAGAGCTACTTTTATTTCGCTTATTGTAGTCTGTATTGGTGTGATGTGGACGTTCGGTATTATCGGGCTGCTTAATTATGAGATTACGGTTCTTACGGCATTGATCCCTCCGCTTATCATCGTTATCGGGATTCCAAACTGTATATTTCTTATCAATAAATACCAGCATGAGGTCAAGCTCCATGGTAATAAAGTCAAATCGCTACAACGTGTCATCACTAAAGTTGGTAATGCCACTTTAATGACAAACGTCACGACAGCCTGTGGTTTTGCGACCTTTATCCTAACCGAAAGTAAGCTTCTTAAAGAATTTGGTATCGTTGCCTCATTGAGTATTTTGGCCATATTCATATTATGCCTATTTGTAATTCCTATTATTTATACCTTTTTACCATATCCGCAAGAACGTCATCTCGAGCATCTTAATAAAAGATGGATTGGTGGCTTTGTAAATTGGATTGAGCGTATGGTGAGAGATCAAAAAATTGCCATTTTCATTACCTCATTTGTGCTAATCGTTTTGAGTATCATAGGGATGCATAGAATTGAGATCTCTGGCAGTCTTATCGAAGATATGCCTAAGGAGGAAGCATTTTTTAAGGACATTCGGTTTTTTGAAGAGGAGTTTGACGGGATCATGCCTTTGGAAATCATGATTGACACAAAGCGTAAAAAAGGTGTCATGAAATTGAGCACGCTCAAAAAAATGGAAGAGGTTGAAAACCTTATCGATGAAATTCCTGAATTATCGAGACCTATTTCCGTAGTTAGTCTTGTAAAATACAGTAAGCAAGCTTATTATAACGGTAATCCAAAATACTATCAACTTCCAACATCCCAAGAAAATACCTTTATTTTATCATACGCCAAGAACTCAACTTCAGATGTTGACTTGCTGAAAAATTTTGTAGATAGTACTGGTCAATATGCACGTATCACGACATTCATGAAAGATATTGGCACAGATAAAATGGAACGCATTGAAGAGGATCTTCAAAATAAAATCAACAAGGTGTTTCAACCAGCCGATCGCTACAACATAACCATGACCGGGAAAGCGTTGGTATTTCAGAAAGGCACAAAATACTTGGTCAAAAACTTAGCGATATCTTTGTCTTTGGCGATTATATTGATCTCGCTTTTTATGGCCTATATGTTTCGATCTTTCAAAATGATTTTGGTATCACTCGTTCCCAATGTATTGCCATTAGTAATTACAGCAGGATTAATGGGCTACTTGGGCGTTCCCATAAAACCCTCCACTATTTTAGTATTTAGTATTGCCTTTGGTATTTCTGTAGATGACACGATTCATTTTCTCGCAAAATACCGACAAGAATTACAGGCCAACCACTGGAAAATTAGAAAATCTGTCTTTAGAGCACTTCGCGAAACAGGTGTGAGTATGTTCTATACTTCAATTGTATTGTTTTTTGGGTTTATCGTATTTACCACATCCAGTTTTGGCGGCACAAAAGCCCTAGGTGCGTTAGTATCGGCAACCTTACTTTTCGCAATGCTCTCAAACTTACTTTTACTGCCATCCTTATTGTTGTCGCTTGAGCGCAGTATTGCTAACAAGGAAGTGATGCGAGAGCCTGCCATAAATATTATACCAGAGGAAGACGATTCTGAAGACAATAGCATTAGTTAAACTTTTATATTTGCACAAACATTCAACAGTATGAGTTATACCGTTTCACAATTATTAAACCAAGATATTTCGCTTCAACCTATAGAGATCAAAGGTTGGGTGAGAACCTTTAGAGCAAATCGATTTATCGCTTTAAATGATGGCTCAACGTTAAATAACATTCAATGTGTAGTCGATTTTGAAAATACCGATGAGACCATCTTAAAACGCATCACTGCTGGTGCAGCAGTGCATATTCAAGGAGAACTGATCGAGAGTCAAGGTAAAGGGCAACGTGTAGAAATAAAAGTGTCTACGATCAAAATCTTAGGCGATTCTGATCCTGAGACGTATCCCATACAACCTAAAAAACACACGTTCGAGTTTTTGAGAAAAAACGCGCATTTACGAACGCGTACCAACACATTCTCTGCGGTTATGCGTTTGCGTTCGTCATTATCGTTTGCCGTTCATAAGTATTTTAATGACAACGGCTTTAACCACGTGCACACACCAATCATTACAGGAAGTGACGCCGAAGGTGCTGGTGAAATGTTTCGGGTGAGTGCGTTGGACCCAAAAAATTTGCCGTTAGATGACCACGGAAACATTAACTATAAGGACGATTTCTTCGGAAAAGAGACTAATCTTACCGTATCTGGTCAATTAGAAGCTGAAACCTTTGCCATGTCACTTGGTAAAGTTTATACGTTTGGACCAACTTTTAGAGCCGAAAATTCTAATACGTCTCGTCACCTTGCAGAATTTTGGATGATCGAACCCGAAGTCGCCTTTATGGATTTAGCAGGTAATATGGATCTTGCTGAAGATTTTATGAAATCGGTCTTGAGTTATGTTCTAGAACACAATCGCGAAGACTTGGAGTTTTTAGAACAACGACTACTTGATGAAGAGAAGACAAAACCACAGGCAGAACGTTCAGACATGAGCTTAATTGAGAAGATTAAATTTGTAGTTGATAATAATTTCAAACGAGTAAGTTACACTGAGGCTATTGAAATCCTCAAAAACAGTAAACCAAATAAAAAGAAGAAATTTAATTATATCATTGAAGAATGGGGAGCCGATCTTCAAAGTGAGCATGAACGATTTTTGGTTGAAAAGCACTTTAAATGCCCTGTCATTTTATTTGATTATCCGGCAACGATCAAAGCATTTTACATGCGCTTAAATGAGGATGGCAAAACAGTGCGCGCTATGGATATACTTTTCCCTGGAATAGGTGAAATGGTAGGTGGGTCACAACGTGAGGAGCGTTTAGATGTGCTAAAGGAAAAAATGAAAGCCTTGGATATTTCTGAAGAAGAACTGTGGTGGTATTTAGATCTACGTAAGTTTGGTACTGCAGTACATTCTGGTTTCGGTTTAGGTTTTGAGCGTTTGGTGATGTTCGCCACAGGAATGGGCAACATTAGAGATGTAATCCCTTACCCAAGAACACCCCAAAATGCTGAATTTTAGCTTCGACAAGTTCAGCTATCAACGCTTAAAGAAAACACATGTCTCTACATGTTATAGCTTAGACCTGTCAATCCCTAAAACCACAGGCACTGACAGGTCTTTTCGGTTTTATTAAGAATTTTGAAATTATTATATTTCCGCAGTAAAAAAACGCATTTTGAATAGGTTCATTATCTGCACACGAAACGCATTCTAACATTGGTATCTTAAGCAGGAGCAGTGCTTTTTTAAATTATTCTTAAAAGCAGTTCCTTTTACAATCATATATCAATAGTTTTTTTAACTTTACTTTAAACGATTACCAAGCATGCTCAAACAATATTTACAGTTTAAATTATCGCAAAAATTATCGCCTCAGCAAATCCAGCTGATGAAGTTGATACAATTGCCTACCCAAGCGTTTGAGCAACGCATCAAGCAAGAACTAGAGGAAAACCCTGCCCTTGATACAGGAAAGGAAACCAAAGATGAGGATACGCTCGAAGAGTTTGACAACTCTGAAGACGAGTACAACGACAATGACGAAATCAACACAGAAGACATCAATATTGATGAGTACTTAAGCGATGATGACGTTCCCGATTATAGAACACGCGCCAATAATTACAGCGCAGATGATGAAGAGAAAAGCGTGCCTTATGCCGCTGGAACTTCCTTTACACAGCATCTAAGAAATCAGTTAAGTACCTTTCGTTTGAGCGACGAAGAATACGAAATTGCAGAGTTTTTGGTGGGAAGCGTTGATGAAAGTGGTTATATACGTCGATCTTTGAGCGACATCATGGATGATCTGGCCTTTACCCAAAACATTTTTACCACAGAAGATGCCATTGAAAAGGTACTCTCAAAAGTGCATCAATTGGATCCTGCTGGTGTTGGTGCTCGTAACCTGCAGGAGTGTTTAAGCATTCAATTGCATAGAAAGGAAAAATATCCAGATGTTGAATTAGCATGCGATATTATAGATAAAGCTTTTGACCAATTTACTAAAAAGCATTACAAGAAACTACTTCATAAATTTGACATTACCGAAGATCAACTCAAAGATGCGATCGAGGAAATTGAACGTTTAAACCCCAAACCTGGAGGCTCCTATGCAGGCAACAATCGTACGGTTGAGCATGTCGTGCCTGATTTTGCCATTAGGATCGTTGATGGAGAGCTTGAATTGACGCTCAACGGGAGAAATGCTCCAGAACTGCATGTATCACGAGAATATAGCAATATGATGAAGGGGTATAAGGAAGCGAAAGATAAAAGTAAGTCGCAAAAGGACGCGGTCATGTTTATCAAACAGAAACTCGATGCGGCAAAATGGTTTATTGAAGCGATTAGACAGCGCCAACAAACTCTTTTTGTGACCATGAGCTCCATTATGAACTATCAAAAAGAGTTCTTTCTTACGGGTGATGAGCGTAACTTAAAACCAATGATTTTAAAGGATATTGCCGATGAGATCGAAATGGACGTCTCAACTGTATCTCGCGTGGCAAATAGTAAATACGTCGACACGCCTTATGGTACAAAATTGATCAAGGAATTTTTTAGTGAATCGATGACCAATGATCAAGGCGAAGAAGTCTCGACTAGAGAGATCAAAAAGATTTTGGAAATGGTCATTGAAGAGGAAAATAAGAAAAAGCCATTGACCGACGAAAAATTAGCTAAAATACTCAAGGAAAAAGGCTATCCTATTGCAAGGCGAACTGTGGCAAAATATCGAGAGCAATTAGATGTTCCTGTAGCACGATTGCGAAAAAAGATATGATCAATCAACTTCTAAAAAGTATTTCCTATATTTTCCACCCTTTATTAATGCCACTTTTGGGTGTGGTCTTTTATTTTTCTAAAACACCACGATTCATCCCAGAGTCAATAATGAAAGCTAAAGTGTTTTCAATTTCTATACTCACTATACTCCTGCCCATTCTCTTATTTTATCTACTTAAAACCATTAATAAGGTCGATAGCTTCCACTTAGAAACGGTTCAAGAAAGACGTATTCCATTGATTATTAACGCCCTAATAATTATTTTGATTTTGATTCGTGTCTTACCCATCGATGAGATCCCAGAATTATACTTCTTTTTCATAGGCATCCTGATATCTACGGTAACCTGCCTGGCACTGGCCTTAGTAACATTTAAAGTGAGTATTCATATGATTGCTGCGGCTGGCTTTTTTATGTTCGCAATAGCGCTCGCGATTCATTTTAAGATTAATATTAATGGCACCATTGCATTAATGTGCATCATTTTAGGAGCCATCGCCACCTCAAGATTACATTTAAAAGCGCACACGCCAATTGAATTATTATCGGGCACTTTCGTAGGACTCTTACCTCAACTTATCCTATTAAATTATTGGTTATAGGCATCTATAATATATAAAACATCAATCCTATTTTTACAGCGCTTAACGTAATGTCGTCGTTGGCACTATTAAGTTTAGCACTATCATCGAATATTGGATTTAACGCATAGTACATATGAAAATTGATATTAGAATAGCCTACGCTTAGCGTTAGACCATACTGTAGGACATTCAACTCATCAATATTGGTTAATTTTATATCGCTCGGCTCGCCTGCGTACTTAGACGTATTGTAGAACACGTATCCTAGTTTAAGACCCGTATAGATACGCCAAAAATCAAAATCTACTGCTGTGGATGTTCGCCATCTGAACTCTAAGGGCACTTCTAAAAGATAGGTCGTAAATTTATTCTTACTGAACGATAGATCATCATCGAGAACTGTATAGTTGAATGTCCCGTTAACTTCTGAAATTTGCAAGGTTTGATTATAAGAGTTGGCAGAAAGACCTAAGCCTAAGCCAATCGCCACATTACGACGCTTATTGATTGGCATGTCCCTAATAAATCCAAAATGAAAACCACTTGAAAAGCCGCTTTGAGAAACACCATCAGGTTTGTTTGCCAGCAAATTATAAGTGACTGAGGCATAAAATTGGTCTTCACGGTACGCAACATCGACAACGGCAATACTATCCTTTTTTTTTGTTTCTGAAATCGGACTCTCGGTAACCTGTCCAAAAAGGGCATATACAGGAATACTAAAAAGAATATAAAATAGGCGCCAGTTCATAGTACAAATATAACTCAAATGTGCAGTGTAAATTTCGGAGTATCACAAAAAAAAGCATCCGTGACGGATGCTCTTGTAAATATAAAATTTTGATGACTTAATTATCGAGAGCACTACCTGTACCAACACTATAATTAATTTTTAATGCATTAGCTTCTCTTAATTCTTGTTTTACGTCTCCAACAATACCCATGTTAGCATCTCTATCTACTTTTAAAGACACAGTCAAATAATCGACCAGTTCCTCTCTTAAAGCTGCTCTTTCTGCATTAATAAACGCACGAATTTCACTAATTTCAGCAAACTTATCATTTAACTGGAGCCTAGCTTCGGTACCAAACTTCTCATAGCCCTTAGCTGGCTTTCCTGCATAGATATAACTTATTGGATATTTCTTCTCAAGTTTCTCAACTTGATCAGCCAATGGTAATCTGTTTTCAATAAGAAGTGTATCTTCTCTCATCACGGTTACGACCATAAAGAAAAACAACAACATAAAAACAATATCTGGTAAAGATGCTGTATTTACCGCTGGTAAAGCATTATCTTTTTTACTTTTAAATTTAGACATAAATCTTAAGGTTTGTTTTATTGTACTTCAGACAATTTCTCTGGATACTCCGTTCTTACTTGATCAATTACAGTTTTTAACTTGTCTTTGTCTCCGTTGAACTTAGCGTCTTTGTAGGCTTTTTCCATTTCTACAAAGTTCATATCTCTAAAGCCTTTTTGTGGACCAACTTCAAGTGCTCGAACATTTCTAAGCTCATTATAAGCCGCTACCAATTCATTTTGAACAGATATGTATGCTGCATATGATGTTTCTCTTTCATTCTTGAGAGATATAATAGCCTTATCGGGATTATCAGATGATTTAGGATTTCTAGCTCCTTTACAGTAACTACAGGACCCGTCACCGCCATTGTCAAGAAATTCCATAGCGGCCTTTCTCAAATCTTTCAATTCCATCAATTCGTCTTCGACCAACAATTGATCTTTTCCATTTAATAAAACTGTAAAAATGTTTTTCTGCTTGATAACAACTTCATCATCATTAGGTGGCTCCATTGGAGGCAACTTTCGACTAATTCCAGAATCTTTAGGAATTGTCGTTGTCACTAAGAAAAATATAAGAAGTAAGAATGCAATATCTGCCATAGATCCTGCATTAACTTCGGGTGCTGATCGTTTTGCCATAATATATATTATTTACTCAGCATCTTCTTAACTCCAAAGAACAACATCAAACCTGCCGCTCCAATGATTAAGATATAAAATGCTTTTATTGCGCCTTCAATCATTTGCGATTGTGTAGCTGTTAAAGTTGAACCGTCGCTCAATACACGCTCCTCACCTGAGGATATGAAAAAAGCAACTGCCAAAACTGCTGCGAAAACACCAAATGCTAATAGTGTCTTTTTGAGTTTATCTGGATTACTAGCTAAATTTATCAAACTAAATAATACTGCGGCAACTGTTGCAATTGCCAACACTACAAATGCGAGATTGATAAAAGCCGTTAAAATTCCTTGATTAGACACATCTGCCATGGCATCGTCTCCAATCATAATAACTCTTACTAGGAAGAATACAGCAACCAAACCAATTACTAACGCAATAATTTTGACTATTTTTTGAATATTCATAATCTAAAATTTAATGATTTGTTACTACTTATTTTCTATCAACAACAACAACTGTTGGATTTTTTACTTTATAACGTACTAGTAAATCCATCAAAGTTATTGATGCATCTTCCATATCGTTTACAATGCTATCAATCTTAGCAATGATATAATTGTAAAATATTTGAAGAATAATTGCTACAATAAGACCAAATACTGTTGTTAATAAGGCAATTTTAATACCACCAGCTACTAACGAAGGATTCATATCACCCGCTGCCTCAATTTTGTCAAAAGCATCAATCATACCCAGTACAGTTCCCATAAAACCAAGCATTGGCGCTAAAGCTATAAATAATGAGATCCAAGACACATTTTTCTCAAGTTGTCCCATTTGAACACCTCCATAGGCGATCACTGCTTTCTCAGCAGCATCAATATCTTCATCGGCTCTATCTAGGCCTTGGTAGAAAATAGAAGCCACAGGTCCTTTTGTATTTCTACAAACTTCCTTAGCTGCTTCAATACCTCCAGAATTAAGAGCATCCTCTACATCAGTTGTTAACTTTCTTGTATTGGTCGTTGCAAGATTTAAGTAGATAATTCTTTCAATAGCAATGGCTAATCCTAAAATTAAACATAGCAATACAATTCCCATAAAAAATGGACCCCCTTCAATGAAACGTTCTTTTACAATTTGTGTAAAAGATTTTTCAGCATCTGCTGGTTGTTCTTCTTGAAATGATGTTGTAACGGCTGTTGTTGCAGCTTCTACTGTGTAAGCATTTGTACTTGCATTAACAGTACCGAAAGCCATGATACTTGCTATGGCCAAGATAGAAAAAAGTCTTTTCATCGTTCTAGTTCTTAATTTTATTAGTTAAAGTGTTAAAGATATAAAAATTTTATAATTAAAAAATAAAAATCCAATTAGAGTACAATGGTCATCAACCTTGAACCCAGCTTGAAACTTTAGTTGGTACGAATTTAAATAAAATGTTTTGGATAACCCCTTCGGAAATTAAAAAATCTTTTAAAAACTGCTATTAAACCTATATTTTCAAAACGGTTACTCATGTTACTTAAATCCAAACTTAAGTTGCTCATTAAATCTCTTTATAATTATTAATACTAATTGCCTAAATAATACTAAACACCTCGTAAACTCAGCGGAGAGTGCTCCAAATCCTTAATCTTAAATCAATTTACAATTTTTGATTACATTCTATCCTGCAACATCTAAAAATCGGGTTTATCTATTAAGTATATCTAAAGATATAGCTATTGAATAGCAAAGATAAGCTACAAGAATAATTGCGATGGCGCAACCATAGCGTTCAAATCCTCCCGTAATTTTTCCGAAAGCAACGCATACCCATATTGATAGGACGCATTCATCCACCCGAAACCCTCTTTAGTGATATATTCAAAATCGGTGCCTACGTTACCATATTCAGCGAAAACTTTATGTGTCGCATCAACAACATCGTATTTTTCTGGAATAGTACCGTTATAATCCATCGCATTTTTTGTAATCATAAACAGCCATCTGTAAATGAGCTCTTCGGCCTCTTTGTTATAGCCATAATTTTGCAAACCTTTCCAAATCATCATTTGGTGTGGCGCCCAACCATTTGGATAATCCCATTGGCGTTGTGGTCTGTCATCAGTAATCTCGCCTCGACTTTTTTTGGTGCTGGCTGCAATTCCGCCTTGTTCGATTAATAGCGGCAAGGCGGTTTTTACTAATTTTTCAGCTTGTTCTTTTGAGGCCATATTTGCCCAAAGCGGCACTAAGGTTGTTGCAGCGATAAAATCTGAAGGTTGTTCTTTTTTAAAATTATAATCTAGATACAGACCTTTATCTTCGTTCCAAAGTAATGAATCGGCGAGCGCTTTTCTTTTTTCGGCTTTTTCATTCCAATTGGCGCTGGTATAATTTTTATCTTTTATGCTGAAACTATCGCCAAATTCCGTTTTTATAAGATTGGCGAAATCGGTTTCATATTTATAAAGTAGGGCATTGAGTTCGACTAAATTAAGGTCGATACAGTTTCCGTCGATTCTGTAAGACGTGTCATGACCAGATTCTCGAACACTTCGGTCATTGACGAAATAATTATCCAGTGATTCATTCTTTATATCGCCTTTATTATATTGGTCTAGATAGTTATTAATTGAAACGCCTTTTTCCGCAGCCATCGGTTGTACCATTTCATCATAATGCCCCTCTTCAACTTCTGGAGGTACACCAATGCCTTGGGCTAGATAACGATTAAGCCCATTAGCAACTAACCGTTGACCTTTTTCCATCCAAACGGTTTCATATTCCTTTATGGCGGTTTTGAGATGACTTTCCAACCAGGCTTTATCTTTGGTTTCTTCAAATACTTCGGAAATAAGACTGGAATAAAATGGTGGTTGCGTTCTGGTTAAATAATACGACCGATTCGCATTCAGTATTTTTCCGTAGTAATCAATTTCATACTGAAAGTTATCGGCCATGGCTTTGGCCAAATCCACTTTGCCATCCACAATTAACCCGACCGATTCAAAATAACTGTCCCATCCGTACATTTCATTAAACCGTCCGCCAGGCACCACAAAAGGCACACCCGAAATCTGGTCGCCATCCTGCTCTAATTTCAAGGATAAAATACCAGGCGCTTTATTAATGGACTTCACATATTCTGCGGAAACATTCTCAGGAAGTTGCACCACTTGAATAGGGAACGAATCCTTCAAACTACTGTAATATTCTAATGCCAAACTATCATTGAACGGCACGTAAATACGAAGTTCCTCGGAAACTAGACCTTCATTCTTGGTATCTAAAATCAAATTTGAAATCCCCGAGGCATCCAGTCTTCGGGTCAAGCCTTCCCAATAGACGTTTTTTATGAGTCTGGACGTACGTTCCGCAGGTAATTCGGTAATATGGCTGGTTTCAATCGTTGCCAACGTCTCGCCATTGCTTTTATCAAAGACCAGTTCTTGAAGCAGGTTAGACAATTGATACGTGCCTTCAAATGAAAATTCCTCATCTGATTCAGATTTCAGCTTAAAAAATTTATAACCCTTATCATCTACTGTTATTTTTTTGTCGCCATCGGTGTCTTCCTGTTTCAGCAATTGCTCTAAGGCTTTGTCAATTTCAACAGTAAAGGTTACGTCTTTAGCTAATGTTTGTTCGGAGTCTTTTTTACAGGAAACCAACACAAAGGCAATCACTACAAGAATTTTAAAAGAATGGTTTATCATCAAATGTCTTTTTTAAAAATTTATTGCTCACTTTTTTTTACGTTTAACCGCATGGCTAAAATTGCAGCGATGACAAAAAACGCCCCTGCAAACAACATGGCATTAATCGCATTGCCATCTAACAAATACTTATAAATTGGGCCAAATGTAAGCGTTTGGATGCCCATGGGGATGACAATCATCATGTTCAAAATCCCCATATAAACGCCCCTTCGGTCTTGGGGTATGATTTTCGAAACCATGGTATAAGGAATCCCCATCATGGCTGCCCAGCCAATGCCAAAGAGAATCATTGGTATTAACACCATTAAGGGGTCGGCAATAAAAGGAATGGTAAATAATGCGATTGCAGTACCTGCCAAACTTAGGGCATATATTTTTTTTCCGCCAAATTTTAAGGTCAGAGGCACCAACATGAGGGCAACTACCATCGTTACAATATTATAAGTTAAACTCATTTTGGCGGCCTGGGAGGCTGCCTCCGAAGTAGAATAATCCATGGTCAGTTTGAATAAAGGTGTTGTAAACTGCCAATAAATAAAGAGCGCATACCATTGAAAGAGATAGACCGCACCGATTTTCCACATAAATTTGGGCATGTTCTTTATGGCCTCGGTAATTTCTGAAAAAGGTTGCGAGATACGCTGACTAAGCGGAAGGGCTTTAATTTTGTTGATTTCCTTGAGCTCTTCATCGCTCGGCGGAATTTCAGGCGTTTTTAAAACTGACCATAGAATAGTCACCAAGGATAAAAAAGCACCAATAAAAAAAGAATAGTACAACCATTGCGGAATCGTGCCTGCCTGCTCAACCGTTTCGCCACCAAACCAATATTGAAACAGTACGATAGACCCGTTTGCCAATAAAATACCGGCACCAACGAATAGACTCTGCATTTGAAAGCCTAAGCTCAATTGTTTTTCGGGGAGTTTATCACCCACAAAAGCACGATAAGGCTCCATAGCCATGTTATTACCTGCATCTAAAATCCACAGTAATCCTACCGCAAACCATAGCACGGGACTATGTGGGAAAGCGAACAAACACAAACTTCCCAATAACGCACCCACCAAAAAATAAGGCTTTCGTCGTCCCCAACGTTTGGACCAAGTTTTATCTGACATCGCACCAATTATGGGCTGAATAACCAAGCCTGTTACTGGACCAGCGATATTGAGAATGGGTAGCATATCTTCGGGCGCACCCAAATACAAAAATATAGGGTTGATGGCGGTTTGCTGTAAACCAAAACTATATTGAATCCCAAGAAACCCAACGTTCATATTGAAAATTTGCCAGAAGGATAATTTGGGTTTTTTAAGTTTCATGATGCTTAGTTGTTTGAGATTGGTAAATAGATTTCTGTCCTCCAAGTTAATTCGTCACCGCCTTGTTGCGGGTCGTTCAGAAAAACTTCTATTGGAAGTAATTTTTTCTTTTCATTGTTTTTTTCGAAGTAATCATCGTAAGCATACCACGCTAGATGTGAGGTTCTAAAATTTCCATTGTAAATGATTCTCAAGGATTTGAAAGAATCTTTCTCACTATAAACGATTGAATTATTAGTGCTTATATGTCTTTTTTTAATAGGATAACAAAAATTAAATTGAATACTGTCGGTCGTTTTATCCCACGAGGTCAGTTCTAAAAATGGATAACCATCCAATGACAATTCATTCTGAAACATGTAATTCATGATCATACCATTTTCCATCAACATTTTTTTCGCTTTATTATCAATTGTTGTAGAAACAGTTCTGTAGATGTATTTTCTGTATTCAAAGTTAGCGGTATCTATTTTAGATAGTTTAAACCTTTCATTTTGACGTTCGATATACATTTTCAATTTTTTTGAGAAGTCAATACTTTGACTCGCAAAGTTTGCTTTACCAAACAATATTTTAAATCGTTGATTTAAGCTTGAATTCATACTGGTAAAATAGCCTTTGACTTTCGTAATGGAATCATTTTTTTTCTTAAGCTCCCAATCTATTCGCATTGTCGAATCCTTTGAAAACGTATAATCTTGAGTTATGGAATGAAATGGTGTTTTTTCAATATTTTTTAAGACGTGATGTGAAAATGGTTTACCTCCATTCCATTGTGCAATATGCTCATAGATAATTCCTTTTGGATTTTTAGATTCAAAGGATACTTGATAATCATGGCTTTTGATAACAAAATACCAAAGGCCTAAAATTGTCAGTATGATCAACAGAATGTAAATTATTTTTTTCAACCCATTAATTTGTTTTCATGTTGAGTGTATTTGTCACATAACTCCCAACCTGTTTACCTTGAACGAGTCCTACTTCTATGGCTGCTCTATAATGAATCCCGCCATATAACCGGCTTAAGGCAGCCTCACTTGCTGCGAGATTGAAAGATTTGAACGAGCGAACTGGCAACCCGTAGGGCACTTCAGTATCATCATCAAACTGAAAGTCTTCGCCAAAAATTGACGTCAGTACTGTTGATGCTGCTCCCGAGACTACTGAATGTCCGCTGGTATATTCAGGAAAAGGTGGCGTTTGTAAAATGGATTTCCACTCGTCGTTAAAATGGGTTTTGATAAGCGTCTCCGGTCGCACTAAATTGGACCGGTATTTTTCATCCCAACAACTTATAAAGGCATCAGCAATGGCAATGGCCGTTTTGGTATAGGCGTAAACGGTTGTATTAAAATCGGCATTGGATTTTTTTGCGGCGATTTTTGTAATGCCAATCCAATGCGCACCTGGCGTTATTTTTTTAACCGCAAACATAAGGTGACCACGATTTACAGAAACATAGGGATTACAGTCCCAAAATTGGGCTATGGCGATTTCTTCAGATTGGTCGCCTGCTTCGGAAATGGTATTACTTATATCATAAACTTCTACTAATTCCTTATAAAATGCCGAATCTTCTTCCATGGAAAAAGTTGGAGGCGGTACAGGTTTAAACTGGTCGGCAGACGCTAATGTGAAAGGCCGAATTTTGCTCCAATGTGGCTCTATCCCATCCATATAAGATGGCGGTGTGGGTTGCCATCTGCTTTCATCTTTGGTATTGACACTAAATTTGGGCATTGTTCTGGTTTGGGCGTAATTATCTGTTTTCATCCAAGACGCTATAAAACCAGAAACTTCCAGTCCGTAGGCTTTAGAATCTTCAAATTCTTTTGGGTTTTGCTCGCTCCATACAGCGTACAAACTATCTCGGTAGGTTTCTATTCTATTTTCAGAAAAAATAAGTTGTTTGCTCAAATCAATATGTGCCACCAACGCTGCGAGGGAAAAATTAATTTGTGTTTCTGAATTCGCTTTCGGAATCCCTTCTAAATGTTTGATTTGTTTTTTTAAGGAATGATAAGCAGTATCATTTTGTGCGATTATCTCGTAAGCTGCAATATTGGGATAGGCAAACACCCGACTCGCCACAGGAGGCGAGAAAATGTCATGTACCATGACCTCAATCACCTTGTCAACCGAATTATGAAAATCGTCTGTGGTAACACTTATAGGTGTTTTTTCAAGGTCTGGTTTGGTGTCCTTTTCGCAGGAACAAACCATACAAAATACAAAGAGTAAGAATAAGATTTGTTTATACATGTTTAATTTTTATTTAATAATTCATAAACCTGTGCAGTATCATTATTTGCGGTTGTTAAAAGAAATGATTCTCCGTTTAACGTAATGATATTTAGGTGTTTTATTGCTTTTTGACTAAAATCCAATCCAATGGTATTCCCCAAATCAATATGCTGTTCGTCATAAATCAAGGCACCAGGAAACGAATCAAACCTACCATGAAAGGGTTGCACACCAAAGTAATTTCCAGCAGCTAGGACTTCTTCTTTCCCGTTTCCATCAAAATCATATTTTAAAAATGCTGAAATGGGCGACACTTGTAATTCATTCTTAAAAGGAATAAACGTAAAGCTGTTATTCTCATTTTTTAAATACCCAGAAGATAGGGTTTGCACCTCCAAAACCGTGGTTTTTTCCAAAACCGAAGGCTCAAGAATATCTTCAATTGGCTTCCCTGCAAAACTTTTATAATTGGTAAATTTTTTACGTAAACTTACGATTTGACTGCCCAACTCATCCAAGCCTAAGATGGGGTAATAATCTCCATTAGTATAGTCACAGACAATGGTTTCACTACTCCCATTACCATCAAAATCTGAATAATACATTTTTAAGGGATGCTCATCGGTCGCTTTAAATTTAGTGTTCGTGCCCCAGTTACCAAGTAAATAATCGGTATCGCCATCTTTATCCATATCAAAGGCGATGATGCGTTGCCACAAGCCATTTAATTGGGAGGATATGATGTTCTCTTCGGAAAATTTACCGTTCGTATTTTTGAAAAATTTAGGTGCCATCCATTCGCCCACCAAAATCAGGTCTGTGTCACCGTCCTTGTTGTAATCCTCCCAAATCGCATCAGTAATCATGCCTGTTTTCTGAAACGGTTGATTTTCAATGATTGAGAATTTCCCATCTTGATTTTCTAACAAATAGGAGTTTGGCATATTTCCGAAGTCATTGGATACCGCATTATTACCAATAAAAACATCCAAATCGCCATCATTGTCAAAATCATGGGCTTTGATGACCGACGCGTTTTCAAAATATTCGGGTAGTTCATGCTTTAGAAAAGCGCCATTCACTTGGGTGTAATACAAATCTAAAAGCGGTTCGTGATTATTATAAAAATCTGCGCCACCCGTACCGACCAGTATATCGTTTTGCCCATTAGCGCTAAAATCTTTAATGAGAGCCACAACATCTTCAACAATAGAATCCCTAGAAAACGTTTTGATGTCATTTTTTACAAAAGCGGTATCCAATTGAAAAAATACGATTGACGGTTTAAACTTTGACCCGCCAAAATAAATATCATCTTTACCATCATTGTTTAAATCACCAATAGCGGTCGCTGGCCCACGGTCTGAAATTTGATAAGGGATTAATTTCTGTCGGTTAAAACTGGAGTAATTATCTTCCTCATGGGTAAAATCGATGCCTAAATTATCAGGGACTTTTTTAAATACAGGTTTCGTTTTCGATGTTAAAGAATTATAATCGAAGGGTCTCGTGTTTTTCGGACTAACAACCAGCTTTTGATTTGTACTCACATTTTTTAAGGTTTGATAGGATTGATTCGGCCAAACGATATTTAAAGAATCTATCGTTTTAATGTTACCAAATCCAAAATGAACAATCGGTTGGGATGATGCCTGAAATCCGCGTACGGTATAAAGTTCCTTAAATTGTAATTTCCCGTTATGATAGGCATAAACCTTAGTGCCAATGCCATTAGTATTGGGCGCAGGATAATCGAATTTCAATTGAAGATAACTTGATTTTTCATTGGTTTGATTGATGTAAATTGATACGTCTTGGTTACTATTGTTGACCACCAAATCCAAATCCCCATCATTGTCTAAATCTGCATAGGCAGTTGCGCCAGAGACTGTTTTGTTGGGCTCAAGCCACACGTTGGATTTGTTCTCAAATTCTAAATTGTCTTTCCCTTTAAAAATATAATTCTGCGCTTTGCCCGAGGGCATCATATCCAAGGCCTTTTGGTCTACTAATTTGGTCTTATCGAGTTTGTTTTGAATTTGCTCACTCGAGGCAAATTTGATATAATCCAAGTCGTTGGGGCGTTTTGTAATCCCGTTGGAGATAAACAAATCCTGCTCACCATCTTGGTCAAAATCTGCAAAGAGACTGCTCCAGCTCCAGTCTGTCGCTGCGATACCACTTAACAGCGCAGTTTCTAAATAGGCAGCGTTTGGCTGATTAACGTACAGCATATTTCTGGTAAACTGATAGTGATAGCCAAATTGGTCGATTTTCATCTTTTGGATTTGGTCATTATCATCACCTTGGGAGGATTTCAGCGTCACTTCATCTTCGGGAAGCATGTCCAAGGAAATGATATCTGGCAAGCCATCGTGATTGATATCTGCTGCGTCATTTCCCATAGAAAAACGAGAGGTATGCCCAAAATAAGTTTTTAGTTGTTCAGAAAATGTTCCGTTTTTGTTGTTAATGTAGTAATAATCATCTTCATGAAAATCGTTACCCACGTAAATATCGGGATAACCATCTTGATTAAAATCTGCTATTGAAACGCCCAAACCATAGCCATTGATACCTCCGTAAATTCCAGCCTTTTCGCTCACGTCGGTAAAGGTATGACCATCATTCCGTAGTAATTTGTCTCCTGTTTGGTAGTTTCGTTTGTTTCGCAAATCAGCTTTTCCAAAGGACTCTTGGGTATGCACCGCATGGTTTAACAAATAGATATCCAAATCGCCATCCATATCAAAATCCAAAAAAGCTACCGAAGAGCTGTAAGAATCAAAGTCCAATTTATAATCCTGGGCGCGTTCTGTAAACGTGGCGTCACCATTATTGATGTACAATTCGTTGTAACCGTTAAATCCATTGATGCCCACAACTGCGCAAACGTAAATGTCCAACAGCCCATCACCATTGATATCGCCCATTACCGCACCCGTATTCCAACTGCTATTACCTGCCACGTTTGCTGAAGGAGTTATGTCCTCAAACTTTAAGTTGCCCTTATTTAAAAACAATTTGTTTTTTACTTGATTCCCAGAGAGGAAAATATCTACCAATCCGTCGTTATTGATGTCGCCCAGCGCTACACCACCACCATTATAATAGTACAGATAATCCAAAATATTGAGGTCGTCAGATTCTGTAATGGTATTATTAAACTGAACTCCTGTGTCTTCGGAAACTGGATTTTTAAATAATAGGTCTTCTTTCGTTTCACATCCAACGAAAAGTACCACGTAGCCTACTATAAAAAGTTTGAACCTATTCATTTATGGCAAACAGTTTTGGCGATTCATTATTGATTGCTGCAATGATGTAGGTGTTTCCGTTTTTATCTTTTATAGTTTTTAGGTGTTTGACTTCGTTCTTTATTACAAATCCGGATGTGTTATAGTCTTGCCAATCAAATCCTAACTGTCCATCACCCAATAATACCGAGCCATAACTTGCATCTAAACGCGAGAATTGGGGTTTGAATTCAAAATTATTTCCTGCCATGATGATGTCTAAATTACCGTCATTGTTAATGTCAGAGCAAACGATTCCGCAGACACATGAAAATTGAACTCGACTTGGTAATTGTTTAATACTGAATGTTCCGTTGCCTTCATTTATGGCGATGATACTTTCTGAATGTGTGCTTTTTTTGACAATGGAATTGGCTACGATTTCCGCAGAAAATAATTCATCCATTGATTTTTTGGCATAAAGGGAGGCTTTAAGATTTTGTTTTTTTAAGGATACCAACTGAGACGTCAGCTCCTTTTTCATGTGAATGGGATAGTCATTTCCGTTTTGATGGTTGGTGGTAATTTGTTCAATCGTACCATTGTTATCAAAATCATTGACCCATAATTTTACAGGATGCTCTGAAGTTGGTTTGTGAGGTGTATTGCTGCCCTGATTTCCGAAGATAATATCTAAATCCCCATCATTGTCTAAATCGGCAACTTCAGCGGTGTTCCAAATCCCATGCAAGCTGTCTAAAGTTGAGGTTTGCTTAATGAGTCTTCTTCCATCATTCTTGAAGATTTTTGGCGTGCCCCATTCCGAAGTAGTTATTAAATCTTGTTTTGAATCCCCATCCATATCAACCCAAATGGCAGAGGTAATCATGCCCGCATCTTTGAGGTCGTACGCCACTTTTTCAGTATTATCTATAAACGTACCTTCCCCTTTATTCTCTAAAAATAAATGTTCTGGGTCAATGCCATAAGTGCCAACAACAGAGCGTGAACCCACAAAAACATCCATATCGCCATCATTGTCATAATCGCTGGCGGTCACTACGGAAATATTATTTCTCGTAAATGGAACATCTTGAGTTGACCTAGTGAAATTACCTTTACCATCGTTAAGGTACAATCGAACCTTATAATTCGCCCTATCGCTGATTTCATTTCCACCACTACCGACCATTAAGTCCAAATGTCCATCGCCATTGGCATCAAAAAAAGCTGCTGCTGTATCTTCGTAGGAAGCATTTTCTTTGAATACGTTTTGATTAGATTTTTTTAGTTTAGCGTTGCCCAAATTAAGATAAATGGCACCTGCTTGGTTTTTTGCACCTCCAATATAAAAGTCCTCGTTGCCATCATTATTTACATCGCCAACTGCCAACGAAGGCCCTTCCTGCGAAAGCATTTTAGAAATAAGTCCCTCGTAATCAAAATCTGAATAGGGGTTTTCCTCATGCTTTGTGAATTGGTTTTTGTCAATTTCTGTTAGTAAGGTCTTCTGTTTTGCAGACGTTTGTGGCGTATAAATGTCGGTCGCCTCATTTTGTTTTAATGTGAGCGTAGTATTAATTGCAACATCGGTCAATTTTTGGGTTTTATCATCTGGCCAGATTAATCTTAGGGAGTCAATTTTTTTTGCTTCGCCCAAACCAACGGTCATCACATAATCCATTGACGATTGAAACCCTCTGGAAGGCTGTTGTTCTTGAACATAGATGTTATCACCGTAATAAATTTTAAGAGTACTGCCCACACCAAATTGATTTTCAGATTTCCCTTCGAGTTTTAGTCTAATGTAATTATTATCGGTTTGGGTATTGGAATTGTTTTCATAGAGAAAGGTTGGCATATTGACGTTATTCACTACCAAATCCAAATCCCCGTCATTATCCAAATCGCCATAGGCAACTCCGTTTGACAAGCTTGGCAATTCAAAACCCCATTCCTTATTGGCATTTTTAAAGGACAAATCGCCATTGTTTTTATACGCATAATTAGGTTGCGGTCGAACCGGCATTTTTTTGATGATGGAATCTATGGCCTGTTTTTTTCCGGTCAATGCCATTTTTTGAATAATCTCGTTGGCAAAGAAATCTACAAAATCTAAGTCGGTCAAGTCGTGATTTACGCCATTGGTTACGAAAATATCACGTTCACCATTATTGTCCATATCAAAAATAAGACCAGCCCAACTCCAATCGGTTTTTGCGATGCCACTAAAATTGGCAATTTCAGAAAAGGTGTTGTTGCCATTATTTAGCTGAAGTGTATTTTGAATGTATTGCTGTGAGAAATCCTTGCTCTGTTTCAGTTTAAAAACGTTATAATTTTCAAACTCCATCACCGATTTTACGCGCTCATCGGCTTCGGGGAGCATGTCTGTAATAAAAATATCAGCGTTGCCATCGTTATTGATATCTGCAATATCAACACCCATGGCAGACAGACTTAAATGCTGCACCCAATTTTTTATCTCTTCGGAAAACGTCCCATCTTGATTATTGATGTATAAATAATCCCGTTCGTAAAAATCGTTGGACACATAAATATCGGGATATAAATCGCCATTAATATCTGTCACCATAACGCCCAAACCGAAACCAATCAAACTACCATAAATACCAGCTTCTTCGCTAACATCAACGAATGTTCCGTTGTCATTTCGCAACAACATATCGCCAACACCTCTAAATATTTCCGGCACATTTTCCCAATCTTGAGCGCGTTTATCTCGTTGCTCTGCATAGCCTAAACTTGTTACGGGAATATTGCTATTATTTAGAATATAGGCATCCAAGTCACCATCTTTATCGTAATCAAAAAAAGAGGCATGGGTTGAAAATCCTGTTTTGGCAAGATTGAAGGATTCCGCTTTTTCAGTAAACGTCAAATCCCCATTATTGATATAAAGGTCATTGTCGTGATTGTTGCCTTGCATATTCCCAGCGTTGCTCACGTAGATATCGAGCAAACCGTCTTGATTGATATCTACCATGACGACGCCTGTTGACCAAGGTTTGTTTCCTTTAATTCCTGCTGCTTCGGAAATGTCCTCAAATTTAAGATTGCCCTTATTTAGGAAAAGCCTGTTAGCAACCATATTACCCGTAAGATAAATATCAGGTAATCCATCATTATTGATATCACCGATTGCCACACCGCCACCATTGTAAAAGTTTCGGTATTTAAAAATATTGAAGTCTTTTTCGTTCTTAACGCTATTTACAAAATCAAGACCAGATTGTTCAGCATCTAAAAGCGTGAATAAGGTTTTATTTACGACTTCCACATTAGATGTTGTTTCCTTCGTGTCCTTTTTACAGGATGTAGTGAGGAAAGATAATATTAATATTAATAGGGATTTTTTTAAAAATCGCATATTTGGCTCTTTTTACCTTTGTTAGGATTTATGTACAATTTATATGGCCGATTTGATTCACAGGTTGAATAATTAAAACTTACAACCTAATCGCACCTGCAATCATGACAGGTCTAATTTTAATTTACCAAGTAAGCAGCTCTAAAATGAATGATTTACAAAGTCAAGGTTCATCTCATCTTTTTAGATGATCAAAAACGGCACTTATAAAAATAACCAAAGAGGGCGAATTCACCCTCTTTAATTTTGACTAATACAAATAATAAAATATATAAAAAAAAATTAGTAACCTTCGTTTTGAATAAGATTAGGGTTCGATATTATTGCGGTTGCAGGTATAGGAAATAATACTCTAAAAGCATCGGTATTAGTTTTATATTCCCAAGGCTCACTAAATTTCCCAAAACGAATTTGGTCATTTCGTCTCCAAAATTCAGCATAAAGTTCTCGCCCTCTTTCATCTAACATGTCCTGCTCAGAAAGTGCAGTTAGAGGCGTTGTATTACCGTTACCATTTCTCATAGCGCGCAATTCATTCACTAAATCCAAAGCCGATGATGAGCCACTACCACCTCGTAAAATAGCTTCGGCTTTCATTAAGTGGGCATCGGCATAACGAAATACGATTTGATGACCTGTAAAACCGCCATTAACAGGATGATATTTGATAACTCTAATCCCCGTAACTTCATCATTACCTAAAAGACCAGGCAATTCTCTAGTAAAATCTAATTGATTTCCAACACGGTCTGTCATGGCATTACCATCTTCGTCGTATTGTTGACCAATTAAAAAGCCGTAACCAATACCTAAATTAGAGCCATCTGTAGGAACAAAACCTCTTCGCTCCTCTTGACCTGAGCCAGGTTCATTGATGTTAGGATCCCCTTCAAAAGTATCGTAAAATTCTGATAAGGTCGTAAAACCATTCCAGCCGCCACCTTCATTATCTGGGGAATTTTGTTTATAGTGTAATGTATTCCATATTCTTGGTCCAACTTCCGACGTTGTAAATAAAATGGTTTCGTTATCAACAGTATCTTCAAAAATATTAAAGTAACCGCTATCCAAAGAAAAACCATCTGCCTGTATGGCATCAACATAATTCACAACAGCAGTCATATCTGCTGCATCAACAGCAGTATTTAGATAAATATGTTTGTTCAAAAATAATTTTGCCAATAAGTGGTTTGCTGCCGCTTTAGTTGCCCGATCCAAACCTGCTCCAGGACCTGAAGACACTAAATTTGGTAAAGCCTCTGTTAGATCTTGAACAGCAAAGTCGAATGCTTCGGCTCTGGTCTTCACAGATGGGTTTACGTCTGGTCCCTCATCTGGTGTCCTAAAAGGTGCTTGTCCATATAGGTCCATAATCCAAAATGTACTTAAGGCTCTTAAAAATTTTGCTTCTGCAACCTCTTGTGCTGAGCCATCACTCCTTGGATCAATTATTAAAGTCGCTCTGTATACATTTTGATTGAAACTATTCCAAGTGGCTTTCACATCTCTATGTAACGGATTCCAGTTGTGATCGTGCAAATTACGCCAAACACCATTATCTCCCCAATCGGTCCCGCGCGTGGGAACCAGCAATTCATCAGAACTAACTTCATTTAACGCGTATAGTCCTTCTTGGCCTTGAATTTGACCTCTAAAATCATTGTAGAGACCTTCTAGAGATGCCGAAGGGTCAACACCTTGGAATTCTCCCGATAAATTTTCATCAAAAAATGAATCTGTTTGTTCAATTTCCAAATCGGTACAACTCACAGATAGTGTTACTACCGACAATATTATTGCTCTTAATATATTTTTCATAGTCTTTTTTTTTAAAATGTTGCATTTAAGCCCAATGTGAATGTTCTTGGTCTTGGAAAACTGGTGTAATCGATACCTGCAGATGGGATATTATTAAGTGAACTAGGTGTATCGACTTCTGGATCTAGACCAGAGTATGGTGTAATTACAAATAGGTTTTGACCAGTAATTGAGGCACGAATACTCTTAAAAAAGTTTTTGTCAGTAAAATTAAATCGGTAACCAATGGAAGCGTTTTGCAATCTTAAAAAATCTCCTTTTTCTAAAAAGCGTGTTGACACATCTGGTGCGTTTGCAGAAGACTCCCCGTTAGTTAGAACATTTTGAGTTACGTTTTGACCACCATTAATAATACCCGCCGTAAAAAACGCATTAGCCGTGTTGTTATAAATGTATTGACCATATTGACCATTTAAAAATGCGCTTACATCCCAATTTTTATAACTAAAACTTGTGTTAATACCAACAGTTACATCGGGCAGTGCACTTTTTCCAACAAACTCTTGCTCATCACCATTTGGATAAATAGAAATACCATTTTCATCAAATCCAGCAAAGTCTCTTAGGAAGAAAGAAAATAGCGGTTGTCCTTCAGCTAATAATTGAGCAAAGGCACCAGTTAATCCATTACCATTAATTTCACCGGTTTGAATTTGGCCGTCAAAATTTTGTACTTCATTTTCATTATAAGCAATGTTGAACCCAAAATTCCAATTCATATCTTCTTGCTGAATAATATCATAATTAATGGCTAACTCCACACCTTTATTAATCACCTCAGCATCTAAATTTGAAAACACGAAAGGCTGTACGGCTGGTTGAGCAGATTCTTGCTGCAGTAATAGATCGGTTGTTGTTTTATGATATAAGTCGATTGAACCATTTAATCTATCATTCATAAATCCAAAATCAATACCAACACTTGCCTGTGCAGTTTCTTCCCATTTTAGATCAGGATTAGCAAATGACACCAAGCCACCACTTCCTAAGTTGACTTGACCGCCATTACCTATATTAATTCCACCATCAGCACCTGGGCCAGCAAATCGGAACCTAGGAAGAAAGTTTCCGTAGCCCAATCCATCTTGATTACCCGTAATACCATATCCTAATCTCAGCTTGAGTGTAGAAAAAGCCTCGGGCATAAAATCTTCTTTATGAAGTTGCCAAGCAAAAGCTCCAGAAGGGAAATAGCCGTATTGATTATTTGGACCAAAGCGAGTAGAGCCATCTGCTCTCAACGTAAAAGTGAACAAATATTTATCGGCTAATTTATAATTTATACGTCCAAAATAAGATTGTAATTCATCTTTAAAATTAAATGTATCTGCGGCAACAGATGTAACCCCAACTCCAGATGGCGCAGTAAGCCCTACACCGGCATTGATTTCTGGCAGCACTTGATTGAGAAATAATCCTGCCTCACTAAAACCATATTGTTGGTATGGCGCATCACCAATACTACCTTGGATGACACTGGCAGCACTTTGCAAGTCGTTCGCTATTTGTCCTAGACTACTACTATTAAAACCAAATCCAAGAACCGTTCTTCCATCTTCTTGAAAACTTTGATAGGAGTAACCCACTAATACCTCTAAGTTAGAATTGTCAAATTCTTTTGTATAATTTAAAGTAAGATCCATTAATTTGTTTTCGATGTTCAAATCTTGAAATGCAGCGCGCCCATTGCCGGTCGCTCCATTGTTGAACCCATCTACTTCAGGAGAAATAACTTGGGTTCTTGTACTTTCCGCACGATCATAACCAAGATTAACTTTGGCCTTGAGACCTTTGACCACTTCATATTCAGCGGCACCATTAACGAGCACCCGATTTGTTTCATTTAAATCTTCATAATATTCTAGAAGCTGTCTTGGATTTAATTTTCCATCTCCACTCGTAAAATCTATGGTATTAGGCCATGTTGGATTGGCAAAATAAGTTGCTCCTAATAAATCTCCTTGAGATCCTGCAGCGTCTGTGATATAAGGAGCCTCATCATCAATTCTTGAGACGGTCGCGTTTACATCTACTTTTAATTTATCATCAAAAAACCGATGTGAAGCATTTAATCGTCCAGTAAGCCGCTCTTGGGATGAATTTTGAACGACACCTTGTTGATCAAAAAGACCTATAGATCCTCTTACATAACCATTACCGTAATTATTAGAATATGACACGGTATTATCTGTGGAGATTACTTGTCTAAACACGACATCCTGCCAATCTGTATTTGATCCAAAATCTAACGCATTGGGATTTCCTCCAAATTGTTCGATAGCTCCTAGAAACTGATCTCTATCCAATAAATTAAATGTTTTAGCAACCGTAGAAATACTCGAATTAGACGTCACCTCAAATACTCCTCCGCCGCCTTTCTTTCCACTTTTTGTGGTAATAATCACAACTCCATTCGCTCCTCTAGATCCATAAATAGCTGTTGCAGAAGCATCTTTTAACACTGTCATGCTTTCAATATCGTTTGGGTTTAAGAAGCTTAAAGGGTTTCTTGGAGACCCTGAACCTCCACCAACATCTAAACCACCTGAACTGCCTCCATCAGCTAATGGAATACCATCAACCACAAACAGAGGATTATTGTTAGATCGTACTGACGTGGTACCTCTAATTCGAATGGCCACGCCAGAACCAGGTTCACCACTTGCCTGAGTAATCTGCACACCAGCAGTTTTACCCTGTATAAGCTGTTCTGGTGAGGAAATTACACCACCATTAAATTCTTCTGCAGTAACAGTGCTAACCGCTCCTGTGGCATCCTTAACTGTAGTCGTACCATAACCAATGATTACAATTTCATCCAAGGCCGCTGTATCTTCTTCCATAATGACATCGATTACGAGCTGCCCTGTGTAGACTATTTCTTGGGTTTTATAGCCTACATAGCTAAATGCAATAACACTATTTGCATTAACACCTTCTAAAATATAATTTCCATCAAAATCTGTTTGTGTACCATTTGATGTGTTTTTTATCAAAACGTTAACTCCAGGCAAACCCATTGAACCGTCGGAGACTGTCCCTTTTAAGGATTGGGCATTGACTAAACTAAAAGTTAGTAGCATGAGTGGTATAAGACATGTACTTAAGTAATTTTTTTTCATAATTGTTGAGTATTCATGGATTAATATGAAGGTCGTTCTAGTCTGTTGATACCAAGACCTACCCAAGTTTATTAAATTTAGCCGTATTTAGAGGAATAATTAAGAATGAAAGATAAATTTTTACTCCGAAAACGTTTTCGTGTTTATAGTTTTGTTTATGATTTCACAATAATTTCATCATCTAATTGTACTTTCGTAATATCTATATGACTATTTTAAGATATTGATAATTTAGAAGTATATTCATTATTAAAACATTACTAATTCATCATTTTGTATGTCTAAAGCCACTTTAACCCATATGGCAAAAACTTTAGGGCTTTCGGTTGGCACAGTGTCAAAAGCCTTAAATGGCTATGACGATGTTAGTCAAGCAACACGAGAGAAGGTGCTGTTACTTGCCAAGTCTTTGAATTATTCACCCAATTCTTATGCGCGTAGCTTAAGAAATAAAGAATCAAAAACCATTGGATTATTAGTGCCAGAAATTGTGCATCACTTTTTTTCCAATATCATACATGGTGCAGTTGAAACCGCCGAAAAGCATGGATACGTTGTCATTATACTAGAATCAAACGAATCATACGACATAGAAAAAAAGCAACTTCAATTGCTTTTAGATAGAAACGTCGATGGTATTTTAATGTCACTGGCCGATAATACGGTGAATTACAAGCACATTGGCAAGATTATTAATGAAGGGACACCTGTAACGCTCTATGACAAAATAACAAAATCTGTAGATACTCATAAAGTACTAATCAACGACCAGAAAGCAGCTTATAATGCTACTAAGTACCTCATAGATTCAGGATGTAGAAATATTGCCCATATTAGAGGACCTTTAAAACCACAGACTACAATTGATCGTTTGAAAGGATATAGAAAAGCACTTGAAGATCATAACTTCCCATATCAAAAACATCTCGTATTTGAATCAAAACATTTTTCTTTTGAAGATGGAAAAGCTATTGCTGGAATAATTACTGAGAATTTCCCTGAAGTGGATGGCGTGTTTGCCTTCACTGATCTCTTGGCAACTGGTGTTTTAGTTGAATTGAAACAAAGACATTATAAAATTCCCGAAGACATAGCGATAATAGGATTTAGCAATTGGTTTTTAAGCGAGATCACCACTCCAAAATTATCCACTGTAAACCAATCTGGTTATGAGATGGGACAAGAAAGTGTAAAGTTACTTTTACAGGAAATCGATAACCGAAAACACGATCGCCCTTACCAATACCAAACCATTGAAATTCCTGCAGAACTTGTTATTAGAGACTCTACCAAAAAAATCAAGTCCTTAAAATAGCAGCAATGTCTTCCTTTGAAATCTTAGGATTAGCACCGGCCTTACTCGCTACTAAAGCACCCACTGCGCAAGACCTATCTAATGCACTTTGCGGCTTAGCCTCCATTTTTAATTCTGAAACCAACATGGCCAGAAACGCGTCGCCAGCGCCAACAGTATCCTTGATTTGTACGGTATAGCCACTGTTTCTGAAATACGTAGCATTACAGTACAAAATGGCACCCTGATCTCCCAAGGTCACGGCAATGTACTCTGGTTGGTAGATATTATATAAATTCATAATGCGCTGTTCTACAGTGAGCGATGGATCGCTGTTGCTCGTTAAAAGAACTAACTCTTCATCATTCAATTTAATAAGATTTGATTGGCTCATAAACAGCCTTAAATCCTCTAAGTTATAATGTGGAGCTCTTAAATTAGCGTCAAACACCTTAAACTTAGCTAAATTCAGCAGGCTTAATAGCGTCGATCTCGATATACTAGAGCGTGCTGCTAAGCTACCAAAAATAAAAACCTCACTTTCAACGACTAAATTTTCAGTTTTTGCATTCATTTCAATAGCGTCCCATGCCACTGGTTTTGATATGGCATACGTTGCAGACCCACTTTTATCAAGCTTCACTATGACTGTTCCGGTGGCTAAATTTTCGTGTTTTTGTATGCTTTCCGAAGAAAAATTTATCGCCTCAAAACTACCTAATAGATCTTTCCCGAGATCATCATTTCCAATCGCACTTATAAGTTGGCAATCAAAGCCATACTGGAGCATTTGTCTTGCAACATTAAACGGCGCCCCTCCAATGTACTTGCCTTTTGGAAAAATATCCCAAAGCACCTCCCCAAAACAAATAACTTTATTCATATCGAAATTTTATTTTTAATTGTCCTTAGCTCAAGCTGCTTTATAAGGATGTCTTTTTTTGATGCATTTGATATTGATACGGTATCAAAAGGTTGGGTATTAAATACGATCTCGGTCATTACAGTTTCTCCATTATTGAAGAATATTTCGACCGAGCCATGATCAATGAGCACTGAAAGTTGTAGCGATCCCAACTTCTTTTTTAAAATTGCTTTTGACATTGTATTAGCAAAAACGTTTGAAAATGATGTCAATCCAGATTTTTGTCGATCTATATAATAGTAAGCGTCTATGGTATTTAAACCAAAATGCAAATGCTCATTCTTGCTATTTGATAAAGACACTTTATAATCACCAAGTGTAATATGATCAATGTCAATTATTAAAATAGACACATTTAAATTTTCAGAACGGTCAATGGTCATTTGAAATTTATCAGAAACTATGACGTTTGATCGAGTATACGCTTTAATCATATTCCTTATGACTTCTTCGGAAGGTAAAGCACGTATACTATATTCATAATCATGCAAGCCCAAAGTCAATACTCGAGGAATTGTCATTTTTCCTCGCCATCCATCACTTGGCGTTTGATTGGCATAATCCCAATTAGACATCCATCCCAGAATGATACGTCTGCCATCATGCTTTGAAATATTAGACCAACTTACCGATGCATAATTATCTCGACCAAAATCTAACCAAAGCGCACCGTACTGAGACAATTGAGCCTGACAGGTGGCATCTAATAAAAATTGCTTACCATCAAAATCACCAATAAAATACTGCGTTCCCGAACCACCATTAGGTCCGCCTGGATTTAGACTTTGCAGCAATACCCATTTAGTTTCTGAAGTATTTTCAACCTGAATTGGAAAGATATCGGGACACTCCCAAACGCCATCGTGTGCACCTAAATCTTTTCCAAAACTAGACTGATAGTTCCAATCCTTTAGATTTTCCGAAGTATAAAATAGTGTTTCACCATAAGTACTCAAGACCATAAGCCAGTTATGACGAGCATCATCCCAAATGACCTTGGGGTCTCTAAAATCTTTTAATCTCGGATTTTCAAGGATTGGATTTGATTCGTATTTTGTATATGTAAAACCTCCATCCAGTGAATAAGCTAATGCTTGCGATTGGTAATGTGTGTCTCCTCTAGCCTCAGCAATAGCGTCATGGTAAGTAAATATGGCAATAATCGGGATTTGATTTAAAGACCCAAATCCAGATGTATTATCCTGATCAACGACCACACAACCTGAAAAGATATAACCCTTGTCATCAGGAGAGAGCGCGATTGGGTGTTCTATCCAATTGATTAAATCAATACTTGTGGCATGTCCCCAGTGCATGGGCCCCCAAACAGTGTCATAAGGATGATACTGAAAATATAAATGATACGTACCATTTAAAAAAAACATCCCGTTTGGATCGTTAATCCAATGGCGTTTTGGGGAAAAATGCAGAAGCGGTCTACGGCTGTGATACATATGTATTTAATCTTCACTAATAATAAAACTTTTTAACAAAACCTCTTATCATATAATATCAAAAAAAATAAGAATAACTTGATGTTCCATTTCCTCAAATAAAAACAATACCTAATGAAAATCAACAAGTGTAAGATAAATTGATCGTTTGCAGGTGACGAAAACGATTTCGACTGGTTGAATACATTTTAATCTTCGTTTTTTTGAAATAACCTATTTATAGTTCTAATTTCATCTTCTAACCATACATAGAGCCAGTGCAAACCAGAGCCGATCATATTTCACAACTTACATCCATACAACAATTTGATATCATAATCATAGGAGGAGGAGCTAGCGGACTTGGCGCAGCCGTTGACGCAGCCTCCCGAGGCTTAAAAACTGTCTTGTTTGAAGGATCTGATTTTGCCAAAGGCACCTCTAGCCGTAGCACTAAATTGGTTCATGGTGGTGTACGTTATCTTGCGCAAGGTAATATTAAATTGGTCAAAGAAGCTCTTAAGGAACGCGGTCTACTTGCACAAAATGCAGCTCACCTATTTAATAATCAAACATTCATCATCCCAAATTATAAATGGTGGCAAGGCTATTATTATTCTTTTGGATTAAAAGTTTATGAGTTTTTATCGGGAAAATTAAGCTTAGGTAAATCCCGTTTATTAGGTAAGACTAAAGTTGCCGAACTCTTACCATCACTCATAAAAAAAAATCTCAGCAGTGGAGTGTCTTACAGAGATGGGCAGTTTGATGACGCCCGTTTGGCCCTCAATCTTGCTCAAACCGCTGCTTTAAAAGGGGCTGTTATTTTAAATTATTTTAAAGTTACTGGTTTACTACATGATGATAACAATAGTTTAAACGGTGTAATCGCTCATGATCTTGAGACCGAAAACACCTTTCATGTTAATGGTAAGGTCATTATCAATGCCACTGGCGTGTTCGCCAACAAGATTTTAAAAATGGACGGGAGAAAAAAAGATGGTTTTAAAATAGTACCAAGCCAAGGAATTCATTTGGTATTAGAAGCCTCTTTTTTAGATAGCGATAAAGCCATTATGATTCCTAAAACGAGTGATGGCAGGGTTCTTTTTGTAATTCCATGGCATAATAAAGTTGTCGTGGGCACAACAGATACGCCTAATATAAAACCCAATTATGAACCTAAAGCGCTTGATGCGGAAATTGAATTTGTGCTACAAACCGCCAGCGACTACCTAACAAAAAAGCCAACTCGAAAAGATGTACTGTCTGTTTTTGCTGGCCTACGGCCACTTGTAGCTCCAGAGGGCAATAAACAGAATACAAAGGAGATTTCTAGAGGGCATAAAATCATGGTGTCTGATAGTGGATTGGTAAGTATTGTAGGCGGAAAATGGACAACCTATCGCTTTATGGCCGAACAACTTATAGATCAAGCCATTATTACTGGAGCACTAAAGTATAAGACATGTCAAACTGAAAACCTGTCTATTCATGGTAATGTTGATAATTTATTAAACATAAAACCAGCTCACCGATATGTTTATGGCAGTGATTTAAAAGCTTTGGAAAGTATCGAATCACAGCATCAAAATCATGCTAAAATACTTCACCCAAATTATGAATATACCACAAGTGAAGTCATTTTTGGGGTAAGACATGAAATGGCTAGAACGGTGGAGGATATTCTAGCCCGACGAAATAGGCTATTGTTTTTAGATGCCAAAGCAGCCATAGAAGCTGCGCCATTAGTAGCTAAAATCATGGCCAAAGAACTTAAAAAAGATGATGCCTGGGCAGTAGAACAAACGAAGACCTTTGTAGAACTTGCAAAAGGATATTTAATCAATTGAACATGAGTAAGCGTTTTATTTTAGCACTAGATCAAGGTACAACGTCTTCTCGTGCGCTTCTAGTAAATCATAGTGGAGAGATTGTGGCATCATCTCATCGCGATTTTAAGCAAATTTTTCCTAAGGTTGGCTGGGTTGAGCACGACCCCGAAGACATTTGGCGATCACAGCTTGAGTCCATAAAAAACGTTATGCAAACGTCTAAAATAACTTCGGAAAACATAGCAGCCATTGGTATAACCAATCAAAGGGAAACGGTTGTGGTATGGAACCGTAAAACAGGCCAGCCAATATACAACGCTATTGTATGGCAGGACCGACGTACTGCTGCAGTCTGTGATCAGCTCAAATCTGAAGGGTATGGTGAAGAGATCAAACAGAAGACAGGCTTAGTCATTGATCCTTATTTTTCAGCATCAAAAATAAAATGGATACTTGACCATGTTGATGGGTCACGAATTAGTGCCAAAAATGGTGATTTGTGCTTTGGCACGATTGATTCCTGGCTCATTTGGAAGCTTACTGATGGTAAACGGCACTTGACCGATGTCACCAATGCTAGCCGTACCATGATTTTTGACATCCATAAACTACAATGGGATGCCTCGCTTCTCGCCCTTTTTGATATCCCTAAAGCCATGCTCCCTGAAGTGAAGGAATGCGCCGAAATATATGCAGAGACCGCCATTTCTCAATTTAGTTCTCCCGTTAAAATAGCTGGTGTTGCTGGAGATCAACAGGCAGCTTTAGTAGGACAACTGTGTCTTTCCAAGGGAATGGCAAAAAACACCTATGGCACAGGTTGCTTTTTGCTCATGAATACAGGCAAAACGCCAGTGGTCTCAAATCACGAACTTATTACCACCATTGCCTATCAAATCCAAGGACAACTTCATTATGCACTTGAAGGTAGCATCTTTATTGGAGGTGCTGCGGTACAGTGGTTGCGAGACGGATTAGAGCTTATTAACAATGCTTCGGAAATTGAAACCCTTGCTGCTTCTACTACTGATAATGGTGGTGTTTATTTTGTTCCCGCCCTTACCGGTCTTGGTGCGCCTTACTGGAACCCACATGCAAAAGGTATGGTTCTTGGGATTTCAAGAGGCACTACGCAAGCCCATTTAGCAAGAGCAACCTTAGAAGGTATCGCCTTTCAAGTTTATGATGTCGTTAAGGCAATGGAGGAAGATTCTGGCCAATTTTGTAAAGAGTTACGTGTTGATGGAGGCGCGTCTGCTAATGATTTATTGATGCAATTTCAATCTGATATTTTTAATTGTAAGGTGAAACGACCCAAACAGTTGGAAACAACGGCACTTGGTGCGGCTTACCTTGCTGGTCTCACGGTGAACTTTTGGTCAGACTTACACACTCTGGAACACGTTTCGAAAACTGGAGCATCCATTTTTAAACCGAATATGGATGAAAAAGAGATTTCATACCGCATTGAACGTTGGCAAAAAGCAGTAGACCTTGCACAACAATGGACTTAAAAAACCCTTAGGTTTTTATAAAAATTTTAGATTGCCATGGTTCAAATTCAAACCCTATTTGGGTAGATTCTGTATTTGTTTTAAGCAGTGTATATTGATGATGGTTTACAGTCGATCGCCAAGTAATTGGGTCACAGCTCATATTATGAACCACCAAAAACTCCCTTTGCCCATCATTTCTTCTATAAGCAAAAATCTGTTGATGATGTTCATCCAAACACTCGTAATCGCCATATACAAGACATAGATTTTCTTTTCTAAATAAGATCATATCCCTATAAAAGTTTAAGATGCTCAAAGGATCGTTATCTTGACTTTTTACATTTATAGTTTTATAATTAGAATTTACCGTAAGCCATGGCTTTGAATTCGAGAATCCTGCATGCAATGACTTATCCCATTGCATGGGTGTCCTAGCATTATCACGACTTTGAAGATGCACCTTTTTCAAAAATACATCCATATCTTCGCCATTCATTTGTGCTTCCTGCCATGCCTGTAGTGTCTCAACATCATTATAATCATTTATAGAAGGATAAGCCACATTGGTCATACCTATTTCATCGCCTTGATAAATATAGACAGTGCCTCGAAGCGTCAATAGTAACATGGCTAAAGCTTTGGCGGAGCGCTTATGAAATTTTTTATCATTTCCGAAGCGAGATACCATTCGAGAAAAATCGTGGTTACCAAGAAAAATACTTCCCCATCCGCCCTGTTTTAATAATTGATCCCACTGGTTGAAGACACTCTTGAAATCATTCAGGTCAAAGTCAACGATATCATATTTACCCTTAGGGCCAGCATCAATGAACATATGATCAAAATGAAACACCATATTGAGTTCTCCTCTATCGTGATGCACATAATCAAGACCATTGTCAAGGTCTATCCCAGGCCCCTCTCCAACTGTCATCAAATCATATTTACTAAGTACCTCTTTATTCATTTCTTGTAGGTACTCATGAATTTTGGGGCCGTTGGCGTAATAGTTTTTTATCGTATCTTGATAATTATCGTAAATGGTATTTGGAAATTCCTTTTGTTTAGAAATAAGCGAGATCACATCCATTCTAAAACCATCAACACCCTTGTTCGCCCAAAACCGAACAACATCGTAAATTTCTTGACGTACTTTTGGGTTTTCCCAATTTAGATCGGGCTGTTCTTTAGTAAATAAGTGTAAATAGAAATCGTTTGTGGTCTCGTTGTGACTCCAAACCGTACCACCGAAAATAGATTGCCAGTTATTTGGCGCCTCGCCATTTTTTGAAGATTTCCAATGGTAATAATCACGATATGGATTAGTCTTTGTTTTTTTTGCCTGTTGAAACCACTCGTGTTGGTCTGAAGTATGATTGGCCACCAAATCCATCACCAATTTCAGACCCTTATCGTGCATTTTTTTTAAAAGAAGATCAAAAGCACTGTTACCACCAAATTCTTCAGAAATCGTTCTGTAGTCGCTAATATCATAACCGTTATCATTATTGGGAGATTCATAGACAGGACAAATCCAAACGACATCTACATTGAGTGCCTTAATATAATCAAGCTTCTCGATGATTCCGTAAATATCACCTAGACCATTTCCAGTAGTGTCCTTAAAGGATCTTGGGTAGATTTGATATACAACGCTTTCTTTCCACCAGGCTCTATTCATGGTTCATAATCTATTATAGCTTTAAAATAAAAGGACGAACAGCACACCTATACAAACAAAGAGCAAATAGGCATAGTATTTATAATTTTTATACCAAGGCATATTCTCGTTTCCAGCATCTATAAGGCCTTTACTATAGGTAAGATTTGTTATTTTCTCTTGTGGTGGCGGTTTAGTCATTCTACTTACAACAACAAAAACAATACTTGATAGTGCTACCACGATGCCAGCATTTATAGTAAAATGGATTGGCCAGAAGCCATATTGCTCCAATATAAAAAGTAAAATACCCATCGATACGCCAATCACTAACGTCCAAAACGCACCTTCTGCATTTCCTCGTTTATAAAATACCCCTAATAAAAACAAGACTACTATTGGCGGGACAAAAATGGTGAACATTTGTTGGAGATAAATCCAAATACCACCAAAATTCACAATCATAGGCGCCCAAGCGGCAGCAATCAACATGAGCACAAAGGTGGTTATTCTCCCGTATTTTGCAACTTCCTTTGAGGTAATATTGGGTTTTTTAGGTTTTATGAAATCAATGACGATTAGCGTTGATGCAGAGTTCAATGTTGAATCTACGGTTGACATGATCGCTGAAATTAAACCAGCTAATACAAGACCCACAAGCCCAACGGGAAGCGCTCTCAAAACAATCGTTGGAAACACCATATCCGGATTTTGTATATCGGTATAAATACTGATGGCCATCGCTCCTGGTACGACCATTATAAACAATGGAATCAATTTTAAAAAGCCACCAAAGATAAGTCCCCATCGCGCATGCTTAATATTTTTAGAACCTAAAACACGTTGCACGATGTACTGGTTGGTAGACCAATACCAAAACCCTAAAAGTGGAACGCCCAAAAATAGACCTGGCCATGGTAGGGTTTCATCATCTATAGGTTTTATGATACTAAAATGACCTTCGGGCGCAGAAGAAATCATTCTCTCTAATGAAAAATCTATCTTTTCGAACATGATATAAGTAAGGATAGAGCTACCAACTATAAGCACTATGGCTTGAAGGGTATCTGTATAAACCACAGCCTTCAAGCCGCCAAAAGCAGTATATAAACCAGCAATAACCGCCAAAACAAAGCATGTTTGCCAAATAATAAGATCTGGAAAAAATGTTTTGAGCACTAAGGCACCAGCATATAATCCGCCTGCTGTATCTACAATGACACTCGTTATTATGGTAATTGCAGAGAAAAATACTTGTGAACGCCTATCATAGCGCAAATTTAAAAACTCAGGGATGGTAGTGATCTGTGATTTGAGGTACAAAGGGATAAATATAAATGCCGCTATGATAAGTGGAATACCTGAAATCCATTCGTAGACTGATTGCACGATACCAGAGGAATAAGCAGCTCCGGTGAGCCCAATCATGGTCGTACTGGAAATATTAGAAGCGAAAAGTGAAAATCCAATGACGCCCCAAGTAAGTGTTCTACCTCCCAAGAATAAATCTTCGCCAGATTCTGTTTTTCTAGCGACCACAAACCCTATGATAAAAACAATACAAAAATAGACGGCAATTACGATAAGGTCAATCGAACTTATTAAGTCATTCATTTAGAAGGGTATTTGGAATTAAAATTAAATAAATAGATCAGTTATTATATAATGCGCTATATTAATTGCCCCATACCTTTACGAAAACGTTTTAGTAAGGCACAATTTATAATTCCGGTAGGTTTGCAGAGCTTTATTTTTTTAAAAACTACCTTTAGGTAAATTACGGTTTTATGAAATTTAACTTACTCTGCGCTATGGTCATATTTTCAAATGGCTTTCTTTTTGCTCAACATGACGGATGGCACATCACGACAACCAACTCTGAAAATTATACGGGAATTGTATTGGCAAATGGACGTATAGGAATTTTACCTTCGGAAAAACCCTTTGAAATACAACAGGTCATTTTAAACAATGTTTATGAAAAAGCATCGCCATTGGGCGTTAGTCAGATATTAAAAGGAATGAACTTTGGTAACCTAAATCTTGTTATAGATAATGAGCGAATTACTCCCTCTAACATTACCAATTGGCAACAAACGCTTATGCTGAAGGAAGCAGGATTTAAAACCACGTTCGATTTTAAGGATAAGGCGAAAATCTCATACACGATATATGCTCTAAGAAATGTCCCTTATGCGGTATATATTGATGTTTCTGTTGAGGCCTTAAAGGATATTAGTCTTGATGTTTCCGCGGAAATAGAGCTTACAGCACCACTAAAAAACCCCAATAGTACCTTTAGAATTTTAGAAGATGTCGAAGTGACCATGCCCATATTACAAACGGTTGCAAGTACACAATTTGATAAGCATATTGTAGCGACTTCTGGCACGTTCATTTGGCATGATATTAATTCTGGAGATGCAGAACAACGCCCCAGCCTGTCCCACAATTTACTTCCCAATGGCACAAATAGTTTAAGTTTCAGAAAAAATATGATCGCGGGACAGTCTTTGGATTTTGCCTGGACCGCGGCCCAGTGCACTACTCAAGATTTTAATGATCCTCAAAATGAATCTGAACGTTTTGTAATTTTTAACCTATTAACACCAAAAAATGATTTGTTAGGTGAACATACGAAGTTATGGGAAGCCCTTTGGGAAGGGGATATAATTATAGAGGGCGACCTAAAAACCCAGCAAGATGTGCGGTTGGCGCTTTATCATCTTTATGCTTTTGGTCGTGGCGATTCTAATTTAAGTATTGCGCCAATGGGCCTGTCTTCCCAGGGCTACAACGGACATATTTTTTGGGATACCGAATTATGGATGTTCCCACCATTGCTAGTACTCAATCAAGATATCGCAAAATCATTAGTAAATTATAGGTCTGATCGTTTAGTGAAAGCTGAGCAAAAGGCAATTAATTTTGGCTACAAAGGCGCCATGTTTCCTTGGGAAAGTGATGATACAGGCGAAGAGGCCACACCTGCTTGGGCATTAACAGGAACGTTTGAACATCATATTACAGCAGATATCGCCATTGCTTTTTGGAATTATTATAGAGTAACAAAAAATAAATCATGGTTAGCCGAAAAAGGATATCCCATGCTCAAACAAATTGCCGATTTTTGGGTAAGCCGCTCAAGTAAAAATAGTGACGGCACTTACTCCATAAAAAATGTTGTCGGAGCTAATGAGTTTGCACCAAATGTAACAGACAATGCCTTTACCAATGGTGCAGCGATAACGGCCTTGCGTTATGCTATTGATGCCGCAAATATCTTAGATAAGCCTGTAAATGACGCTTGGATCTCTGTGTCAAACCAACTGAATATTCTAAAATTAAGCGATGGAACCACAAAAGAACATAGCACTTATGATGGTGAGATCATCAAACAAGCCGATGTCAATTTACTGGCATATCCCCTAAACATCGTGACCAGCGAAGACCAAATTCTTAAAGACTTGAACTATTACGAGCCTAAACTCTCCCCAGAAGGTCCTGCTATGGGCAAATCGATATTTGCCATTATTCATGCTCGTTTAGGCAATACGGAGGAAGCATATAGATTGTTTAAGGAGAGTTATGAGCCCAACAAGCGTGTTCCATTTGGAGCGCTTGCAGAATCTGCTACTAGTAACAATCCTTATTTTGTCACTGGTGCTGGTGGTATGCTTCAAACAATCCTCTTTGGTTTTGGCGGTTTACATATTACCGATGACGGCATCGTCCAGAAAAATGCAAATCTGCCAAAGGCCTGGAAGTCTTTAACCCTTACTGGCATTGGTAAAGAGAAAAAAACCTTTGTAATTGATAATGATTAGAGCGATCAATCTCACCGATAATAATGACGTTGAAATGACAATTATTGAGCTAGATGATATAAGTTTACGTGCGAAAAAAGATTAGCCACATAAAATTAATTAATTTTAGACCTCACTATGAATAGAAAGCAATTTTTACTTTTAATCACCTCTGTATCTGCCCTAGGCGGATTGTTATTTGGCTATGATACTGGTGTCATCAATGGTGCTCAATTTTATTTGAGTAAATATTTTGAACTCGATGCAGCTATGAAAGGCTGGGTAGTAGGCAGTGCGCTATTAGGCTGCCTGACAGGTGCCATCATTGCTGGCCCTATGAGCATAAAATTTGGAAGAAAAAATAGCTTAATCATTTCAGCAATTTTATTTTCATTCTCTGCCTTTGGTTCGGGCTTGCCCTCAATGTTCCCAGAGTCGCTTTCATTGTTGGTCGTATTTAGGATCATTGGTGGGTTGGGCATTGGGATTGCCTCAATGAACGCACCTATGTATATTGCCGAAATTGCTCCCAGCAATATACGAGGCAAAATGGTAACATACTATCAACTCGCCATTGTGATTGGCTTTTTCGTCGTGTTTCTAGCTACTTATTTTATAGGAAACAATTTATCCCAGGAAGACAATATAGCATTTGGCTGGAGGCATATGTTTTGGTCTGAATTGATACCCAGCTCCTTATTTTTAATACTTTTATTTTTTATACCGAAAAGTCCGCGGTGGTTAGTGCTTCGTGGCAAAGACGACCAAGCGCTTGGGATATTGACAAAACTACACGGCGAAGACCAAGCTCAATTAGAGATAACGGCGATTAAGCGGTCTTCCAAATCAAATGAGGACAAAAGTGTAAAAGTCAATTATTTCTCCAAGGCTATCTTCGGAATCATTATAATTGGAACAGCGCTTTCGGTCTTACAGCAATTTACAGGAATAAATGCGGTGCTGTATTATGGTGCTGATATTTTTGAAAAAGCCCTTGGCTTTGGTAAGGAGGATGTTTTGTTACAACAGATACTGCTGGCATTTGTAAATCTCATATTCACCTTTATCGCCATGTTCACCGTGGATAAATTTGGGAGAAAACCACTAATATACATTGGGTCTGTAGGTATGATTATCGGTTTTTTGTTGCTGGGTATTACACTTCAGCAAAACACGATAGGGTTTTTATCGCTATTGGGTGTCTTAATTTTTATAGCGTCCTTCGCGCTATCAATGGGACCCGTAGTTTGGGTAATCCTTTCAGAAATGTTTCCAAATAAAATTCGTAGCGTTGCAATGTCAATAGCGGTCTCTGCACAATGGGCTGCAAATTACGTAGTATCGCAATCGTTTCCTATCGTGATGGACAGCGACCTAAATAATCAACCTACCTGGAACGGATCATTGCCCTACTTTATCTTTATTGCTTTTATACTAATCATCGTTTTTGTCACCTACAAATATATACCAGAGACCAAAGGAAAAACCCTAGAGGAAATAGAAGAGTTTTGGAAGGCCTAAACTACCTCATAAAAACAAATATGACGCATCTTTTATCCTTGAGCGAGACTACGTTTATAACGTAGTTGGTTTGATTGACAACTGGGCTAAGCTCATAAGCGAGTTTTAATCGTTATACATATCTTTATCTCATGATTTATTTAAGCAATTGCAGCTTACAATTCTCGAAAATCACAGTCAACTTTTTATTCTGGTAAATTACTTCAGGCCTCTTGATAACCATTAACGGGATTCACTGCGTGCATCCCTTTTTAGGAATCTTGAACAAGCATGGAAACCTTAACACCCTTTTGGGTGTTCGGTTTTATATTTTAAAAAAATGACTTAAGCCTTTGGACAATCATTAATGGGATTCACTGTGTGCATCCCGTTTGGGAATCTTGGACAACCATAGAAACCTTAACACCCTTTTGGGTGTTCGGTTTTATATTTTAAAAAAATGTCTTAGCCTTTGGACAATCATTAATGGGATTCACTGCGTGCATCCCGTTTGGGAATCTTGGACAACCATAGAAACCTTAACACCCTTTTGGGTGTTCGGTTTTATATTTTAAAAAAAATGCCTCAAGCCTTTGGACAATCATAAATGGGATTCACTGCGTGCATCCCGTTTGGGAATCTTGGACAACCATAGAAACCTTAACACCCTTTTGGGTGTTCGGTTTTATATTTTATAAAAATGCCTCAAGCCTTTGGACAATCATTAATGGGATTCACTGCGTGCATCCCGTTTGGGAATCTTGGACAACCATAGAAACCTTAACACCCTTTTGGGTGTTCGGTTTTATATTTTATAAAAATGCCTCAAGCCTTTGGCTTGGCAGTTTTTTTAAAATATAAAACCTGCAACTAGCGTTGCAGGTTTCCTTTTGCAGAGAGGAAGGGATTCGAACCCTCGATACCGTGAAGTATACACGCTTTCCAAGCGTGCGCCTTAAGCCACTCGGCCACCTCTCTAGTTTTGAGCATGCAAACATACAACTCAAAATGACACTTAAAAAACTTTAGTCCGTTTTTTTAGGACATCTCACCTCTTAATGCGGTTTCAAATATGGTTTTAAAAGTTTTTGACGCTACATTCTCACCCAACATAAACATCATCTTTGCAAGCGCAGCTTCCGTAGTGATGTCTTTTCCAGAAATTACGCCAATCGCCTTTAACTGGGTACTGGTTTCGTATTGCCCCATTTGTACACTTCCGCCAGCACATTGCGTGACATTAACAATGGGAATGCCTCGCTTGATGGTCTGCTTTAACAAGTCTACAAGCCACACTGCTGTTGTTGTATTTCCTGCGCCATACGTTTCGATCACAATACCTTTAATATGTGACAACTCAAATAATGGCGCCAGTAACGATTGGGATATACCTGGAAACAGTTTAATCAATATGATATCGGTATCAAATTGTTTATGAACGACTAACTTTCGGCGTAAATTAGGCTTAAACAAGTCGTCGTGCTGCACTTTTAAATGCACGCCAGATTCGGCCAAATGCGGATAATTCATAGAAGCAAAGGCTTCAAAATGCTCGGCATTGATTTTGGTCGTCCTGTTTCCGCGGTATAACTTATACTCAAAATATAATCCCACTTCTCTAATTACCGGTTTTCCGCCTTTTTGTAAAGACGCCATTTGAATTGACGTAATGAGGTTTTCCTTGGCGTCGGTTCTTAAATCCCCAATGGGTAACTGTGATCCCGTGAAAATAATTGGTTTTGATAAATTTTCAAACATAAAACTTATCGCAGAGGCGGTGTAACTCATTGTATCACTGCCGTGAAGAACAACAAAGCCGTCAAATTCATTGTAATGCGTTTCAATAATTTCGGCAATATTTACCCAATAGCTCACATTCATATTACTAGAATCTATGGGCTCATCAAAGGAGATGGTTTCAATATGACAATCCAATAATTTAAGTTCGGGAATATTATTGAGCAGATTCTTAAAATCAAAGGACTTCAGCGCACCCGTTTCTGGGTCTTTCATCATACCGATGGTACCGCCTGTATAGACTAATAATATGTTGGGTTGGTGTACAGCCATATTTATATTCCGAAGATATCCTTCGAGTTTTGAGTTGTTATTTCGGCTATTTTTTCTTCGGAAACTGAATAAATGGCACTTAATTTCTCCAATACTTTTGTAAGGTAGGCACTTTCGTTGCGCTTCCCACGATAGGGTTTTGGCGCTAAATAGGGTGCATCGGTTTCTAGAACGATATGTTGTAAATCGATATCCTTCAAGAACTGATCTATTTTTCCGTTTTTAAAGGTGGCCACACCTCCAATGCCCAACTTCATGTTATAGGAGATGGCCTTGTGTGCTTGCTCCAACGTTCCTGTGAAGCAGTGAAAAATTCCGAAGAGCTTATCCCCTTTCATCTCCTCAAGCACTGCAAAAATTTCATCAAAAGCTTCTCTGCAATGGATAACTATGGGAAGATCATAATGTTTTGCCAGTTCGATTTGACGTTTGAAAGCTTCAATCTGGATATCTAATGTTGATTGATCCCAATAGAGATCAATTCCAATTTCACCAACAGCATAAAAATGGCGCTGACTCAATAAGTCCTCAACGTGTTTTAGTTCATCCTTATAGTTCTCCTTAACCGAGGTTGGATGCAGACCCATCATCAAGAACACATGTTCAGGAAAATCGGTTTCCAACTTTAGCATGGCTTTAGTTGTTTCAGAATCTATGGCAGGAATAAAGAATCGCGACACATTTTGAGAAATTGCACGCTCAATTACCGCATGACGGTCGTCATCAAAGGCGTCGCTATATAAATGCGTATGGGTATCTGTAATGATCATGCTGCAAAAATAAATGAATTAATAATAACCTTTAGAAGTAAATTGATTACGATTATCTTTACCCAAAAATGCCACTATGGACACCTTACAGGATTTTTTATTAGATAAAGGCTATACAAAAGTAAAACTGAAACTTACCAAAACCAATCATTTTGAAATCAAAGCGACCATAAACGGGATCAAAGGACGGTTTATATTAGATACAGGCGCATCCAGTTCTTGCGTGGGCTTTGAAGCCATAGAGACCTTTAAACTCATTGCAAAAGACTCAAAGATCAAAGCGGCTGGCGCGGGAGATTCTAACATGCTAACCCAAATGTCTAAAAAAAATACGGTGACTATTGGAAAGTGGCAAAAAGAAAAAGTAGCCTTGATTTTATTTAATCTTACTCACGTGAACACGGCACTCACTGCTCACAATGCCCAACCTGTAGATGGTATTATTGGAGCTGATATTCTTAAAAAATCGAAGGCAATCATCGATTATGAACGTAAATACTTGTACTTAAAATTGTAAGATTTTACCTAAGATTGAGGAAAAACGCTTTATATTTATACTGAAATCCCTCAGACCAGTAGCTCATGTCCACCTCAATTATCATTGCAGATGACCATCCTCTTATTCTTAAAGGTCTCAACGACTTTCTATTAGAAAAAAAATACAATGTCATTGCTAGCGCAAAAAATGGTAAAGAAGCCATCACGCTCATAAAAGCCCATCAACCAGACATCGCCATATTGGATATTCAAATGCCCATGCTCTCGGGATTACAAGTTGCTGAGCAATGTAAGGAAGCGCAACTAGGCACTAAGATCATTATCATTACGTTTGAAAAAAGCGAAGAGATCTATAGAAAGGCCAAAACATTAGGCATCTACGGCTATATCCTTAAAGAATTTGCCATTGCCGAACTGGAAACCTGTATCGCCAATGTGTTAAACGAGCGACAATATTTTAGTCCAGAATTAATGCAATATCTGGAAATTAAGGAAACACCTGAAGAGCTAAAAGAGCTAACGGCCACAGAAATGAAAATCCTTAAGCGAATCGCAAATAACGAAACTGGAGTCATGATGGCAGAGGCCATGCATGTTTCGGTAAGAACGGTAGAAAAACATAAAAGTAATATTATAAAAAAACTAAACTTGAATCAAAAACAAAATAGTCTGGTAATTTGGGTAAAGGAAAATGAGGACTATATTATTTGAAATATACGTAAAGTTACGTATTGACTTCATCGCTTTTATTAGTCACTTTTGTAACAGCTATTAATTCAGTAGGGAGAATTAAACTATGCTAAACTCTAGATTGTCATTGATCTAGAGTTTTTTTATTTTATGTTATAATATACGTAAAGTTACGTATTGTTTAGCACCTAAAAATACCCGAAGTTTGTAGTGCTATTAATCAATTCTCTTATCTTAAATGAAAGAGAATAAAAGCTCTAAATCTCATTTTGATTTAGAGCTTTTTTGGTTATAGCCCATAAAATTTTAACGTTCAAATTAAAATATACGTAAAGTTACGTATTGTTTGATGCTACATTAATGACGACATTTACACAAGAGCTATTAGAATTAGAGGGATTTTTTACAGTAGCTCTATTAATTATTAGGGATTATAAGGCTCTGAGGATTATCAATTACTCAGAGCTTTATTTACAAGTAAAAAGCAACATCTTTAAAACATACAAAAAATGGAGACGATGAAAAACAAACAAGGCTTTACGAATAAAATTTTTATAGTAGGCTTAATCTTTAGTGCAATCATCATCATTATGGTCAATATTTTAGTAAACTTCTTTTAGTTATTAGTTAGTTATTTTTTTATTAAGGGAAGAAAGCACAATTCAATACTTGGATTGTGCTTTCTTATTTTTGATTGATTTCATTCTAAAAAATAAGATCTTTGTAACTTAGAAGGGCTAATAGAGGTATTGCTGCGCGCTCGTCTAATGTTAAAGAGTCTTAAAAAAAAAAGCGCCATCCTAATAAGGATTGCGCTTTTTTTTACTTCCGAAGAAAAGAAACAGGTTACATCTCTAATGCTCTCTTCACGTCGTTATCCATTAATAATTCGGTTGGGTTTTCAAGGGCTTCTTTAACTGCAACTAAAAACCCTACCGATTCCTTACCGTCAATAATTCTATGGTCATAAGATAGTGCCACGTACATGATTGGTCTAATTTCTACATGACCATCAATCGCGACTGGGCGCTCAACAATGTTGTGCATCCCTAAAATGCCACTTTGTGGTGGATTGATAATTGGCGTGGACAACATACTGCCAAAAACTCCGCCATTTGTAATGGTAAACGTACCACCTGTCATTTCATCAACTGTAATATCACCATCTCTAGCTCTTAGTGCCAAACGTTTCACTTCAGACTCGACACCTCTAAAACTTAAATTTTCGGCATTTCTTATCACTGGCACCATGAGTCCTTTAGGACCAGATACGGCAATAGAAATATCAACAAAATCATAGGTAAGCATCTCTCTACCATCAATCATAGAATTTACAGCAGGATACATTTTTAATGCTCTCACTACCGCCAATGAAAAGAAACTCATAAACCCGAGACTCACGCCATGTTTGGCTTTAAAGTCTTCTTTATATTGTTTTCGCAATTCAAATATTGGCGACATATCAACCTCATTAAAGGTCGTTAACATGGCGGTCGTATTTTTGGCTTCAACCAAACGCTCTGCTACTTTACGTCGTAACATCGACATTTTACTGTGCGAGCTACTGCGGTTACCTCCTGTGGGTGTTCCCATAGATGGTTTTGCATTGACGGCATCGTCTTTTGTGACACGTCCATCTTTACCTGAACCCGAAATTGATTTCGCATCCATTCCTTTTTCATCTAGGATTTTCTTAGCCGCCGGACTTGCGACACCTGATGCATACGTTTTTTTGGATGGGTTTGGTGCTTTCTCTGAATCTTTTTTATCTTTTTCAGAATCAAGATCTTCCATCAGCTCTTTTGTCTCTTGCTTATTAGCTCCACCTTCTGAACCGCCTCCTTGGTAAGTTGTAGGAACATCTTTCCCAGCATCTGTACTTGGCTTTTCTGCTGCAGTATCAATTAAACAAACCACGGCTCCAACGGCAACGGCATCACCTTCTTCTGCTTTAAGGGTAATGATTCCACTGGCTTCAGCAGGTAATTCTAAGGTCGCTTTATCACTGTCAACTTCAGCAATGGCTTGGTCTTTCTCAACATAATCACCATCCTCTACTAACCATTCTGCGATTTCCACCTCTGTGATTGATTCTCCCGGTGAAGGAACTTTCATTTCTAAAATCATCGTTCTGTAATTTTATTTTAAGCGTTTGTTTCAGTTTATATTGTATCAACCCTTCGCTACACTAGCGCTGATTATTTTTTGATTTGTCAAAAACGAAATCAATGACTTCCTGATGACGTTTTTTAGAACGCACACTGCTTCCAGCTGCTGGCGCTCCATAAGGTCTTCTTGAGGCTACTCTAAAGGTTTTGGCTTCATCTAAATGCATTAGCATGTGACTATATGCACCCATGTTTCTAGGTTCTTCTTGAGCCCAGACAATATCGCTTGCATTTTTATATTTCGCAATAATTTCTTTGATTTGCTTTTCTGGCAATGGAAATAATTGTTCAATTCTAATCAATGCCACATCGTCTCTTTTCAATTGTTCACGTTCTTCTAATAAATCATAATAAAATTTACCAGATACCATAACCAATGTCTTAATTTTTGCAACTTTTGCTGTATCATCGTCGATAAGCATTTGGAAGCTTCCGTTAGCAAATTCATCAACTGTTGATACCACCAAAGGGTGACGCAGTAAACTTTTTGGTGTAAACACGATTAAAGGTTTTCTAAATTCAGCCTTCATTTGCTTCCGCAGTAAATGATACATATTTGCTGGTGTTGTACAATCCATAACAAACATATTGTCTTTTGCGCACAACTGTAAATAGCGTTCCATTCGACCCGAAGAATGCTCTGCACCTTGACCTTCGTAGCCGTGAGGCAATAGCATCACCAATCCGTTTTGAAGTTTCCACTTATCTTCTGCTGCGGAAATATATTGGTCTAACATAATTTGGGCACCGTTACTAAAATCCCCAAATTGAGCTTCCCAAATGACCAAAGTTTTCGGACTAGCCATAGCGTAACCGTAATCAAAACCAACAACGCCATACTCTGAAAGTAACGAATTATAGATGTAGAAGTTTCCTTGAGTATCACTAATTTGATTGAGCAGCATAATCTCCTCTTCACTATCTTCTACCTTTACAACAGCATGTCTATGTGAAAATGTACCACGCTCAACATCTTGTCCAGAAAAACGAACATCGTACCCTTCTTCAAGCAATGTTCCATAAGCTAGATGTTCGGCCATTGCCCAATCTAACTTGTCATCATCAAACATCGTTTGACGTGATTGCACTAGGCGTTCAATTTTTCTAATAAATTTCTTGTCTTCCGGTAGGTTTGAAATGACCTTGGTGATTTTAGCCAAACCATCTTTGGAAAATGTAGTATCGATAGGTTGCATCATTTTATCTTCAACAACCGTCTGGTAATCGACCCATTCATCTTCCATGAATGGCGTGATCACTGTTTTATCGATCTTACGAGAATCTTCCAAATTTTCCTCTAGCTTATCTTTGTATTCTTTTTCTAGTTTCGCGACATGATCTTTATCGATGACTCCTTCTGCTAATAATGTTTCAGCATAAATATCACGGGGATTTTTATGTTTTGAAATTGCTTTATATAATTTTGGTTGCGTAAAACGTGGCTCATCACCTTCATTATGGCCATATTTTCTATACCCTAATAAATCGATAAAGACATCGCGTTTAAATTTCATTCTAAAATGAAGGGCAAATTTCATGGCGTGCACTACCGCTTCAACATCATCTGCATTGATATGCAGCACTGGCGATAAGGTCACTTTCCCAACGTCGGTACAGTAAGTGCTAGAGCGTCCATCTAAATAATTCGTTGTAAATCCAATTTGATTATTGACTACAATATGGATCGTACCGTTGGTTTTGTAACCATCTAATTGCGCCATTTGCACCAATTCATACACTAAGCCTTGACCCGAAATGGCAGCATCTCCATGCACGATGATTGGTAATACCTGAGATGGATTGTCTGGATATTTATCATCTTGTTTCGCTCTTACGATACCTTCGACTACAGCGCCAACGGTCTCGAGATGTGACGGATTTGGAGCAATGTTTAAATTGATGTCCTTTCCGTTGTTGGTTACACGTTTACTAGTCCAACCTAAGTGATATTTCACATCACCATCAAAGACTTTTTGTTCATAATCTTTCCCGTCAAATTCACTAAAAATATCCTTAGCACTTTTTCCAAAGATATTAGTTAGCGTGCTCAAACGGCCACGATGCGCCATGCCCATCACAAATTCTTTTACGCCATGATGCGCTGCATTTTCTATAAGCGTGTCTAAAGCTGGTATTAATGACTCGTTGCCTTCTAATGAAAATCGTTTTTGACCAACATATTTAGTGTGTAAAAAACTCTCAAAAGATACGGCCTCGTTTAATTTTCTAAGAATATGTTTTTTCTCATCTGCTGAAAATTGTGGCTGATTGTCATTGATATTAAGTTTATCTTGAATCCATTGAATTTCTAAAGGATTTCTAATATACATGTATTCAACACCAATGGAGTCGCAATAAATACGATCTAAATGGTTAATAATATTTCTTAACGTTTGTTTACCAATTCCTAACGTTTCACCAGCATTAAATTCAGTATCTAAGTCAGCGTCAGATAATCCGAAATTCTCTATATCTAAAGTTGGCGAATATTTTCGTCGATCGCGAACAGGGTTTGTTTTTGTGAATAAGTGACCTCGATTTCTATAACCATCTATAAGTTTAACGACTTGAAATTCTTTTTGAACGTGCTCTGGAATTTCGTTTGAAACCTCTATGGATGAAGGCGCTTCGATCGTGTCATCATCATTGCCAAAAGACTCATTACCAAAATCAAAACCTTGAAAAAAGGCTCTCCAACTTGGTTCTATAGCATCTGGGTTTCTTTGGTATTGTTCGTATAAATCGGCGAAGTATGCCGTATGGGCTGCGTTTAAAAAGGAATATTTATCCATTATAGAGTTTGAGTCGTTTTCGCTTCAATAAAATTCAAACAAAAATACAACTTTTACTAAATATAGCGGCGTTTTTGATATATTTATACAGGTAATTTAACGCAAATTTTTAGATTATGAATATCGCCCGTCAGCTCAAATTAAAATCACTAACTATTCTCCTTTTTACCATAAGTATATCGCCATTTTTGGAGGCTCAAGACATAGACGAACCTGTAAGTTTTTGGAATAATGTTCGCTATGGCGGCAGTATCAATGCTAATTTTGCCAATGGTTTTTTTAGCGGCACCTTGGCACCAATTGCCATTTATCAATTTAATAGGGAATTTGGATTGGGACTTGGACTTGTAGGCACCTATACCTCACAAAAAAATGTATTTAACGCTACTGTAATTGGCGCAAGCGTCATAAGCCTGTTTGATCCTATTCCCGCAATACAAGTTTCAGGAGAATTTGAGCAATCGTACGTCATTCAAAACTTTAGTAGCAATGAATTTGAGGACAGAGACTACTTTGTGCCTGCCCTTTACGTTGGCATAGGTTATAATGCCAATAATGTCACTTTTGGGATACGCTATGATTTATTTTACAATCGCAATAGAAGTTTAAATGTAGACCCATGGGTACCTTTCGTTAGAATTCTATTTTAGTAACCTAGCCATATTGATAACGATACCAAACCTTTTGCCACTCCCGTTGCAAGACCAAAAAAATAACTTGCTCAGATAATCTTAACGCATCGCTGCCATCCAGCTTTCTAATTTTTACTTCGGAAACATCAACGATATAAAGTAAGTTCAAATAATCAGCAAATCGTTCTTGAATCAATCTAAAAATTGTCTCATGCAGCACACATTTTACGCTTGAAGGTAAAGTGTCCTCATTAAAATCGAGATCGATATTAGCCAATAAAAAATCTTTATTGACCTGGTTAATCAGTTTTGTATAAAGATCTGAAGCCTCTGCATGATCAATTAAATCTTCAAATGTTAAAGGAAGTCTCATTACACTTTTCGGTTCATTAGGCTATTACCAAAAGTTTTTAAAGCGGCTTTATTGTCGTCGGAAATTTTTATTGCCTTCAATACCGAAAATGCTTCATGGGTATAATTCTCGATCTCAGATTTTGTCGCTTCCGCAGAACCACTAGATATAAATAATTGTTTGACAGCGTCTATTTTTTCAGAAGCATCATTCGGACTTACACTGTACAAATGCTCTAATTGCAATCGGTCTTCTTTATTAGAAAACTCTAAGGCTTTTAGGTATAGATAGGTTTTTTTATTCTCAATGATGTCACCGCCTACTTGTTTTCCAAAGGTTTTTGGATCGCCAAACGCATCTAAATAATCATCCTGAAGCTGAAACGCGATGCCTAGATTTTTTCCGAAGTCATAAATAGCGTCTTGACAGGAAATTGAAGCCTCAGCGACAATAGCGCCCATTTTCATGGCTGCGCCAACCAGAACGGCAGTTTTAAATTCAATCATTTTTAAATACTCAGGAATCGTCACATCATCGCGCGTCTCGAAATCGACATCATACTGCTGTCCTTCACACACCTCAAGCGCAGTCTTGCTAAATAACTTGGCCAAGCTTTGAAAAATCTCAGGTTTATACTTCTCAAATAGTTGATAGGCCATGATGAGCATCGCATCACCAGATAAAATTCCTGTATTGATATCCCATTTTTCATGAACGGTCTCTTGGCCTCTGCGCAAAGGCGCATCATCCATAATATCATCATGAACCAATGAGAAATTATGAAATACCTCAACACTTGACGCTGCATTTAATGCAATTTTATAATCGCATCCAAAAATCTCGGCAGTCATTAACGTTAATATAGGACGCAATCTCTTACCACCCAATTGCAGAATATAATTGATGGGTGTATAAAGCGTAATCGGCTCTTTAGGCTCAACAAAAGCATCGAGATGCTCTGTAAAAGCGTCATGATAAAATGTAATATCCTTCATCGTGCAAAAATAAAGCAATTGCATAAAATCACCGCACGACTTTAACGTAATGTTAAAAAATGATTAATACTTAGGAAACTTTTTTTGTTTTTAAAGTTTCCTGTTGTACTTTTGTGCTCAAATAAAACACCAATTGATATTAGTCTGAATTTTATAAATGAGAGAAAAGATCATTACCAAATCGGAAGAACTGTTTTTAAGCTTGGGCTTTAAAAGTGTAACTATGGACGATATTGCCAGTGAAATGGGGATATCAAAAAAGACCATCTACGTTCATTTTCCAAACAAAACAAAATTAGTAGAAGCAGTGACCTTCAACTTATTCGACACGATTTGTGATGGTATCGATGATATTTGTGAGAATGCAGCTAACCCGATTGAAGAGTTGTATTCTATCAAAATGTTCGTGATGCATCATTTAAAAAATGAAAAATCATCACCTCAATACCAACTTCGTAAATATTATCCACTCATTCACGATCAGCTTAAATTCAAGCAATTCGAGAAAATGCACCAATCGGTTCAAGAAAGTCTAGAACAGGGTGTATCTACAGAGGTTTTTAGAGATACTATCAACGTCGATTTTATATCAAGAATGTATTTTACGGGTATGACTGGAATAAAAGATAATATGTTCTTCCCGCCAGAGATCTTTCAAATGGACTATCTCATGGAAAGCTACCTCGAATATCATTTAAGAGCCATCGTTACCGAAAAAGGCATGACCATTCTCAATAATTTTATCAAAAACCAATCATAAATCAAATGAAGAACCCAATCAAAGTGTTGTTACTATTCTGCATTACGTTAAGCTTTGCTCAAGAATCGCCCACAAATCTAAGCTTAGATGAAGCGATCGATTATGCGCTAAAAAATAACAGGCAATCCATGAACGCAGCTCGTGATATTGATGCTGCCAAACAGCAAAAGTGGGAGACTACCGCTTCTGGTTTGCCACAAATTAGTGCTAGCGTCGACTATCAAAACTTTTTAAAACAGCAGGTTCAAGTGGTTCCTGCTGAGTTTTTTGGAGGGATGCCCGGAGAATTTGAAGAAGTCATATTTGGCACCAAACAAAGCGTCAATGCCTTTGCGACCTTAAGTCAAAAAATATTCGACGGCTCTTACCTCGTCGGTTTACAATCGGCAAAGGTGTTTTTAGACATTTCAAAAAATGCTAAGACCAAAACCGATCTCGAAGTTAGAAAAGGCGTTATAGATGCCTACGGAAATGTACTATTAGCCGAAGAAAGTGTCGCTATACTTAAGCGAAACATTACTGTTTTAGAAAAGAATCTTTTTGAAACCACGAAGATTTATGAAAACGGATTGGAAGAAGAAGAAAGCGTTGAGCAACTTCAAATTACATTATCAGTTGTGCAAAGTAGCTTAAATAATACTGAGCGATTAAGAACATTGGCCTATCAAATGCTTAATATCACTCTCGGCCTAGAAGTCGATAACAATCTCGTACTCACCGATAATTTAAAGTCGTTAACTACTCAAAACATATCCTTGAACTTTCTAAATACCGAAACAAGCCCAGAAAACACCATTGACTATCTCATTGCACAAAATGATACCGAAGCCAAAGCGTTAATGGTAAAACTTGAACAGAGCAAAGCACTGCCAACATTAAACGCTTTTATTAATGGTGGTTACTCAGGATTTAGCGATGAATTTACATTTACAGAAAGTAGCCAGCCTTGGTTTGGCTCATCACTTGTTGGGGTCAATTTGAGCATTCCTATTTTTAGTTCTGGTATGCGAAGTGCCTCGACCCAACGTGCTAAAATTAATTTTGAAAAAGCAAAGACAGATCTCATTGAAACCGAACAAAATATCAAATTCCAAATTAAAGCTGCCAAAAGTGACTATCAATTTGCCATCGAAGATTATGAAAATAAGCAAGAAAATTTAGAACTCGCTAAACGTATAGAAACTAAAAACCAAACCAAATTTTTTGAAGGCGTAAGTTCTAGTTTTGAACTACGTCAAGCACAAACACAACTATATGCCGCGCAGCAAGAGTTTCTTCAAGCAATGTTAAATGTTATCAACTCGAAAGCGCAATTAGAAACTGTTTTAAATACACCTATTAACTAATCAACTCCAAAATTAACTCAATAAAAAAATGAAATATATCTATCAATTAATAATCGTTGCGCTTGTTTTAGTCTCGTGCTCTGCAGATAAAGACAATAGTCTTGACAGCGTTTTGGAAACTGGAAATCTTGAAACGGTGAGACAGAAAAGGGAAGAGCTCGTTAATTCACAACAGGCGCTCGACGAGAAAATCAAACTCTTAGATGAAAAAATCAAAAGTTTAGACACAACTAAACAAGTGCCTTTGATTACTACATTCAAAGCCAATCCAGAAGTTTTTAACCACGTTTTAGAGCTTCAAGGTAACGTCACCACCAAAGATCTTTTGACCATTACTCCAGAGTATAACGGGATTTTAACCAATATGTTTGTCAAAGAAGGTCAAAGTGTAAGTAAAGGTCAAATTTTAGCTAAAATTGACGATGGCGGTTTGAGTCAGCAATTGGCACAATTAAAAATCCAGTCCCAATTAGCTAAAACAACCTTTGAACGTCAAAAAAGACTTTGGGATCAAAAGATTGGTAGCGAGATTCAATTTCTTCAGGCGAAATCATCTTATGAGTCGCAACAAGAATCGGTAAATCAACTCAATCAACAAATTGCTAAAACAACCGTGAGAGCTCCTTTTAGCGGAACGATTGATGATGTCATCACCGAGCAAGGCAGCGTTGTAATCGCAGGACAAACACAATTGATGCGAATTGTAAGTCTCGACAATATGTATATCGAAACCGAAGTTCCTGAGCGCTATGTCACCGATGTCGTAAAGGGTAAAAATGTGACCGTTAATTTACCTGTTCTAGGCAAAACAATTGACACCAAAGTACGTCAAGCGAGTGATTTTATCAATCCTGCCAACCGAACATTCAAGGTTGAGATTGAAATTCCGAATAAAGACAATGACGTAAAACCTAATCTTACCGCCAGGTTAAAAATAAACGATTACACTAACGAGCAGGCACTATTGATTCCGCAGAGCGTCATCTCGGAAAACGCAGATGGAGAACAATATGTTTATGTTGTTATGGATAAAAACAAGGAAGGCCTAGGCACTGCAAAACGTGTGATTATCGAAACTGGAAGAACCCAAAATGATATCATTGAAGTTTTAACAGGGCTTGACAATGGCGCCGAAATCATCAAAGAAGGGGCAAGAAGTGTAAGAGACGGGCAAGCTGTCGAGATCATTGAATATAACGAAGACGAAAAAAGTAATTGATTCTTAGGTTTTTAAACTCGACTTTCTATTAATCAACAACGCTAACGTCTAAAAACCACAGACTAATGACTAACAAGAAGAAAAAAAATATAGATAAAGAATTTAGCTGGTCGTCATGGGCGATCAACAATAAAACAACGATGTATGTTTTAATTGCGCTATTCTTTTATTTAGGGATTTCTGCATTTTTCAGTATGCCTCGCGAAGATTTCCCAGAGGTGAATGAAACCAAAATCTACGTCAGCACCATTTATCCAGGAAATACGGCCGAGGATATCGAAAAACTAGTGACAGATCCTCTTGAGGACAAGCTCAACATCGTTAGTAACAAAGTTGAAATCACCTCAACATCACAAGAGGATTACTCAATGATTATTGTTGAATTTGACGAGAATATTACCGTTGAACAAGCCAAACAGAAGGTTAAGGACGAAGTTGATAGTGAAACCTCGAACGAAGATTGGCCAACTTTTAATGGCGCCAAGGTAGAACCAGATGTGTTTGAGTTGAGCCTCTCCGAGGAGATCCCTATTTTAAACATCAATATTTCTGGTGATTATCCAGTTGAAAAACTAAAGGAATACGCCGAGTATCTTCAAGATGAAATTGAAGATCTACAAGAAATCAAGAAAGCCGATATTAGAGGTGCCCAAGAAAAAGAAGTTGAAATCGCCGTAGACATCTACAAAATGATGGCTGCAAAAGTCACTTTTAATGATATTATTGGCGCTGTTAATGGCGGCAACGTGACCATGTCTGCAGGAAATTTAAAAGCAAGTGGACAACGTCGTACCATTAGAATTTTGGGTGAGATCGAAGATCCGTCGCAACTTGAAAATTTCGTCGTAAAATCTGAAAATGCCAATCCTATTTATTTAAAAGACGTGGCAACGGTATCATTTAAAGAAGAAGACCAAACCACATTTGCCAGAAAATCTGGAAAACCAGTTGTAATGCTCGATGTCAAAAAACGAGCAGGAAAAAACATGGTTGATGCCGCCAATCAAATTCAAGTGATTGTTGAAGAGGCAATTGCCAATACGTTTCCTCCAGATTTGACTGTGACCATCACCAATGACCAGTCTGAAAAAACCATCGGGCAAGTAGACGACTTGGTCAACAACATCATTTTTGGTGTGATTTTGGTCGTTACCGTTTTAATGTTCTTTTTAGGATTCAAAAACGCACTTTTCGTTGGTTTTGCAATCCCAATGTCGATGTTTATGTCGCTCATGATCTTGAGTTTATTGGGCTATAGTTTAAACACCATGGTGCTTTTTGGTCTTATCATGGGATTAGGAATGCTGGTCGATAATGGTATTGTGGTCGTTGAAAATGTCTATCGCCTTATGGAAGACGAAGGCCTAAGTCGTATTGAAGCGGCTAAAAAAGGAATTGGTGAAATTGCATTTCCTATTATTATCTCTACGGCGACAACGGTTGCTGCCTTTGTACCGTTAGGGCTTTGGCCTGGCATTATGGGAGAATTTATGAAAATCTTGCCCATCACATTATCCATTGTACTTGGATCCTCGCTATTCGTAGCAATTTTCTTCAATTCGGTGCTCGTCTCGAGATATATGACTATTGAAGATAAAGATATGCCGCTCAAACAAATCATTAAAGTTACAATTATCGTTGCCGCAATTGGATTGCTCATTCTTATTTTTGGAGGTGCCTATCGAGGGCTCGGTACAGTTATGATCTTTACAGCGATCATGCTTTGGGCATATCGTTTCTTTATTAGAAAATGGGCCAATAATTTTCAAACCAAATCTCTGGTCAAATTAGAAAATTGGTACGAAAACGTGCTGCGCAAATCGCTTTCTAAAAAACGACCTTACATTTTGAGTATTGGCACTGTGCTTTTACTAGTTGCTGCTTTTATTGCCTTCGGAATTTCCCTCGGAACCCAACGTACAAAAGTTGAATTTTTCCCAGATAATAAGCCCAACCAAATTATCGTCTACATCGAATATCCTGAAGGTACTGCTATTGAAAAAACCAATGCGATTACAGGACAAATTGAAAAACGCGTCTATGATGTCATCAACCAAGACCAATACATGGATGACGGTCGAAATTTCTTGGTAGAAAGTGCGGTTTCTCAAGTTGGTGAAGGAGCTGGAAATCCGCAAACCGATGGAGGCTCTGCTGCAGAGATGCCGCATAAAGCCAAGATCACGGCATCTATGCGTGAATACAAATACAGACGAGGTGAAGACAGTGAGATTCTAAGACAAAAGGTTCAAGAAGCTTTGGTAGGTATTTATCCTGGCGTTCTCATTTCCGTAGAAAAAGATGTAAATGGACCACCTGCTGGATCGCCTATTAATATTGAAATTGAAGGCAAAAACTATAATGAACTTATCGCGACCGCAGAGCAAATGCGAGAGTTTATCAATGCTAAAAACGTGGCAGGTATTGATGAGCTCAAAATTGATGTGAATAAAGGCAAGCCAACGATGCAAGTTGAAGTTGATCGTGAAAAAGCCGGTGAATTGGGAATTACAGCCTCACAAGTTGGACAGCAATTGCGTAATTCAATCTTTGGATCTAAAGCAGGAATTTATAAGGAGGATGGCGATGATTTTGATATTTACGTGCGTTTTAATGAAGAAAATCGCTACAATACAAGCGCATTATTTAATCAAAACATAACCTTTCGGGATAATACAGGACAGATTAAGGAAGTGCCTTTATCTACTGTGGCAAAACAGAAAAACAATTCTGGTTTTAGCGCTATAAAACATAGAGAAACCAAACGTGTTGTAACCGTATATTCTGCCTTGGCACCTGGTTATACCGATGCTGGAGCGATTGTATCACAAATTCAAAATGAGATGAAGAGTTATGACAATCTCCCCGACGGTGTTACTGTTGATTATACAGGTCAAATTGAAGAACAAAACAAACAAATGACCTTTTTAATGGGCGCATTTTTTACCGGGCTGGGATTGATCTTCTTTATTTTGATCTTTCAGTTTAATTCGGTCTCAAAACCTGCCATTATCATGATTGCGATTTTCTTGAGTTTCATTGGAGTATTTGGTGGCATCGTGATTTCAGGTAGTGCCTTTGTGATTATGATGACCATGGTTGGGATCATTTCACTCGCAGGTATTGTCGTCAATAATGGAGTGGTGCTTTTGGATTATGCGCAACTTTTGATTGATCGTAAGAAAAATGATCTTGACCTAGGAAAGAACGATTATCTTTCTACCGAAGATCTTTTTGAGAGCATCGTCACCGCAGGAAAAGCCCGTTTACGTCCTGTATTGCTTACGGCAATTACGACCATTTTAGGTTTAATTCCTTTAGCAGTTGGATTGAACATCAATTTCTTTACATTGTTCGCCGATTTTGATGCCAATATTTACATGGGTGGGGATAACGTTGTGTTTTGGGGACCATTGGCTTGGACTGTCATTTACGGTTTACTAATCGCAACCTTCTTGACCTTGATCGTCGTTCCTATTTTACTCTTTTTAAGTGTGAAGCTGAAAATGTGGATGCGACGTAAATTTAGTTCTTCGGAATTGCAAGCTTCCAAAGACAAAGAAATCGATCAAATAGGTAATAGACAAATTGCACTGGACAAATAGTCTTAGATAAATGTTTTAAATGAAAAATCTGAAGTCTTAACTTCGGATTTTTTACTTTTGCACCTTTAATAACATGCTATGTACAGAAGTCATAATTGTGGTGAGTTAAGAGCATCACACATCAATACAGAAGTCACCCTTTCGGGCTGGGTTCAAAAATCACGTGATAAAGGATTTATTGTTTGGATCGATCTTCGTGATCGTTACGGCATTACACAATTGGTTTTTGATGAAGAAAGAAGCTCAAAATCAATTATCGAGCAAGCTCAAGATCTTGGTCGCGAGTTCGTAATTCAAGTAAAAGGTGTGGTGATTGAACGGGCTTCTAAAAACCCGAATATGCCTACAGGAGATATCGAGATTTTAGTGTCTGAAATGACTATCTTAAACGAATCCTTACTTCCGCCTTTTACCATTGAGGATAAAACCGATGGTGGTGAGGACATACGTATGAAATACCGCTATTTGGATATTCGTCGTAATCCTGTCAAGGACAACTTGATTTTTAGGCATAAAGTGACCCAAGAGGTTAGAAATTACTTGTCAAATCAAGATTTTATTGAGGTCGAAACACCTTATCTTATAAAATCTACACCAGAAGGTGCTAGAGATTTTGTGGTGCCTTCTCGTATGAATGAAGGTCAATTTTATGCGCTTCCGCAGTCTCCCCAAACCTTCAAACAGTTGTTGATGGTTGGTGGTATGGATAAATACTTTCAAATTGTAAAATGTTTTCGAGATGAGGATCTTAGAGCAGATAGACAGCCAGAGTTTACGCAAATTGATTGCGAAATGGCGTTTATCGAGCAAGAAGATATTTTAAATATGTTTGAGGGCCTAACACGTCATCTGCTCAAGGAAGTCAATGGTGTGGAGATAGAAAAATTTCCGCGACTACTTTACGATGATGCGATGCGTCTCTACGGAAATGATAAGCCCGACATTCGTTTTGGGATGGAGTTTGGTGAACTCAACGACGTTGCACAACATAAGGATTTTGGGGTGTTCAATTCGGCTCAATTAGTCGTTGGCATTGCAGTTCCTGGAGGTAATAGTTATACCAGAAAAGACATTGATAAATTGATTGACTGGGTCAAGCGTCCGCAAATTGGTGCTTTAGGCATGGTCTACTGCCGCTATAATGACGATGGCAGCTTCAAATCTTCTGTAGATAAATTTTACGATCAAGACGATTTAGCAAAATGGGCCGAACTTACTAACGCCAAGCCTGGCGACCTTATTTGTGTACTTTCTGGAGAAACCAATAAAGTACGTTCACAATTGAGCGCACTGCGTATGGAAATGGCAACCCGACTCGGGCTTCGCGATCCTAAAGTATTTGCTCCACTTTGGGTGATTGATTTCCCATTGTTAGAACTGGACGAAGACAGCGGTCACTATCACGCCATGCACCATCCCTTTACTTCACCAAAACCAGGTCAAATTGAACTATTGGATTCAAATCCTGGCGATGTGAAAGCCAATGCCTACGATTTGGTGCTTAATGGCAACGAGATTGGCGGTGGTTCAATTCGTATTCATGATAAAGAAACGCAAGCGATTATGCTGAAGCATTTAGGATTTTCTGAAGCCGATGCCAAAGCGCAATTTGGCTTTTTGATGGATGCGTTTGAATATGGTGCGCCTCCTCATGGCGGACTTGCTTTTGGACTGGACCGATTGGTGGCGATTTTAGGCGGACAAGAAACGATTCGGGATTTTATTGCCTTCCCAAAAAACAACAATGGTCGTGATGTCATGATCGATGCACCTGCTCCAATTGATGAAGACCAATTGACCGAACTGAGTTTGAAATTGAACTTAAAACCCTAACTAACTATTTTTTTTAGTTGTATTCAACTTTAAAAGTTTACATTAGACCGATCAGGTTTATAGAACCAGATAGGTCTTTTAAAAAAAAGGATTTTTTGTAGATTTAATTCATGTCAATTAAAACAGTCATAAAGCGATTACTTTTATTGCGATACAAATACATCTCGCAAAAAAACTTTATTTTTTTATTGGCGATTCTTATTGGTTTACTCTCGGGACTGGTATCGGTTACCATAAAAAATATTACTTACGGGATTGAATACATTTTGGAGCACATAGCCATCGTGTCTCAAAACAGTATCTATTTTATTTTACCTGTAATTGGGCTCTCGCTGGTTTATCTATTCGTGAGATATGTATCCAAACAAAAAGTTGAGCATGCCATCCCAAGTATTTTATTTTCATTATCTAAAAAAGATGGACTCCTCAAAAAAAGTAAAATCTATTTGCCATTAATAACAGCACCATTAACGGCAGGTTTTGGAGGTTCGGTAGGATTGCTTGGGCCAGCAATTGCCTCAGCTTCGGCAGTGAGCTCAAATATTGGGCAGCTTTTTCACGTAGATCGTAAAACACGAACATTACTTATTGGGTGTGCAGCAGCTGGAGCGATTGCCTCTATTTTCCAATCACCAATTGCTGCCATAATTTTTGCCGTAGAAGTCTTTAGTCTCGATTTAACCTTTGCATCCTTACTACCACTATTAATTGCATCTGTATCTTCAGTATTGACCTCTTATTTTTTCGTCGGAAACGGTGTGCTCTTTAAATACAACATCGCAGAACCCTTTGTTTTAACCGACACGTTATTTTTTATCATTTTAGGTGTCGGGACAGGTATTGCCTCTATTTATTTTTCTAAGATCTATTTCGCAGTTTATAAATTTTTTGAACGGTTTAAAACAAGTGGTCAAAAACTCATTGTTGGCGGTTTAGCGATTGGAGCGATGTTGTATTTCATTCCGCCATTATATGGTGAGGGTTTCGGTTTTATTAATGATTTACTAGACGGCAACCATTTGCATGCTTTGGGACAAACTCCTTTTGATGACTATCTCGATAATATTTGGGTAGTGATTGCACTTCTTTTTGGGATTACCATTTTTAAAGCCATTGCCATGACAACAACCTTTGCTGCTGGTGGTGCCGGTGGAATCATCATTCCAACCATGGTCATGGGCAGTGCATTGGGTAACGTGGTGGCTAAAATCATCAATAACGTAGGACTCGGTTTTCAAGTATCTGAATCTAATTTTACACTTATTGGCATGGCAGGGCTGATTGCAGGTGTGTTGCATGCGCCTTTAACCGCTATTTTTTTAATTGCTGAAATCACTGGTGGCTATCAACTGTTCGTTCCATTGATGATTACGGTCTCGATGTCTTTTATCATCACAAAAAACACCGTTGATTATACGATTTACACGAAAGAACTTGCCGAAAAAGGAGAACTGTTGACCCACGATAAAGACCAATCTGTTTTGACCTTAATGAAATTGGACAGTGTGATTGAACAGGATTTTGAAATTTTAAATCCAGACATGTCCCTTGGCACTATGCTGCATGAAGGTGTGGCAAAATCCAGCCGAAACCTATTTCCAGTAGTAGATAAACGCCGTCGCCTGGTCGGTATCATTTTACTTGACGATATACGAACAGTTATGTTTGACCAATCGCTTTATGAAACCACATCAGTAGAGACCTTTATGCACAATCCGCCAGAACATATTCATTACGAAACAGATTCTATGAAAAGCGTCATGAATAAATTCCAAAATACTGGAGCATGGAATCTCCCAGTTATTAAAAACGGCGTCTATTACGGTTTTGTCTCAAAATCAAAATTATTAACAGCCTATAGACGTGAATTGATTAGTTTTACATCATAATATAAATTTGAACAACTTCCAATTGCTTGGGAAATAGATATGAAATACATTATTCTTCTCACTTTTTTAGCCTGTATGATTAGCATTATTTGCGGTTTCACGATCGAGGTCTCCTATTCTGAAAAATTGATCGGTTTTGGAGTTCTTGGCCTTTTCTTGATCGTTTTTCCGATGTTCATTTACGTAAGCTGGAAAGATAAAAACTTCAAAGACTACATGTTAACGCAAGAAAATCTTGATAAAATGCGAGATAAGCAAAAAAATAAGAAATACTAATACCTATCATAATCCTATAATTCCAACTCAAGCTTGACGCACTTTTTGAGGCACTATTTTTCGCGATAAAGTTCTAAAAATTACAATTTGTTAACATTGCGCACGAGTTTAAATATTAAATTTGTACTCTAATTAATACATTTTTTACCATGACTGGAACAGTTAAATTTTTCAATGATTCAAAAGGATTTGGATTCATTACCAACGAAGAAACAGGAAAAGACATTTTCGTACACGTATCAAACCTTAACGGTGTTGAGTTACGCGAAGGCGATCAAGTAGAGTACAACGAAGAAGAAGGAAGAAAGGGAGTAGTTGCCGCTAACGTGCAAGTGCTTTAAGACATATACTTTATTGAAGTTTCAACGTCTAACGAAAGTTAGGCGTTTTTTTTTAGTACTGTTTGAACTTTTTTGGGCGTTACCAAGACATGCTGAAGCGCATCGTCTTGGTCGCGCTCTCACTACTCGCTTTCTGCGAAGAGCTCAAACAGGCCGTTCCATCGCTAACGCAGATCACTTGGTAACACTTTTTTTTGTGATACAAATAAACAGCTGTTAGTTTAAATTGCGCTTCTCCGTAAAAAAACGTTTTAATAATAACGAAGCTTCATCACTCATCACGCCTCCTTCCAGTTGCGTCTTTGGATGTAGTGTTGTATTGAGGGTAATACAACCACGAACTTCATCCCTTGCACCATAAACAATCTTTGAAATCTGGCTCCAATACAAGGCACCTGCACACATTTGACAAGGTTCTAACGTCACATATAAGGTGCAGCCTATTAAATATTTTCCGCCTAAAAAATTTGAAGCCGCAGTGATCGCCTGCATTTCAGCATGCGCAGTCACATCGGTCAAAAGCTCAGTCAAATTATGCGCTCTCGCGATGATTCTATCCTGTATCACAATGATGGCGCCCACAGGAATCTCTCCTTTTTCGTAAGCAGCCTCGGCCTCTTGCAAGGCTTTTTTCATGTAATAGGTGTCGTCGAAAGGGTTTATCATAATTGTAAAAATACGATTCTATTTAAATTAATTAAATATCGGCAAGAAAGTTGATAATTAGTTGTGTCTAAAAAGGACTATTATGAAAACGCGCTACTCCATCTCAATCTCAAAGCCTTGTCATGAAAATTGGTCTGAAATGACACTAAATCAAAAAAGATGCTTTTGCCAATCTTGTTCTAAAACAGTTGTGGATTTTACCAAAATGAAAACAGATGATGATCAAGCGTTTATCTATGAGAATAAAGATCAATGTATTTGTGGACATATTAGACAAAGTCAACTAGCCACAATTAATTTACAAATTTCTGAAACCGTATTTGAGCAAACTGTGAGTTTTCATAAACTGTTTTTGTTGGCTTTACTAATCGCTATGGGAACGTCGTTATTGAGTTGTCAAGATGAAAAAGGAAATACTAAAAAAGTTGAGAGTATAGAGATTGTTGAGAAGTCTGTTGACTCTTTAGATATTGATTTTCAAACACAAATTGATTCAAATATATCGGTTACTACAGCTATTATAAAAGATAATTTAACTATCGATAAACCAGTAATTACAAAAGAAACCGCCTTGACAATGGGAGATTTTATTATTACAGAGGGCGAGCTGGAAATTGTTGGAATTCCTCATTGTCCAAGTCCAGAAAGAGAGCTTACCGACCCATATAATTATGCTAAAGTTGATGTTCCTCCAATGTTTAATGACTCTCCTAAAAATCTAGGCACTATTGAAAAAAGAGATTATTTCAAGAAAACAATCGGTAAATTTGTATTAGAACATTTTGAGATTACACAAGGGCACATAACTCTTGAAGGAAGGCAGAGAATAAATGCACAATTTATAATTGACAAAAATGGAAATGTAAAAGACATTAAGGTCAGAGCTCCCCATAAATGGTTTGAAAAAGAAACAAAACGTGTAATTAGTTTATTACCACAATTTACTCCAGCAAAGAATAAAGGTCAATCAGCAGAGGTCGTTTATAATTTACCAATCATCTTTGATATCCAAGACTAATTAATTCTCGTATTTTTACAATGTGCAAAAACGATTATTAGACCACATCAATTTTCCAAAAGATCTGAGACAATTAGATCCTGAACAGCTCCCACAACTCGCGAAAGAACTGCGTGACTTCATTATTACTATTGTGGCTACAAAAGAAGGTCATTTGGGTGCCAGTTTAGGCGTTATTGAACTCACATTGGCCTTACATTATGTTTTTGACACTCCACATGACCAATTGATTTGGGATGTTGGGCATCAAGCCTACGGACATAAAATTCTCACAGGCCGAAAAGACAACTTCCATACCAACAGGCAGCAAGGCGGTATTAGCGGGTTCCCAAACAGAGAGGAAAGCGAGTACGACACTTTTGGAGTAGGTCACTCCTCGACCTCAATTTCTGCTGGTTTGGGCATGGCGATCGCGAGCGCCTTAAAGGGCGAAAAAAAACAACATATTGCGGTTATTGGTGATGCCTCTATCGCTAGTGGGATGGCCTTTGAAGGTCTCAATCATGCCGGTGTGACCAGTGCCAATCTTTTGGTGATTTTAAATGATAATGCTATAGGTATTGATCCAAGTGTTGGTGCATTAAAGCAATATTTGACCAACGTTAAAAAAGGAAAAGCAAAACAAGACAATATTTTCGAAGCCTTGAATTTTAACTATTCAGGTCCTGTAGATGGTCATAATATTTCTAAGTTACTTTCAGAATTAGAACGATTGAAATCGGTTGATGGCCCAAAATTTCTTCATGTGATTACCACAAAAGGAAAAGGCTTACAGCAAGCCGAAGATGATCAGGTTACCTATCATGCTCCTGGAAAATTTGATGTGATCACAGGAGATGTCCTTCCGAAGAACAACCTTAAACAAGCACCGAAATTTCAAGACGTATTTGGACATACGATTGTTGAACTTGCTAAAATGAATACAAATATCGTTGGCATAACACCTGCCATGCCAACAGGCAGTTCATTAAAATACATGATGAACATGATTCCCGATCGCGCTTTTGATGTTGGAATTGCTGAGCAACATGCTGTAACCATGGCTGCAGGCATGGCCACCCAAGGCTTAGTGCCGTTTTGCAACATTTACTCAACGTTTTTACAGCGTGCTTACGATCAAGTGATCCACGATGTAGCCTTACAAAATCTTCCGGTTATTTTTTGTTTGGATCGTGCTGGTTTAGTCGGTGAAGATGGTGCTACCCATCATGGTGTTTTTGATTTGGCTTATTTGAGATGTATCCCGAACATGATTATTTGTGCTCCAAGAAATGAAATTGAACTGCGCAATATCATGTATACAGCACAATTAGGACTAAAGCATCCAATCGCGATTCGATATCCTCGTGGTCGCGGACGGTTGCTTGATTGGAAAAAACCATTCCAAAACCTCGAAATTGGCGAAGGTCTTCAGCTTAAAGCGGGAAGCGATTTGGCAATCTTATCTATTGGTTCTATGTCAAACAATGTTGAAGATGCCTTGTTGCTATGCGATCATCCTGAACAAGTCTCACATTATGACATGCGTTTCGTAAAACCGCTCGATGAACCTTTGTTACATGATATTTTCAAAACACACCACTCTTTAATTACCATTGAAGATGGCGTGATTACTGGTGGGTTTGGAGGTGCTATTTTAGAATTTGCTTCCCGACATGACTATACTATCCCAATTAAAACGCTGGGGCTACCAGATCGATTTATTGAGCATGCCTCGGTAAAGCAGCAACAACAATCCATTGAAATTGATGCAGAGCATATAAGCGACTTATGCAACACTATTCTTCTTCGTCTACTGTAGCTAGATCTTGAGTTTGGGATGATCCTTTAACAGCATTAACATCAACACTATTAAATTCTGTTTCGGTATGGACATTTGTTCTAATATCATTGACCACGATTAGGAAGGCAACGGTTACGAAAAATGCAACCACAGCTCCAAGAATATTCTTTTTCATCTGAGTAGGTTTAAAAGATTTGGGTGAATCAAATATAGCCAATTATCGTTCACATACAAATTTATTCGATGAAATGCATCCGTATTTTTATGTTTTGCCTAGCTGATTGACATAGACTTAACACTTTCAACATTAATATCACTACCGTCAAAACATAGACTAAAAGGGAATTGAGATAAGGAAATCTCAATAAAAAAGTAGTTAAAACTGATTTCCCCTAAACTTCTGAAACGTGAGCATCGCATTACTATCAGACATTTTTGAGATATAAAAACATACCGACAGCAAATGATCATAGAGCTCCCCTGAATTGAAGCTGACGTTTTTACGGATTGACTTCAAAACCACCTTGTCAAAATTTGAGAGCGTCCCATTTAAATCATTAACCACGGCTTTTGTAAACACGCTCAAAAGTTCATTGATCACTTTATAGCCTGCAATCTCCTTATCTAAAACTTCTTGCGATTGGTAAACGTTTGAAATACTTAGCTTAATAATATCGTTGATCTGTGCGTCGTAAGCACTGTAATCCATAAGTGATTTTGAAAATGTACCAGCAAGGATATCTTCTTCGTGAGCCATAAATAGATCCACAGCCTCATTGATAAGTGTATTTATGGCTAGTGATCGCAAATAGCTCAAACGGTCCTCTGTGCTTTCAAGGGCATTATAGGTTTTGGTTTGAATAGAACCTCTTACAAGATTAATGAGATACTCTAGCGCGTATTCTTCTTGAATCAATCCTAAATTGATGCCGTCCTCAAAATCGATGATGGTATAGCAAATGTCATCGGCTGCTTCAACTAAAAACACCAATGGGTGACGACAATAACTTATATGCTCATCGTTTCCTCTTTTAATGAGACCTAGTTCTTCGGCCACCTCTTGAAACGTTTCTTTTTCATTTTGGAAGAATCCATATTTTTTATCGGCAATATGCGATGTTGGTTTCTTCGGAAGCGATTCCTTAGGATATTTTGTAAAGGCACCTAGGGTCGCATAGCTCAATCTGAGTCCGCCAATACGTCCTTTTCTACTTTCGGTTAAAATTTTGAGTCCATTGGCGTTCCCTTCAAAACTGCACAAATCCTCATATTGCTTTTTGGTGAGCTGGTCTTCAAAATAACGACCATCGCCTGTTTTAAAAAACTCACCAATGGCCTTTTCCCCAGAATGCCCAAAAGGTGGATTCCCAATGTCATGCGCCAGAGCTGCTGCGGCAACAATAGCACCAAAATCGTTGATTTGGTAGCCATGAATATCCCTTAAATGTGGATGTTTACCCAACAATTTCTGTCCTACACGCCTGCCTAATGATCTACCAACGACACTTACTTCTAAGCTGTGGGTTAAACGTGTGTGTACAAAATCGGTCTTTGACATAGGAATGACTTGCGTCTTGTCCTGTAGGCTCCTAAATTCCGAAGAAAAAATAATACGGTCGTAATCGACCTCAAAACCCAATCGGGTTTCATCCTGTTCTTTACGTAGTCGTTTATGCGTGTCTCCAAATCGTTTTAAAGAGAGTAATTTTTCCCAATCCATAGCTGTTTTTTAGCCTTAGCAAGGTAGGTATTTCAATGTTAATTTAATGTTTCCTCAGTTTAAAAATTGCCAACTACCATAACACTCTAATAACATTTTTATGATTTAGGTTTAATATGCATTTTAGAGATAGTTCACATTTTGAAACCATCTTTGCATCGTTACTAAAAATAGAACACAAAACTTAAAAACAATATCATGAAAAAATTAGTTTTATCAGCTTTAATCGCTTCTTCTCTAGTATTTACTGGATGTTTCAAAGATGACGATACTCCAATTATTATAGAGGAGACGACAATTATTAACAATAATGGTGGTGGAGACGATGGAGGTGAAGATTGCCCTATTGTTGCAGTGTCTGGAGCAATTACCGAAAATACAACTTGGACCAATGACAATATTTATCGCATCAACCAAAAAGTAGTTGTAGATAATGGTGCAACTTTAACTATTGAGCCAGGAACCATCATTAAAGGTGCGCCTGGAACAGGATCTTTAGCATCTGCATTAATCATCGCAAGAGGATCAAAAATTAACGCTGTGGGAACAGCTTCTGAACCAATAGTATTTACCTCTACCTCTGACAATATTCTTTGTGGACAGACAGCAGGTTCAAACTTAGATCAAAACGACAGAGGCCTTTGGGGTGGTTTGATCGTTTTAGGAAATGCACCGTGTTCATTCTCTGGTGATATAACTGAAGCTCAAATTGAAGGAATCCCTGCTGATGATACATTCGGTTTATATGGTGGTACTGATGCTACAGATAACTCTGGTGTTATGTCTTACATCTCTATTCGTCATGGTGGCGCCTTAATTGGAGAAGGTAATGAAATCAACGGACTTACTTTAGGTGGTGTTGGAAATGGTACTGTAATCAATAATATTGAAGTGGTTGCTAATGTTGATGATGGTATCGAATTTTTTGGAGGTACAGTAAACGCATCTAACTTATTAGTTTGGGCTCAAGGTGATGACGCTTTAGATATCGATCAAGCGTACTCTGGTACTATTGATAACGCTGTTGTCGTATTAGGCGATTTTTCTGATCACGCGTTTGAAATTGATGGTCCTGAAGGATCAGCTACGGGATCTTTTGTACTTCAAAATGCCACGATCATTGGAAACACGGTTACTGAAAATGGTGAGTATGCAGATTACAGAAGTGGAGCGACTGGATCAACAAGCAACATTTATGCTTTTGGATTTAAAGATTCATCCGATGTGGAGTTAGATAACGATGGCGTCGCAACTAATTATAATGATGGTTTATTAACATTTGGAGCATGGGAAATCGTATTACCTACAGGAGTAACAGACGTAACAACAATCTTCGCTAATAAAGCAGAAAATGTCATGGTTACTGGATTTGGATCTACAGCCTCTGCGGTGACGCTGGACAACAATACTGTTGGAGCTACAACGTCTACGTTAGCTTGGACCTATGCTAATGCTGCTGGTGGCTTAGGTTTCTAATTGAAACTCTAAGTTATCATGGTATGTATAGTCAATTAACCGCTAACACAATATAAACTACTACTCGTTAGCAATTTTTTTAACGAGTAGTATCGTTTAGATAATTAACTAATTATGAAAAAAAACATATTCTCACTCCTAATGCTCATAATTTTTAGTTTTGGCGTTGCCAACGCTCAAAAAGGAACATTAGCAGGAAACGTCATAGACGGTGAGTTTGTAGAGCCAATGGCCTTTGCTAATATTTTGGTAAAAGGAACAACCACTGGAACAACCTCTGATTTTGATGGCAAATACGAGTTAGAATTAGAACCAGGAACTTACACTATAGTATTTTCATTTGTAGGTTATAATACCCAAGAAATTAGCGATGTAGTCGTGAAGGCTGGAGCAGTTACTAATCTTGATGTCACTTTAGAAACTAATTCTTTAGATACGATCATTTTAACCACAAGTGTTAAACGAAACACAGAAAGTGCCGTTTTAAACATGCAGAAAAAATCTGCAGTGGTTATGGACGGCCTATCTGCACAATCCATCAAAGCTACAGGGGCAAGTAACCTTGCGAGCGCTGTGAGAAGCGTACCTGGAGTGTCTATTGAAGGCGGAAAGTATGTGTACGTTCGTGGATTAGGTGACCGTTACACGAAGTCAATCTTGAATGGTATTGATATTCCGGGTTTAGATCCTGATCGAAATACGATTCAAATGGATTTGTTTCCAACCAACATTCTTGATAATGTTATTGTATTGAAATCAGCTTCGGCTGAATATCCAGCAGATTTTACAGGAGGTATTGTAGACATTGTAACCAAAGATTTTCCAACGCAGGCAGAATACACGCTGTCACTTGGCACTGGTTATAACCCTGACATGCACTTTAATGATAAGTATTTAACCTACACCGGAAGTGATACCGACTTTTTAGGATTTGATGATGGCACCAGGAATCTTCCTATCAACAGATACCAACAAATTCCTGGTACGTTTGACAACAGAGTGCTTCTAACCTCTTTGACTAATAGATTTCAAAAAGAACTTCAAGCGAAACAAGAAAATAGCGCTATGAACTTTGATCTTGGCTTTACTTTGGGAAATCAATATGACATTGGTGATGACAAGATTGGTTATCAAGCCTCCTTTTCTTACAAGAATGAAACCACTTTCTTTGAGAACAGGGATGATGGTGCTTATGTGAAGAACTTTAACGATTCGTCTCAAAATGAGTTAAATTCAGTTTTGGATTCTAGAGGTAGCGAAGGTATTAATAATGTTATTCTTAATGGAATGTTGGGATTAACGTATAAAACAGACGCAGCTAAATACAAGGTGAACTCATTACACATTCAAAATGGTGAATCAACCGCTGGTTTTTTTGAACAAGATATCTCTCAAGATGGCGTTGGCGGTGGTATCGAACCGTTAATAAAGAATTCCCTAACGTATACTGAACGTTCTATTACCAATTTACTTCTCAGTGGTAAACACCGATTGAGCAGCGATGAAAATGCTTTTAATATGGAATGGAAATTGTCTCCTACGTTTTCTAAAGTAATGGATAAAGCACACAGGGTGACACCTTTTCAGCAATCTGGAGAAGGTCAATTTTTTGTAAGTCCGTCAGCATCAACATTTCCTATTCAGCTTTGGAGAAACTTAATTGAAGAAAATTGGGCTGGAAAAGCAGATTTTGACAAAACTATTGAACTTTTCGGAAAACCTGCTAAATTAAAGTTTGGTGGTGGATACACGTATAAATTCAGGGATTTCAGTATTGATGATTACACATTTAATATTCAAGGTGATGATTCTTTCGTAGCTAGCGGAAATGCAAATGCATTATTAGATTCTGACAACCTTTGGAATACAACTTCAGATGAAGGAACATTCTTAGTTTTTGGTGATCAATTTAATGCTATTGACGCTTACGAAGGCGAACAGAATATTGGTGCCACTTATTTTTCCGCAGAATTTAATGTAACCGATAAATTAAAAACTGTTCTTGGTATACGTACCGAATTTTTCACATCGTTCTACACCGGTCGAAACAATGAAAGAGCATTTGAAAGAGAAAAGATTTTGGATGAATTAGATATTTTTCCTTCCGCGAACTTAATCTATGCGCTAACGGATAATACGAATATTCGAACCTCATTTTCTCGTACGACGGCTCGACCTTCATTTAAGGAATCATCGGTAGCCAGAATCTTTGACCCGATTACGAACCGCTTATTTATTGGTAATATTGACCTGGTGCCCACTTATGTCAATAATTTTGATTTAAGATATGAGCGTTTCGGTGATGACGGGCAAATGATAGCAGTAAGTGGGTTTTACAAAGATTTTACAGATCCAATTGAGCAGTCATTCTTTTTACAAGCACCAACACAGTTGACGGTTGCAAATCTTGGAAACGCGAAAGTGTACGGGTTAGAACTCGAACTAAGACAACGCCTTGGTTTTATTACCGAAGGTTTGAACAACTTAAAGTTCACAACCAATATATCTGTCACAAAATCTGAACTAACAATGTCTGATGACGAATTTACTAGTCGTCAATTGGCAGCCAGAGATGGTGAGACGATAGACAGAGAACGTGACTTACAGGGGCAAGCGCCTTACGTGATCAACTTTGGTTTTGATTACAACAATAGGGATATTGGGTTACAAACGGGTTTATTTTATAATGTGCAAGGCGAAACGCTACAGGTCGTTGGTATTGGTTTAGTACCAGATGTGTATACTCAACCTTTCAATAGCTTAAATTTTACACTAAATAAAGCATTTGGAGAATCTAAAAGATCATCTATAGATTTCAAAGTTGCCAATATTTTAAATAGCGTGAGAGAAAGTGATTATGAGTCTTTTGGAGCAGAAAACCAAACGTTCTCATTGAGAGAGCCTGGTACTGAAATTTCCTTAGGATATTCATACAAATTCTAAACAAGCGTTTTATTATATATAAAAAAATCCCAAGCGATAATATATCTCTTGGGATTTTTTTATATTAATTAATAATTATCTAGTTATTTATAGCCAATTGAACTTTATCAGTCCATTCGCTTACACTAGCAATTTTTGAGTTTTTATAATCTACTTCTTTAAGGCTGTTTCCAGACCAAAACAACCACTTACCAACTTTCTTTCCGTTAACGTAATTTCCAACCATAACTTTATTTCCATCAAGATCAAAACTGGTCCAAATCCCATGAAGTTCACCCTCTTGGTTAAAAGTACCTTGTTGCTCAACTTCTCCATTGTTATGGTAATACGTCGCAACCGTCAAGTCTCCTTTTTTATTAACATCTACTTTTTTTGTTTCTTGAGCGAATGTAAGTGTCACACTTAACATTACTAACATGGCGAATATCTTTTTCATACTATTTGGGTTATTTATTAATAATTACATAACAAATATATATAAAAGTTTACGATAATCATACATTTACATAACGTTAATTTAACATTGACGTCATAAAACGCTGTAAAACAGGAAATTGAATATTTTATTATAAGCCTGATTTTTACACTATTTATAAAAACCAACCCCTATTTCGCGAACAAATCACGTCTAAATAATCTCTCTTTTTCATAGAACATAACATTAACATAACATAGTGCTCGATTTAAAATGTGAAATTTGTTCACATTAATTTTTTTGAACCTTACATGGAAAACATTTATATCTACATGCTTGTCGCGCTTGCCGTTTTAGCGATAGCCGACCTTGTAGTTGGTGTTAGTAATGACGCCGTAAATTTTTTAAATTCTGCCATTGGTTCAAAAGCCGTATCATTTAAAACCATAATTATCGTTGCAAGTTTGGGCGTAGCATTGGGTGCCATGTCCTCTAGTGGCATGATGGAGGTTGCTAGAAAAGGGATTTTCAATCCAGGCGAGTTTATGTTTGATGAGATCATGATCATTTTTACAGCCGTCATGATTACCGATATTTTACTGCTTGACTTTTTTAATACACTTGGCCTACCAACCTCAACAACGGTCTCGATCGTATTTGAACTTTTAGGTGCATCGGTCTGTGTTGCTGTGTTAAAGATCTATTCAGATGATTCGCAATCGATTTTAGACCTTGGTAACTATATCAACAACGAAAAAGCCATAGAAATCATACTTGGTATTTTACTTTCTGTGGCAGTGGCCTTTACCATAGGAGCAATTATTCAATTTTTCTCCAGATTATTGTTAAGTTTCAATTTTCAGAATAAACCATCATGGTATGGTGCTCTTTTTAGCGGTATTGCTGTGACATCGATCTTATATTTTATTCTTATTAAAGGCGTTAAAAACGCTGCTTTTATGAGTGAGGACATTAAATCTTTTGTGGCAAGTAGCCCGATAGAACTTCTAAGTATTAGCTTTGTCGTGTTCACGTTATTATCGTATTTGATCATTCATTTCACGAAAAATAATATCTATACCATCATTATTATTATTGGCACTTTTGCACTGGCAGTAGCCTTTGCAGGAAACGATTTAGTAAATTTTATTGGTGTTCCTATCGCTGCGTACAATGCGTTTACCGACTGGTCTATAAGTGGTCAACTAGCCACCCAATACCCAATGACCAGTCTAGCCGATGCCGTGCAAACCCAACCTTACCTATTATTGATTGCAGGACTCATCATGGTATTGACCCTTTGGTTCTCGAGTAAAGCTAAAGCGGTCGTAAAAACTTCGGTTGATTTATCGCGACAAGATAACGTGAAAGAACGTTTTGAGCCAAATTTCATGTCGAGAGGGATTGTTCGTTTGAGCATGTTAGCTTCCGAAGGTTTCAACCAAATCTTACCCCAATCTTCAAAAGATTATATTGAAAAGCAATTTGAAAAACCGATGGTCACCATTTCGAAAAATGAAGATCAACCTGCATTCGATTTAGTTCGTGCTGCGGTAAACTTGATGGTAGCGAGTGTTCTCATTTCTATAGCAACCTCTATGAAATTGCCATTATCTACAACCTATGTGACATTTATGGTCGCTATGGGAACTTCATTAGCCGATAGGGCTTGGGGAAGTGAGAGTGCCGTTTATAGAGTTGCGGGCGTTCTTAATGTTATTGGTGGGTGGTTTTTGACCGCTTTAAGTGCTTTTGTCGCCGCAGCAATTATGGCACTTATTTTATACTACGGAAGAGGATATGCCCTCACCGGACTTTTAATCCTTGCAACGATATTGCTGATTAAAAACTATTTGAGCCATCGCAAAAGCTCTAAAGTACAGAAAGAAGTAGACAGCTTAGTGAAAGCTGAAAGCAGCTCAACCCAAGGCGTCATCGTTGAAAGTGCCAGTAATATTTCTATTGTCGTGAAACGTGGCAACAAAATTTATACCAGTGCCATTAACGGCCTTGCGACCCAAAATTATAAACTTCTTAAAAAGAATAAGAAAAATATTGAGAAGCTCTCCACCGAAATTGAAGACCTAAGGGATAATATTTTCTACTTTATAAAGAACCTTGAAGAACCAAGTGTTACAGCGAGTAACTTTTATATTAATATATTAGGGTATTTACAAGATATGACACAATCCTTAGAATACATTTCTAATGTAAGTTATAAGCATATTAACAATAACCATAAAAAATTAAAGTTTAGTCAAATCAAAGAGCTTAAAGAAATTGATGAGGTGATGGAAAAACTCTTCAACGATACGCGAACTGCTTTTGACAATAACTCATTTGAAGATATTGGCATCGTACTCACTGAGAAAACGACGATTCTCAATATGGTGACCGAAAAAATACAAAAACAAGTCGAACGCACCCGAACCGAAGAATCCAGCCCAAAAAACACAACACTCTACTTTAGTCTTCTGCTCGAAACCAAGGATCTACTCAAAGCAACCATGAGTCTTCTTGAGGAATATCATAATGCCCATGATAGCAATGTGGAGCCTGCTACCTTACCTTCTGTAGAAGAAGGCGAATAAAATGAGTTTATTCTTATGTAATTAACTACTATCATGAAAGTTAGCAACACGATACAACAATAAAAAAATGATAAACCTCCAATATTCGTTTATCTTCGTTATGAGTCTTCTGTTATTAACTGCTTGTTCAGATGATGACACTCAATCTTGTCCTGAAACTGAAATCGTTTCAATGAAAATTAATGGGGAATTAATGCAATTTGATGTAAATGGAAGAGGGATTGATTTAGATAGCGACGGTTCAGGTCATACTTTAAGTTTAAAATTATCGACAGGAGTTTTTCAACCACAACAAAATTCTTATGCAATAACACTTAAATTGCCATATAAAGCCACAGGTGCAAATATCATTGAAGAATTTGATTATTTTAGAGTTCAAAACGCGACTTCATCAGAAATAGATTTTGTTTCCCAGGGCGAATTAGAGAGCAGTATAAGGGTCAATATAAATTCATGTTTTAGTGCCACATTTTCTGGAAGTGCAATAGTAAACGGTAATGAAATCATTATTACAGATGGGATTATAAAACATGCCTACGACGACCCCTTCGACTAAAATACAACATTGACAACAAAATTGATTAGCCATCACTCATTGGCAACTGCTTAAAAATCTATTGATCTACCAGCTTAATGTGCACTGGGAAGCCAAAGGTTTATTGACGCAATTACTGGTTAACTAGTTGTTATAGCTCATTTTGGGATATCATTTGAGACTGTAAATAAAATGCCATCAATGAAATTTATAAAATTACTTCTCACTATTAGTTTAGTAGGCACAACTGGAGCTATCTGTTACTCTCAGACAGACAATCGCAGCAATAACGAAAGTATCCTTCCTTATATAAATAGGGTCGAAAACAGTTTAAGTCCATTAGTATTAAATGAGGAAGACCCTCTATGGAATATTGAAAAGCAGATGCAGAAATACAACATTTCTGGACTTAGTTTGGCTATAATCAATAATTATAAAATCCATTGGTCTAAAAGTTATGGTTCAACAGGTAACGAAGACATACCTGAGGTTACAGAACACACTGTATTTCAAGCGGCCTCTATGAGCAAATTTGTAAATGCAATTGCTATATTACAGCTTAAAGCATCCATAAATTTGAATTTAGATGAAGATATTAATGCCTACTTAAAGTCGTGGAAGTTTACTTAGAACAACGATATTTCATCCAACCCCATTACTATCAAAGAACTCTTGAGCCATACGGCTGGACTTTCAACGCATGGGTTTGGTGGTTATAAAAAACCAAATAACTTACCATCAATATTTGATATTTTAAATGGTACGAAACCTGCAAACTCTGAAAAAGTTGAGCAAAAGATTAAAAATGATACAGAATTTAAATACTCTGGAGGAGGAACTATGATCTCCCAATTAATATTAATGGATAATTCAACAATGTCATATGAAGACTTTATATATGAGAACATTTTCGAACCATTGCATATGACACATTCCTTTTATTCGGTAGAATTACATAAATATCCTCAGAATTTAGCCTTAGGACATAAAGCTAACGGGAAAACTTTAAAGCATAAATATAACCTTTATCCTGAATCAGCTGCGGCAGGCCTATGGACCACACCTACTAGTTTATCGAAACTAATTATTGATATACAATTAAGTTTAAAAAATGGAACAGGAAAAATTCTGTCGCAAAAAACTGCCAAGGATTTAATTGAGCCTACTCTAAAAAACAGTAATTCGGCATTGGGTGTTTTTTCAGAAAATCAAAATGGACACATCTATCTACAACATTCAGGTTCTAATAGAGGATTTCGAGGTAAATTATTTTTTAGTGCAGAAAACGGAAATGGTGTTGTAATTATGGTAAATGGCCCTAACACAGAAATTATAGAGGAAATCATTAGAAGCGTTAGATCTGTATACGATTGGAAAGGATTTAAAAAGCTGTTGGTTTCTAAGGACTTAAAAATAAATGACGCTGATTTAATAAGGTTTACAGGAACTTATACTTTGGACGATAGAAAGGTAAACGTTTCTTTAAAAAAAGGTAAACTTAGTATCACTGAAAAAGGCAAATGGAGCTCACAATTAACTGCCTTGAACCAAAACTTATTTCTTATGGATGTCGTTAAGCCACAGGCTACAATTGAGTTTATAGAAAGCAATAACGACTCAATAGGTAAATGCATATTAAGGCAAGATGAGCCAACAGAATGGATTAAAGAGTAAATCAATAAATCTTACACTCAAATTTTCTTACGTATTTATGGCAGACAGCTTCTAGATTTCATGTTCTGGTTTCATTTACTGGAGGTCATGCTCCATCTTATACCATACACCTCAACCAAAACATAACTCTAATAGTTTAACCGACCTTTTTTCTCGCTACTAATTTTCGTATGTGCTCCTATGCCAACAATGAGACAGATGAGACTACTCCTAAAGATTGTTTTCTATTTGAAGAGGATTATTTCAATAGATCTCATGATTGAATAATTGCTAAAAACCTTCGTCATATTGTCGGTGGGTTTAAAATAGACTATTAGTTTCGCTTTTGAATAAGCTCGTTTTAGATGAGCTACAACTTCCATTTATCTCTAAAACGTATTCTTACCAATCTCCTCTAAACTCTCCATAGCCGCTTTTTTAGCTTCAAACTTTTCGATATTAACGACATAGGTTTTAGATAGGCTATCGTGCCAACCTTTGCCCGTTTCCCCTAAAAACGAAAAGGCTTCAAAAGGAATTAAGCGACACAACGAGCGCACTAAAACCTCATGAAATGTTGGTTGACTTCCATCATATAGCACCACTTTGGTTTTTGTGATGTATTTGCCTAGCGTTCTACCCTTAGTCAACGTTTCTATAGGAGTGTAATAGAGCAACCAGATACATATACCAATGAGATAGGTCGCAAAAAAATGCTCTTCGAGCACCATGAATTCATAAAGCGCATAGCTTCCTGTAAGTTCTGAGACCACGCCAATAACTACACCAATGGCCATACTTAATAGATATACTGTAATATAATCAATGACAAAATTCAGTAAGCGCAACCCTTTAGATGCCAAAACATCATCTTGAACAGTGTATTTAATTCGATTCATTGGTATTATACTGAAATTGAATATCAAATATAATATTCTGTTGTCACATTCAAATGGTTTATTTTAGAGGCTTACACGATTTATTTTTTATCACATATCTAAGTGATCCTTTTTTGAAAGGGAGTAAGAAAACGTTTCATTGTTCATCTCAATCAGCCTTTGGTTTTTATTTCCGAAGAAAAAAAGTGAAAATCATATCGAATCTTTTATAAAACCGAAGTGAAAAACATCAAGACTACCATGAGATTTTACACATTAATACTGATAATTGTACTCCACTTTCAAAGTACTATAGCACAAGAGCTCAATGGACCAGAACTGTTGGAAAAATCAATCGCTTATCACGATCCTAATGGGAAATGGGCAACTTTTAATGCTCAACTTCATATCGTTATGGAAAGCCCAAATAATACCAATCGCGATAGTAAAGTCGTGATCAATCTGCCCAAATCTTACTTTTACGTGCAGTCTAAACGGGATAATGTGATGTCTTCATATACCCTAAATAAAGAAGAATGTACCATCACGCTGAATGGCTCTAATCGCATTTCAGAAGCAGATAAAAAAGAACATAATTTGAGTTGTGAACGCGCCAAGATGTATAAAAACTATTATACCTATCTCTACGGATTACCAATGAAATTAAAGGATGACGGCACCATCATAGGCCAAAACATAGCGCGTAAAACCTTCAAGGGAAAAGACTATTTGGTACTGAAAGCCTCATATGAAGAAAGCGTAGGCAGCGACGTGTGGTTTTTCTATTTTAATACGGAAACCTACGCGATGGAAATCTATCAATTTTTTAAAACGGATGCCAATGGCAATCTTTTAAAAGATAGTGGCGAATATATTGTTCTTACGGAAACTAAAACAATCAACACGATTAAATTACCAAAAAATAGAGCTTGGTATTACAATAAAGACGATGTGTATTTAGGAACTGATATATTAAAAGATTAGGAAAAATACCATAGTGTTTCATCTAAAAAAAAGCATCCCAATACCTTTTGATATTGGGATGCTTTTACATAAAATAGCGTTTAGATCTTTACAGAGCCATTAATTAAGAGCCACACATGAGGCAGTCATCACCTTCGGCATCTTTGGCTTGTGCGATCAAGGCCTTCATTTCATCTGCGCTCATTGGTTCTACATCTACAGTTTTTGGATCAACCTGAACTTTTTCAGTAGATTTACTCGCAAATTTAGCGGCCGTATCGGCAGCCTTTTGTTGTTGCTGCTGTACTAGATTAGGATCTGTTTCTGTTTGTTGCACATTCTCAACAGGTTGGGCGATTGGCTCAGCTTTTTCTTCTCGAGAAATGGTGATTTTTTTGGCATCAACAGCACTCTTCGTACGTAAATAATACATTCCTGTTTTCAATCCGCTCTTCCAAGCATAGAAATGCATTGAGGTTAATTTGGCCATGGTTGCACCTTCCATAAACAAGTTTAAAGATTGTGACTGGTCAATAAAATACCCTCTATGACGTGACATATCAATAATGTCTTTCATACTAAGTTCCCAAACCGTTTTATACAATTCCTTGATATCTTGTGGGATATTATCCACACCTTGTATAGAACCGTTAGCTCTCATGATTTCGTTTTTCAAACCTTCGTTCCAAAGTCCGAGCTCAACTAAATCTTCCAATAAATGCTTGTTAACGACAATGAACTCACCAGATAATACACGACGCGTATAAATATTTGATGTATAAGGCTCAAAGCACTCATTGTTCCCAAGAATTTGAGACGTCGATGCTGTTGGCATTGGCGCTACCAATAGTGAATTACGAACACCATGCTTCATTACCTGCTTACGCAGTTTTGCCCAGTCCCATAGTCCGCTCAATTCTTCATCCTTGATGCCCCAGAGGTTATATTGAAATTCTCCTTTACTTATTGGAGACCCTTTGTACGTTTGGTAAGGCCCATCGGCTTTAGCTTCTTCCATACTTGCCGTTACTGCAGCGAAGTAGAGCGTTTCAAAAATATCTCGGTTTAATTTTTTGGCTTCATCACTCGTAAACGGTAACCTCAACTTGATAAAGGCATCTGCTAATCCTTGAACACCCAAACCGACCGGTCTATGACGGAAGTTAGAATTTTCGGCTTCTTTTACAGGATAGTAATTTCTATCAATAACCCTATTTAAGTTTTTGGTAACTCTTTTTGTTATTCGGAATAACTCTTTATGATCAAACTCACCATTTTTTACGAACATTGGTAACGCAATAGACGCCAAATTACATACGGCAACTTCATCTTCTGAAGTATACTCCATGATCTCGGTGCATAAATTTGAAGACCGAATGGTTCCTAAATTTTTCTGGTTTGATTTGCGGTTTGCTGCATCTTTATACAACATGTAAGGCGTTCCTGTTTCAATTTGGGATTCTAATATTTTCTCCCAAAGTTCACGTGCTCTAATGACTTTACGTCCTTTTCCTTCGGCTTCATACTTTTTATATAAAACGTTGAAATCTTCACTGTGAACATCACAAAGTCCTGGGCACTCATTAGGACACATTAATGTCCATTCGGCATCTTGCTGAACACGTTCCATAAATAAATCTGGCATCCACATGGCGTAAAACAAATCACGTGCACGTAACTCTTCGGCACCATGATTTTTCTTCAGGTCCAAGAAACTCATAATATCTGCATGCCATGGCTCGATGTACATGGCGAAGCTACCTTTTCGTTTTCCACCACCTTGATCAACATAACGTGCCGTATCATTAAATACTTTTAACATTGGGACAATCCCATTGCTCGTTCCGTTTGTGCCAGCAATGTAACTTCCTGTAGCACGAATATTATGAATAGAAAGACCAATACCGCCAGCCGATTGTGAAATCTTCGCCGTTTGTTTTAGTGTATCATAAATACCATCAATACTATCATCTTTCATTGTTAGTAAAAAACAAGATGACATTTGTGGCTTTGGTGTTCCCGAATTAAATAAGGTAGGTGTCGCGTGCGTAAAGTACTTTTTAGACATTAACTCGTAAGTCTCAATCGCAGCATCTAGATCGTTAAGGTGAATCCCGATCGATACACGCATGAGCATATGTTGCGGACGCTCAGCAATCTCCCCATTTAATTTTAAAAGGTAAGAACGCTCTAAGGTTTTAAAGCCAAAATAATCATAACCAAAATCACGGTTATAGATAATGGCCGAATCTAACATGTCTTTATTATCTGTAATCACCTTATAAACCTCATCACTCAATAAGGGTGCTTTTTTACCCGTTCTTGGGTTGACGTAGGTGTACAAATCGCTCATGACCTCGCTAAAGGTTTTCTTTGTGTTTTTATGTAGGTTAGACACCGAAATTCTAGCTGCCAATCGTGCATAATCAGGATGAGCCGTTGTCATTGTTGCGGCCTGCTCTGCAGCTAAATTATCCAATTCGCTTGTGGTCACACCATCATAAAGGCCGTCAATAACGCGCATCGCCACTTTAATAGGATCAACAAGTTCATTAAGTCCATAACATAGTTTACGAACTCTCGCCGTAATTTTATCGAACATGATTGGTTCTTTTCTTCCGTCTCTTTTTACTACAAACATATGTTATTGGTTTTTTTGAGGGACTCTTGTTTTAAACCAAAGATTCAAAACAAGAGATGACCTACTTGCGTTAATCAATGAGGGAATGACTAACACTGGATTAATTACTAATTTTTATACTGAAATGATAACTGACAATTGCTTGTCTTCGGAAACATAAAGCGTTTAGAAGTTGCAAGTCAATTATACTATTTTGTCTTTAATGGTTACACCTAAAGGTTCTAGAAATCGAAACTATCTGAACCGAAATCGTATTTATTCTCCTCCACCTCTTTGTTAAGGACACCTGCTTTTTGATATTCAGACACGCGCTTCTCGAAGAAGTTTGTTTTTCCTTGTAGAGAGATCATATCCATAAAATCAAATGGATTTGCAGTATTGTATTCTTTTTCACAGCCTAAATCGGCCAATAAACCATCGGTTACAAACTCAAGGTACTGAGACATTAATTTAGAATTCATGCCAATCAAACTTGCAGGGAGCGACTCTGTAATAAACTCTCTTTCAATATTTAAAGCATCAATAATGATTTCTTTGATGCGCTCTTTAGGCACTTTATTGATTAAGTGATTTTCGTGTAAGTGTACTGCAAAGTCACAGTGCATCCCTTCGTCACGAGATATCAACTCATTTGAAAAGGTCAAACCTGGCATTAGACCACGTTTTTTCAACCAAAATATAGAACAAAACGATCCCGAAAAGAAAATGCCCTCTACGGCTGCGAAAGCGATCAAACGCTCAGCGAAACTTGGAGATTCAATCCATTTAAGAGCCCAATCTGCTTTTTTCTTAATTGCAGGAAAGGTTTCAATGGCATTAAAAAGCATGGCTTTTTCCTTTTCGTCTTTTACGTAAGTATCAATCAATAACGAATAGGTTTCGCTGTGGATATTTTCCATCATGATTTGAAATCCGTAGAAAAATTTAGCCTCACTATACTGCACTTCATTGACAAAGTTTTCGGCTAAATTTTCATTGACGATACCATCACTAGCGGCGAAAAAGGCCAATACGTGTTTGATAAAGTAACGCTCATCGTCATTCAATTTGCCAGTCCAATCAGTAATATCTTGATGTAGATCAATTTCTTCGGCAGTCCACATACTCGCTTCAGATTTTTTGTACCATTCCCACAAATCATGATGTTGGATAGGAAAAATTACAAAACGATCTTTGTTTTCTTGCAAAATTGGTTCTACGGCTTGAGACATACTTGTTTGGTTTTATTTTGTTAAAAATGGACTGTAAATTTGATGTGATTCGGGACTAACAAAGATTCAAAATTGTAAGGGATATTTCAGCATTTTGAAAGAAAGCTTTTCAATAAGTTTTTAACAATGTGAGTTGATAAAAATATATAGGTTTTATTAAATTTATTTTTAATTATTTGATTATTAATTTGTTATAATATTTCCGAAGTAAAAAAAATTGTAAGTTTAATCTTATTAAACAAACCTGAACAAGCCATAAACACTAGGTGATGCCAACAATGAAAATTTTATATAATTAAAATAAAAAAAGAGAGCATTTTAATGCTCTCTTTTATCCCTAATAATTAACTAAACTAACTATAATGATAAATCAATTGACCTTACATCAATGCAACTTAAAGTTAAGCGTTAGGACGAGTCCCAAAACTCAAAAATAAATTACATGACATAAAAAAAGTAAATCCCCACGATCACTCCTTTTACAAATCGTCATTATAATTTCATGTCAAATATGACTAAAATAAAGGTCAAAAATGAACAACATGTATGGTTGGTTTAAAAAAATGTGTAGCTGGTAAAGTTCACTTCAAAAAACAGAAACAAACTTATTACACATGAAATCGTGCTAATTATACATATTGCAATAGTGCTATGATTTTATATTCTATATTTATGATATGATTAAAGCGGTTATAGTTGATGATGAACCAAAAGCCATTCAAGGCCTGTCGTGGGAGCTTGCTAATTTTAGTGACGATATTGAAGTCATCCAAACATTTTCTGATCCTGAAAATGCGCTGGTCTACCTTGGCAAGAACACTCCAGATTGTTTGTTTTTAGACATTCAAATGCCAACTATGGACGGGTTTCAGTTTTTGAACAAGTTATCGCATACCGATTTTGCCATAATCATTACGACAGCTTACGACGAGTACGCCATCAAGGCGTTAAAGCATGAGGCCATTGACTACCTTCTAAAACCTATAGACTCTGATGACCTTGAGGACACCATTAAGAAAATTAAAAAATTCAATTCGAGATTAATCACTTCTACAAAAATTGAAGATGTGCTCATTAGCTTTAATGAGAAGTTTGATAAAAAGAAAATTACGATTAACACCGACGGGAAACTTATCTTTCTAGATATTGATGATATTTTATATGTTGAATCTGATGGCAATTATAGCACCATCGTCACCAACAAACAGCAAAATATCGTGATCACCAAAAAATTAAAGGAAGTCAACGCCATCTTACCCGAACATTATTTTTTTAGAATCCATAATTCCTTTATTATCAATCTCACTAAAATAAAAGAGTTCATAAAGAGCGAAGGCTACGTGATTATGGAATCCAATCATAAAATCCCTGTGGCCAGACAGCGTAAATCTGATTTCTTAGAAAAACTTTAAGTTGAACGCTCACCTCCCATATCGATACAGTCGCATGCTCCAAAACGCTTTTTTAGCAGTTGTTCTATCAAGCTCGATGTACCTCGCGAGCCAAAATCTTGATACTCTTAATTTTGACAATGATGTCAAGCTTATAAAATTAATGCAGCCCACGCATTTCGAATCTATAGATTCTTTGTTCAAAGTTCATGCTAGAGACAGCATGCAGATGAAAATACTCATCGTTGCATCCAAAGCCCTCGATGCAGAAGCGGTAGAATGCTACGCGCTCAATGCCCTAGGTGTTATTTACCGCAATATGTCCCACTATGAGCGCTCTATTGATGCTCATGAAAAAGCAAATGTACTAGCAGGTCTTTTGGAAAATGTAGAGTTACAAGTGGTGAGCCTCAATAATATTGGCGTCGCTTATCGACGAATGGATTTGGTCAAAACGGCATTAGATTATCATACCAAAGCCTTAGATATCGCACGTTCTGTGAAAGAGCCGTCAAAAACAATCTCCTATAATATTGCGGTATCGCAAAATAGTATTGGTAACATCTATCTTATTTTAGAACAATATGATTTAGCGACCAAACAGTTTCAAAAATCATTGATCTTAGAAAAAAAAGCTGGTAACCGTTTGGGTTTGGCCATCAACTATCAAAATATTGGATATGCCTATGATGCCACTGGAGATTTGGAAAATGCACTTCGCAATTATAAGTTATCTCTCGAATACAATGAGCAGATTGATTCAAATTTAGGACGCGTCATTTGCTACAACAGTATTGGACAAGTCTATATCAAGCAGGGAAAATATGATGACGCTAAAGTAATTATAGAAAGAGCTTTAAAAAAATCACTCCTCATTGGAGATCAATTTTATATTGCCTCATCCTACATCAATTTAGGCTGGGTTCAAGAACAAATGAATCAACTTTCGGTTGCAGAGCAAAATTTAAAAAAAGGACTTGATGCTGCTAAAACCTACAACCTCAACCTATCAATAGTTGAGGCCGATAAGCATCTTTCCGACTTATATCAAAAAAGGAAAAATTACGAGCTTGCGTTAAAGCATTACAAAGAAGCTGTCACCATTGAGAAAACCATCAACAACGATCGTAATTTACGCTACGTGAACGATGTCATTATCCAATATGAAAATGAAGCCAAAAACAAGGAGATTGAGGCTCTTGCCAATCAAAATGAATTTTGGAAGATTAAATTAGAGCGTAATAAAACTATTTTTTGGTACTCCTTACTCGCCTTGGCAATTATCATTGGTATTTTAATTGCGATGTACAGGAACCGACAACTACAACAAGAAACACAAATTTTAACTCTGGAACAGGATATGTTGCGAAGTCAAATGAATCCGCATTTCATCTTCAATTCCTTAAATAGTATTAAGCTTTATATCATCAATAATGAAAAGGAAAATGCGGTTTATTACCTCAATAAATTTTCTAAACTGATCAGGAAAATATTAATGGCATCTTCGGAAAAAGAGATTTCCTTGGAAGACGAGTTAGACACAATGCAATTATATATGAATATTGAAAATATTAGATTTTCAAACGAAATAGATTTTCAGATTAAAATCGAAAAACACATCAACACGACACAAATCAAATTACCATCGTTAATTTTACAGCCGTTTTTAGAAAATGCGATTTGGCACGGGCTGTCTTCAAAAAAAGACAACAAGCACATCCTTTTAGAAGTTTACAGAACCGATAATAATTTTATCACCATCGCCATAACCGATAATGGTATTGGCCGCAAAGAATCTAATCAAATCAATCAAGAAAAGATCCTGAAACGAAAATCGGTTGGTATAGCAATCACAAAAGCGCGATTGGCTAATTTCTCTAAAGGCTATACCAACGATTTCAAGATTGGCATCAAAGATTTGTATGATAGCGAACAACATCCCATTGGCACAACAGTCATCGTAGAAATCCCAACAAAATCTAATGCGTTGTTAACAGCTTAGTGAACATTTGACCTATTTATGCTTCTCAGCCACGTTTTCCAGTTCCATGTACCAATCTTCGCCAAACTTTCTAATCAACGCCTCTTTTACAAATTTATAAACAGGAACTCCAAGCTCCTTACCTAAGGTACAAGCATCATCACAAATTTCCCATTTATCGTAATTGACTGCGGAAAATTCAGAATAATCCTTAACTCGAATTGGATACAAATGGCAAGAGACCGGTTTTTTCCATGTGATCTCACCTTGGTTATACGCCTCCTCTATGCCACAGAGTGCTGTTTTCTTGTTGTCGAAAATAACATAAGCGCAGTCGGCACCATTGATTAATGGCGTTTCTATCTCGTTAAACACGGTCACGACAGAAGTCCCTTGTTTTTCAATGGCCTCGATCCCAGCTTTTCTAAGAAATGGTTTGAGCTTTGGGTAGATATCCTTTAAAATCTTAGCTTCATCTTCGGTCAAGGGCGCACCAGCATCGCCATCAACACAACAGGCGCCTTTGCATGCCGATAAATTACAGACAAAATCCTTTTCTATAATGGCTTCTGATACAATGGTTTTTCCTAACTGAAACATGACGTTTAATGCTGAACTTTAGGCTACAAAAGTAATTAAACTTTACCGTTTATTAACGTTATAAATCTTTATTAAAGACCTACTTTTGCCGAAAATTTAGCAATTATGGATATTCAATTAAATCTAAAAGAGATCTTTACCGCATTTATGATCTTATTTGCGGTGATTGATATTATTGGTAATATTCCCATCATCATCGACCTGCGTAAAAAAGTAGGTCATATAGAAAGTGAAAAGGCATCTATCATCGCTGGCGTCATCATGGTGTTCTTTCTATTTTTGGGGAAAACCATATTGTCGTTTTTAGGTGTAGGCGTCAACTCATTTGCTGTTGCAGGTGCCTTTATCCTATTTTTTATTGCCCTAGAAATGATTTTAGGCATAACACTTTACAAACAAGAAGAAGATGCATCGTTAACGGCCTCGGTGTTTCCTTTGGCCTTTCCTCTCATTGCAGGCCCAGGAAGTTTGACTACCTTACTATCACTTCGTGCCGAATACCGTATTGAAAATATCATCATAGCGGTTATCCTAAATGTTATCATTATCTTTATCGTTTTAAAAACCTCGACAAAAATAGAGCGCATCATTGGGCAAAATGGTATCAATATTATTAGAAAGGTATTTGGAGTGATCCTTCTTGCCATCGCTGTAAAATTATTTGCCACAAACATCAAAGCGCTTTTTGACTTGGCTTAAACTTCTAGAATTGAAACCTATGAAATATTTTACCATTTTAGTAACTATCGTCGCCTTGGGATTGATCATCTTTAATTTAAGAATGCTTGACTTTAGCAATTTATTTGAAGGTGATAGTGTTGTGGCTCTTATTACGATTTTCGCTTGCTTATGCGCGATCGCTCTATTACAAATCTTAAGATTATCAAAACGTGTGGATCAAAAATTAAAAGGAAGATAAATATCTGGAGCTTTGAAATTTCCGAAGAAAAACGACTAACAGTTTTATTAGCAATGTGTTATCAATTCGCTTTAATAAAAGCCTAAACAGATACAGACTATTGTTGACTAACTCAAAAGAGATCATGTTTAGGCTCATTAATTCAAAGGGTTATTTTAATCTAAATCTGAATAGGTTATTTCAAAACTTCCCTCGGTAATAGTCCATGCTGTCCCGCTACTCAACGCAGGCTCGGTGTTAAAGTTAAAAGTACCTTTAATGGTTTTAGCGTCTATATCATGCTGTGTGATGACAAGACTCCCCGTATCGGCAATCCCTGTGTCATCAGCATCTTGTGCGCCAGCTGGCTGATAGTATGCTTGGATGAAAGGTGAATTTAATGGATCGTAGTATGACGTGTAGGTTCCTACTGCAATATCATCTGGTACGAAAATTTGAATTTGCTCCTCAGTGGTGCCCGTTGCCCCTGTTAGGATTATAGAATTAGTAGACTCAAACCTAAATCCTGATATAGATGGCGGATTGTAATCTGCACCATCTATTTTTGCAAAAAAAGAGTCTGTGCCTCCTTGACTAGAAGGCGAATCGTCGTCACCACCGCAGGATGCTAGTAGCACGGATATTGTCATCAATAAAATTGTTGTTAATACTTTCATTTTTTATACATTTTAATTTATATGTTTTGCTATTAATGTCAAAGTTTAAAAAAGGTAAACCTGTTTTTCAATTATTTATTCAAATGTTTCATATTCTATGTCGTAACTAAGTAAAGAATCCACAAAATATTTAGTTACAAAACCTTTATCGTTAAACTCAGTAGTTTGTTGTTCTGTCAACGTATCTTCTAGATTTACGGGATATCTTAATCCAAAATATTGACGTATTGAATTAGGAAAATATGCTGCATCTATAAAAGAAAACATTTCATTAAGGTTTTTGGCATTATCTAAATCATGGAAGAAAATTGGTGCAGAATTATCGTAATCATAATATCGTTCGAAAGAGCCATCCCCGCCTAAACCGGTAGTTCTTGCAATTAAATTATACTCATCATCAAATGTTAAAGATAAACTTCCATCTGCTGGATTATCAGTGTAGCTATATCTCATATTATCTCCACTCCAAGAATATTGTTGTGTATAGCCTCCAAGAACGTTGTTGCTATTTATACTTTTTCGCTGTATACCTGATATCCTATTACTGTTAAATCCATAAATAAAGTTAAGTTCACGAATTTCAAACTCAAAATCATGAAAGTCAAAAGTCATCTGTTCTAAATTATTTGTTTCAAGCGTATACCTCAGGTTTATAGACGCATAAAGATCTGCATTAGTATAAATGCCATTAATAAAAGTGGCATCATATATTGTAATAAGCACTGGCAGGTCTTTATTGTTGTAAGTGTACTCAATAGTTTTGTAAACGCCACTACCAGTCAAAAAATCTGAAATTAACACCCGAGTTGGCCTCAATTTAGACGCGTCTATGTTGGTGTTTCCTGAATCATCATCTGATTTTGAACATGCAACACACATAAAAACTAGACATACAATTAAAAATTTTTTCATGATTATATTATTTATTTAATTTATCATTAATGCCTATTTTTATAATAGGTAAACACTTTGAAGGAATAAAAATTTAAATTTGCAAATAATGTTTACCTTTTGACCCCAACTTCATTAATGATTAAAGAGCCATCAATTGACGATTTATTACAGAGCAAAAACAACGGCTTTGAGGTTTTATATAAAAATTATAAAGATGAATTTTTCGGGTTTGCCAGAAAGTTCTCGATCAAAGACGATGAAATTGTAGACATCTACCAAGAGACGTTTTTAAGCTTTTATGAAAATTTATTGAATGGTAAAATAACGGAATTTAAAAGCTCCATTAAAACATACATCTTTAGTATTGGTAAGTTTAAAATTTATGAATCTATCAGGGCGAAATCGAAATTAAAAATAATCGATCAACCCCTAAACGAAGAAATAACGATAGACGATTTAAATTTAGAACACGAATTTTTATCGGAACGCGAACAGCTAGTAAAAGCAAATTTTAAAAAATTAGGTAAACAATGTCAGCTTGTTTTAGAGCTATTCTATTTTAAAGGAAAAACTCTTAAAGACATTAAGATTATCGAAAACTATGAAAATACTGATGTTGTGAAAAGTCAGAAATCGAGGTGTTTAAAAAAATTAAAACAGCTTGTAAATGGATAATATGAAACATAAAGAATTAATAGCACTTTATTTTGATGGTACACTCGACAAAGAGCAAACAGCGTTGTTTGATGATTTAATACTCCATAATGCCGAATTCAAAGCACAAGTAGAGATAGAGCAAAACACCAAAAAAGCTATTATTTCTATAAAAAAAGACGATCTGAAGAACCGGCTACAACAGTTAGAACAACCAAAAAATAAGACTAAATTTTATCGTATTGCTATTGCAGCATCATTAATTATAACTTTAGGTATTTTTGGGTTGTCTCAACTCAACACTCCTGTATCTAACGATCAATTATTTGCAGAACATTTTGAGCCCTACACAAACATTATAATTCCTGCGTCACGAGGTGATGAAATTAAAGACGCCAAATCAGAAGCATTTGCCTATTACGATGCTAAAAATTATAGTTTAGCTTGTCAAAAATTTGAAACACTATACAACGCTACAACGACACCTTACTACTTGTTTTATCAAGCTATTTGTCAATTACAATTAGGTAAAACTGAAAACGCTATTGCTTTATTTGAAATGCGTAAATCTATTTCAGATAAATTATCTAGTCATAACACTTGGTATTTGGCATTGGCATATTTAAAAGCCGATAAAATTGAAAATAGCAAAGTACTTCTACAAAAAATAAGTTCTGATAAATCTTACAACTATAAAGCGGCAGAAGATATTCTAAACCAATTAGACTAACTGATTCTAAGTTATTGTTACTATTACTTCCTTATACATTTTAAAACTAAATGAATTTTATGAGTAAAATTTGCACTTTAGCAAGCTCAGTAAAACTATAGAGAACACATATATATGTGCATTTTGAATTGAAAATCACAATGTATCTTCAGTTCGAGAAATTGTATCGAGAACCATTTTTGAATTTAAAACCCCGCTTCTCAATACAAATTTTTCTATTTTCAATCAAAAAACCAATTCGAAGTGATGACTTTTATCATAATGCACAGCGGGTTATATTACAGTAAAACTATCTTTATTTATTCTGTGACCCAATACCCTAAAATACATGATATTATCACTTATTTAATACTAAAAAAAGGGTATTAAACACGAGAAAGCCCTAAATATTTAGGGCTTAATCTTAAAAAATAATTGTTATTAGTTGTTAATATTATTCAATTACAAAATCGAAAATAAGATTATCATTAAAATCCTCAAAAATTTCTTGATCTTTAAAAAATTGTGATCTACCAATACCTTGTTCATCTACAAAGCCGCCTAAAGAAAAAACAGCATTATCCATAACCATAATTTTTGATGCCGCAACGCTAGTTGTGCTCCTAACCAACTCATACTGAAATACGCCATTTTTGTAGTAATCTACCGTTCTTATATTAGATCCATCTAATGCCAAAGTCGTTGATAGACTGTAAACATCGCCATCCTCTACAAAAAAACTTTGTATAATATTGGATTTTCCTGGGGTAGATATCTCAAACAATTCTACACCATTTTTCCATACTTTACCAATAAAATTACTGTTAGACGTATCATAACCTGCTACATACGTATCTGTATTTTCAATAAAAACGTCTTGGATTATTGCATTTCTACTCCCGTCAGTAAGTTGTTGTAATGTACCGTTTTCCCATAGTACCGCTATACTATTACCGTTTGGTTCGTTAATCCAACCACCTATTAGTGTTGTTGTATTACTTACGGCAATGGCATTTGCAAAAGAGTTATAACTCGCAGGTGTTTCTAAAGTTTGTTCTGTACCATCAACCCAAAGTTTTGCTTTAATTTCAACTAATGGACTTACCGTTCTTCCAGTGATAAAAGACTTACCATTTACAAAAACATTATCTGTTGTAAAGGTTCTAATATCAGACGCAGGCATTGGTTGTGACGCCCCATTAACCCAATATGCGGCATTCCAAACAGTATTATTTTTATAATATCCTGCAATATGGACATCTCCATTTTCTACATCTATTGATACCGCTTGGTAATCGGTTAATTGCTCTATCTCGCGTACATTGTCATTGACTAATAGCGCATAATTTTCAATACCATTAGTTTCGTTATATGTTAAAAAATAGAAAGATGTCTCTATGGGCTCATTTGGCCCAGAACCGTTGCTATCGTCTTTAGAACAAGCGACTGCTGTTGTTAAGACTAGTAAAACTAAAACTAATTTTTTTGTGATGTGTAAGTGTTTCATAATATAATTACGTGTTTAATTTTCTATTTATGCGAGTATCATAAAAAAGTAAACACTCTAAAGTCCTTTAATTATGTATTAAACAAAAAAATTATAGAATAAGCCCCATCCCAAAGTATTATAGTTACGCTTCTAAATAAATTATTCTCAAAAAATTAAAATAAATAGGTTTACTTTTTTAACGTATTGCCATTAATAAGAAACAAACACGTATTAAAGCAACATAATATGAAACAAACACTATGTATTTTAAGTCTTATTCTTTTAATATTTACCTTTAGTTGTAGTAGTGATGATGACGCTGGCACTATTGCTCCAGAAGTGTCACAGTTAAAACTAAAGCGTTTTGTATCTGGAACTACGACAAGACAGATAGATTACTCTGACCAAGGTAAACCTACAGCGGTAAACTTTACTAATGCTGATATTACTTACAATACCGAGGGTAGTATCGCTTCATTTTTAGGTGACGAATTCATTTATAACACTTTAGATCAATTAGACTCTATAAACAACTCTGGAACAAAACGAAAATTTTCTTATAACAGCCAAGGCTTAATGATAGCTCAAACTTTTTTAATTATAGACGCTGGTTTTCTAAACGGCATATTAGTAGATGAAACACTATCAATTATATATACATATAATGTACAAAACCAAATTATTGAAATCACATCTTTTAGCAATCAGTCACAAAATGGCGTAAGAAAACAAGAATTAATATATAATAGTAGTAACCAAATAGAGCAAATAATTGAAAAATCTTCTTCAGATTCAGGTGCTACATTTTTAACACTCAGGGTAACAGATTACTTATATGATTCCAAGGCAAACCCTGCTGGTCTTGTTTATAATGCTACAGGATTTGAAAGCCAATTTATTCCCGTTAATTTTAATAGAATAGAACCCCATACATCTTTAATTCTTCGAGAAAGTATAACTTATGTTTCATCAAATAATGTACGAAGTGCCACCATTACAGATTATTCTAGCGGTGTAGTTATAAACACTAGTAATGAGTCCATAACGTATCAATACGATGGCGATTACCCAATTACCGGAGAAATCACTAAAAGAGAAAACGGGCAGGTTGTTTCAACCTTACCCTTATTATGGGAATACGTCACAGATTAAACCAATAACCAATAATTAAAAACCAATTTAACATGAAAAAATTATCAATTGTAACTGCTATTGCAGTATTAATTTCAATGCACACAATAACTGCACAAGAAGGCTTTAGCGCCAAAGTAGGATTAAACAGCGTAAGCGTAAAAACAGATTTGGGTGCCATTGGTACTGGTAGCGTTAGTAATAGCGAAATAGGCTTTTATGCTGGTGCAGGCTATAATTTTAGCGTCAATGACTCTTTTAGTATTGAGCCCGCAGCACTTGTAAGTATTGTAAGCGATTTAACCTCGCTTTACGTCCCTATTATGGTGCAATACAAAATAAGTGATGGCTTTTTTGCACAAGGTGGCCCACAACTAAATTACTTATTAGAAGATGTACCAGATGGCGCATTGGGTATCGATTTAGCTATTGGTGCGGGTTATAATTTTGATGAAAACTGGTATGTAGAAGCCAAATACGGCTTTGAAGTCGCAAGAGGTGGCGATTTTGGCGAATTTACTAGTATTAATACCTTATCTATTGGCACAGGTTACCGTTTTAATTAACCTAGGTCTCTATAGATATAAAAACACTATTTGAGTTTGAGTTTTATAAAAGGCTGTTTGTAATAGAATACACTTCTGTTATAAAAGGCCTTTTTATTTTACAAATTACCTCAAGACTACACCTCTAAAAAATAGTTTTTACAAATTAAGGTTTACTTTTTTACAATAGTGACATTAATAAAAAAACAACCACGTATTAAAACACTATAATATGAAACAAACACTATGTATTTTAAGCCTTATTCTTTTAACATTTACTTTTAGTTGCAGTAGTGATGATGATGCGTCTGCAATAGACATACCTGCTCTTAATTATACAGTCTCTACTTTTAACGCCGTATTTTTTCAGGCAGGCAACGCTAGTGCACCTTCAATAAATTGGAATGGAGACCAAGGCAGTTTTTCTTTAGCAACAGCTTTAACAGGGCTAAGCATTAATAACACGAATGGTATTGTAAGTTGGGATAAAACCTTACCTATTGGCATACATGACGTACAAGCTATCGCTACAAATAGTGCAGGACAAACTACAGCAAACCTTACTATAAACAACCCACTTCAAGGTGTTTTTACAGGTACAATTGATAATGGTTCTAATGGTTTTTTTGAAGTTGAATTTTTCTCAGACGGAACAACAGTAGCAAAAACCGAAGACTCAGGTAGTCCTCCAACTGCAAATGGCACTTGGACTAACGCTAACAATAATATCGTAGCAGATGTCACTAATCCCGAGAATGGTGTAGAAGTATCCTTATCTGGCACTTTAACTATAGGCACTACAGCCGTCTATGCTGGCCAATGGCATGATGGTCATGGTGCAGCTAATCCTCAAGGCAGTTTTAGCGTTGTTTTAAATTAAAAAAAGTAAAATACTCTTTAAATAGACATTTAAAACCAATTAATTATGAAACATTTATACTTGATTTTATTATTCTTTAGCACTTTTAGTTTTTCCCAAGTCCAACTCTTAAAAAATATTTCTATAGGAGATCCTAACTCATCTAATGGGGAATATATTATCGGAGCTCCAGAAAATAGTGTTATAGTTCCTGGTATTGAATTGAATGGCTTTTATTACTTTGCCCTTTTTCAAGGGGATGCACCTTTTGAAGGCTACAGCTTATATAAAACAGACGGAACTGAGGCTAATACAATTAAAATAAAAGCTTATCCAAACACTACAAATAGTTTTTCTAATCGAAATGTAATAATTAATCAATCTATTATTATTGATGATTTTTTCTATTTCAAAGAAGGACCTCAAAGTGGAAATGATACTAACCAAATTTGGCGATCAGACGGTACGGAAATTGGAACGGAGATTGTTGTAGGGCAAAGTAATCCATCACAGAGTGAAATGATACTTTTAAACAATAACATTATCTATACAGATTTTACACCAGATTTTGGTCGAGAGTTGTATATAATTCCTAATGGATTACCTACCACTTTACAAGTTCTTAAAGATATAAGGCCTGGCAACACTGGTGGTACTTCTTCCGTTGGGTTTTCATCAGACGCCAAAAAATTAAACAAACTTGGTAATTCTATCATTTTTGTTGCTGATGATGGTGTTACAGACGAAGAACTCTGGATAACAGATGGTACAGAAGTAGGTACACAATTATTAAAAGATATAAGACCTACATCTGGCAGTAATCCTCGTGGTTTCATTGCTTTCAATAATAAACTCTATTTTTTTGCTAACAATGGTATTTCATATGGTTTTTGGGAAACAGATGGTACAACAGAAGGCACTATTTTAATTAAAGAAAATTTATTCTCAAATGAAGATTACCAAGGTATCGTTTATAACAATAAGATGTATTTTGGAGCAGAAACCTCCAGCACTGGGATTGAAATCTGGACATCGGATGGCACAAACGCTGGCACACAATTATTAAAAGATATAAACCCTAATGAAAGTGACAGTAAACCAAATTCTTTTAGTATTGCTAATGATTTATTATTTTTTATCGCTGAAACTGATAATGAAGATGAAGAGCTTTGGGTTACAGACGGTACCTCTGCTAACACATTAGCACTAACTAGCTTTATAAATGACAATGCTTTTGCAAATGTTATGATTTTTGATCAACCTAGCAAATTATTTTCTGATGGTGACAACGTTTATTATTTGGCCAATTACGCCACTGACAATACACTTTCAAATAATGAAATTGGTATATCGAGTGGTACTTTGGAAAGTACAAATATGCTCGCAGAGATTAATCCAAATGGAAATGCATTATTTGTAAATCCTTTTATTATCAATGACAAACTTGTTTTCGAATCATTTGAAGGAACCTATTATAGAGAATTATGGACCTCAGAATTATCACAACTTTCTAATGACGAGAATAAGTTTGAAAATTCAAATATTAGCTTATACCCCAATCCAAGTATAGATTATATTTCTGTTAAGAACTTAAAGAATAGGATTACAGAAATCACTATTTTTTCTCTAGAAGGTCGTAAAATTAAAACCTTTACTTCTAATTTTCAATCTATTTCTGTACAAGATCTATCTGCTGGCACTTATGTGGTTTCAATAGAATTAGATAATGGACAACTTCACAAATTAAAGTTTATAAAGCAGTAACGCGGAAATACCGAAGGTTTTAGTTAAGGCGATTATAACTTAAGTTTTAATCGCCTTTTTATAATTATAAATGATAATAGTAAAGCTAAAATTATTATTGAGTACATCCAATAATTAGTTGGCGAGACAATCGCAGAAGTATCACCTGTTAAAACAAAACCTGCCCAATAGTAAGGGTGTTTTAGGTTGGGGTCTTCTGTGTTTTTTAGATAATCTAATTTTGCGTTTTTTAGAGCCTTATTTTTTGTTTCCCCTTTTTTAAGATGCTTATAGAAAGACGTCATCAATGTTGCGGTTTGCTCATCTGGAACTTTCCAAAGACTCATTACATTTGATGATGAGCCAGCATATTGAAATGCTCTAGACAAACTTAAAACACCTTCTGAGGGATCTAAAGCACCACTACCAGTATTACAAGCACTTAAAACTGTGAGATCTGCATTTATATCTAAATTGTAAATATCTTTAATTTTCAATATGGGGTCTTCACTGTCTTTTGTAAAAAGAAGCATTGAATTATTAGCACTTTCATCATCAACAATAGCATGCATCGCCAAATGCAGTATGGAATAATCTTTAGCACTATTTAGAAAAGTATTTTTAGTAGCTTTAGCATTAAGGTACAAATCTCCATTAAATAGTTTAGAAATCGTTTGTGCTTCTTCTTTTGCGCTTTTCAGCTCATAAATTCCATCACGCACCAATTGTTCTGTCCGAGATACATTTATCTGATTATTAACCTCATAATTAGGTGCAAAACATGCTAAATGTAACTTTTGTTTTTTCTGAGAAGATTCTGTATTAAAAAACAAAGAATTACTATAACTCACATTAGCTAGTTCCAATAAATATTTGTCGTTTACCTTTAAGCTTTCAAACGGAATAAGGTTCAATTTTAAATGTGGTAGAATAATAACGGAAGCATTCTTCTTTAAATTTTTAAAGCTTTGAGCTAAGGTTCGGTATAATGGTTTGGTATTAATATCAACATTATTAGAAAATTGATGATAAGCATTATTGATTATCATATCAATCTCTACCTTTTTTCCTATGGAATTAAAGTTAATAGCGTCTTTACTTATATCAAAAGCATATAACGTACTATCTGAAAAGAAATATCTAATAATTTGACTATTAGTCTCTAAATTATTTTTAACATGTTCTAATTTAAATTTTGTTTGATTATACAACGCATATTCTGGACTTAATTTATCAATTACTTTATAAATACTATCTAAACGAAGTTCGCTAGATTGATACTGCTCTCTTAAATTAAATTTTACGGTTTTATCTTCCTCCGTTTTCACATCTAAAAGCTTTTGTTTTAGTCTTAAATTATTAGATTCAATTTCAGTTTTTAATGTTATGACTTCTTCAGGAATAGATGAGGTATTTAATGTTATGTCATTTAATGCATTTCTAAAGTGCATTTCAATGTTTTGATTGGCTTCTAAACGCTCTAACAATTTATCTAATTTAAAATTTTCAGAGACTTTTTGTTGAATATCAAAAGAGCTCTCTAAAAGTCCATTATTGATTTTATTCAGTAATTCAATTTCTAAACCATTTAGTTTATTCTCGCTTTTTATGGTGCTTAACATTTCTGAAGCCAAAAAATAAAGATCATTAGACAGCAAAAGACTTTCTTGTCTAGAATTTCTATTAGATACACTATAATGTTCATCTGCCAATGCAATCACCACTCCTAAAAATATAGTATTAGATCGTATATTTACAGCAGTGTCCTTAATGGTTTTAAGAGTTTCTAAACTCTCTATTCCCATAGTCTTTAATGCTTCCTCAGTAACGCGCTCTCCAGCTGAAATATCATTGAGTTCATTTATGTAGAACGATGCTTTCTTTTGATATAAAATAGCACTTTGCCGATATGTCCTGAGCGCAACACTTTCTTTAATAGCTTTATTGAAATATACTAAGGCTGAATCGTATTGCTTCAGACCTCTATAAATCTCTGCAAGATTAGAGTAAGCGTAACTATTATTAGTATAAGCTGTTTTCTTTTGATTACTTAATAGCGAGATACACTCGTTATTTATCGCAATTGCTTTTTTGTAATCCCTAAAACCATCCTTTAACAAAACATCACCGTAATGCTCAAGTGAAGATCGATAGTAATGAAGTTCGTTATAACCTAAATTAGGTGTGGTATAAAATATTTGTTCAGCTTTCTTATGGATATCAACAACTTTACTATAATCGTTTTTTAAAAAAGCAAACTTTCGTTTTTGATTTAAGATACGCAACTCTGTTAATGAAGATGGATTTTCATACAAACGTTCGTAATAATCCATAAATAGAATGGCCTTTTCAAAATTTCCTGAGCCACGACTTAAGTCTATAATTGTAGTAAAAACACTTTCAATGAAAGATTTATTTGAAGCGCTGACATTTGAAATTGTAGGTAATAATTCTTCAATTTTTTGAATAACTTTATTAGACTCTTTTGCAAAGCCTAAATTATAATTATTAAGGAGTTCATAATTATAAATACTCAGTAAGGACACTTGCAGGTCTTGCAATTCAGCGGCAGATTTTGCTTTGGCAATCAACTGCTTTGTTAAGGATTCGTTAGGAATAATAGCTTTATCTAAAGCATTTTGATAGTCACCCAACATTAAATAGTTATGTCCTATAGAGGAATAATAATAAGTCATATTAAGTTTATCCCAATTTTCGTAATGCTCAAAATACTCTAAATATTTAGTATCGTATATAATACTATTTTTGGGATCACTTATTACATTAAAATAACTGTATGCTAACTCAAATAGTTTTGATGTGAAATCTTCTTGTTGAATTGTTAAAGAATCATTTAAAGTGATGGATTTGTCTAAGTAAAACTGAACACTATCTTTCTGTTGTTTTTCTAGTAAGGTCTTTGCTTTTACGTAATAGCTTTTTGCTTTTACTAACTTTAGACTATCATTGTCTTTGAGTTGCAAAGAAAACGTATTATTTGAATTATTCTTGAAACTTTCCTGCTGAGATGTCTTGGTTAATACAATAAAACTAAAGACTAAAGTGTGTAAGAATAATAGTTTTTTTGAATAATGTATAACACTCATTATAGATTAATTTGATTTCTCTTTATTTTAAAAGAATGAATTTAAGGATTAACTTTATCTTTTCAAATAATTACACATGTTTGATACTTTAATAATCGGAGGCGGAGCAGCAGGTTTATCATGCGCCTTAGTTTTAGGCTCTGCCAAAGACAAACCATTTGCAGTAGATAAAAACGTCGCAATTATAACGCACCAAAAAACATCGCACCTGCAAAATGCCTTATTCAATAATGTATTGGGATTGGCACCTGGCACTTTAGGTGCAGATATTTTAAAAAACGGTAAAGAACAACTTTATAACCTATATCCGCATGTAGATCAAATTGATAAGGAGAAAGTAAAGCGTATTCAACCTATTCATGACGGTTTCACCATAACCACGAACAAAAATAGTTATACTGCCAAACAGGTCGTTATTGCCGTGGGTTATACCGATTTGTTGACCATTAAGGGATTGGAAGATTATGTAGAACCACATCCTAGAGCAGCGATAGAAAAAAATCGAATTTGGCTAAAAAATGAGAACCACGTTATCTCCCACGGGCTTTATGTCGCTGGAACACTGGCAGGTTGGAGAAGTCAATACGCCATAGCTTGTGGTAGTGGTGCACAAGTGGCTACTGATATTTTAACGGTGTGGAATGATGGCAAACATACCAAAATACACGATAAGGTTTAGACCTTAATTATTTGTGTCTTCGGAAATAGGCGTTTCAAGTTTAACCTCGCTACGACTTAATAAAATCACCTCAGCAATCACGTCATCGGTTTGGTTGATAATTTGTTCAGCACTATTGCTACCGTAAAGTTGTTGCGCCAATTCAGACTTAATTAATCGTTTCATTTCATCGTAATACGCTGCAAACGATATATCGGTGCGTTCTTTCATATTTACAAAATCCTGAAATTTAAGAGCAATCGCATCACTAATTTCAAAATTTGCTATAAAATCTGATGATGTTACCCCATCATAAGCCTTTCGATCCCGATCCAATTCTTCAAAAACAAAATTACTAATGTATTGACGACGCTTGAGATAATTAAGCGTTTCATTTTGCACATTCGAATTTAATGGTACAAAAATATCGGGAATGATGCCACCACCTCCGTAAACGATCTTTCCTTGAGGCGTTCTAAATTTTAGGGAATCGGCAATTTCCATTTCTTCTTGGTTTTCCAACTCGCCACTGCTCATACGCTTATAGTAATCGTTATAATAATCAACACTCTTTCCCTGGTCATAAGGCCTTTGAATAGAACGTCCTGTTGGTGTATAATATCGAGACACCGTTAATCTAATGGCGCTACCATCTCCAAGAGACATTTCACGTTGCACCAAACCTTTGCCGTAACTACGACGGCCAACAATCGTCCCTTTATCATTATCTTGTAGAGCACCAGCGACAATCTCGCTTGCCGAGGCAGAACTTTCATTGATTAAGATATAAACCTCACCTTCTTCAAAATCGCCTTTACCGGTCGCAAAGCTTTTTTCAATTTTCCCCGATTTGTTCTTCGTAAACAAAATGAGTTTGTCATCCTCTAAGAATTCATCTACAATCTGTTCGGCAATGCCCAAAAAGCCGCCAGGATTATCACGTAAATCCAAAGCTAATTGCGTGGCACCTTGGTTTTGAAGTTGATCTAAGGCGCGTTTAAATTCTTTGTAGGTTGATTCGGCAAAACGATTAATCTTGATGTAGCCCAACTTATCGGTGAGCATATAAGCGGCATCGACGCTTTGAATTGGCACCACGTCACGTTTTACTTTTATATTAAGCAATTCGGCCTCTCCTTTCCGGTAGATCGTGAGATTCACTTTAGAACCCTTTTCACCTCTTAATTTCGAAATAATATCGGCATTGCTCCAATCCCTTCCGAAGATAGAATCGCCATCGGCCATCAAAATTCGATCCCCAGCCTTAACACCTGCTTTTTCACTAGGTCCTTTGGCAATCGTTCTAATCACAATAATCGTATCGTTGTAAGTATAGAAATTAACGCCAAGACCTACGAAATCGCCTTTCATATTATTAGTCACGCGCTCGAGTTCACTCTTTGGAATGTAGGTAGAATGTGGATCGAGATTATCAAGAATTCCATTAACGGTAACATCAACAATACTATCGGTATTAACATCATCAACGTATTCATAATCGATATAATCTATAAGTCGGTTGAGTTTATCCTTTTTACTGTTTGAAGTGAATAGGCGATCTGAAGTATCTGCGAAATTAAGTTTTTCACCTATAAAAACTCCTGCTGCTAAAGCAATACCGATAATTAACGGGATGTATTTTTTATCAAATGCCATTTATTCGGTAACGTCTTCTATTAATTCTAGGGAAATCCCTGCCTTTTTCAAAAAATCGAGACCAGAGTTGTCCTTATAAGCCTGATGATAAACCACTCGAACAATACCAGCTTGATGAATTAATTTACTACATTCCTTACAAGGCGATAAGGTAATATACAAGGTTGCACCTTTGCAAGATTGCGTTGACGAGGCTACTTTTAATATCGCATTCGCTTCGGCGTGAAGCACATACCATTTGGTATAGCCCTCATCATCTTCGCAAAAATTTTCAAAACCTGTTGGTGTTCCATTATATCCATCAGAAATTATCATACGATCCCTAACGATCAACGCACCAACTTGCTTACGTTGGCAATGGGATAATTTACCCCACTCTTTTGCGATGCGCAAATAGGCTTTATCGTATCGTAATTGTTTTTTTTTGGACATGTATTTTAAGTAGTCTTACGGCTATTTTCTTCGGAAATATTATCAGCCTTTTTATAGCAACAAATCAAATGTAATACTTATAAAAAATGTATGCCCAGTTTTAAGACTTTGATAACATAAAAGTTACCTTCGTTCTTTAATTTTCCGAAGCGATCGCTTAACTGAAAATATTGTTATGAATCAAAATCGGGACGATGCTACCTACTACGATTGCTGAAATTACCATCACCCAATCCCGTTTTGAGAACCTAAAAATTGTTTGACATAAAAAGCTCAAAAACAAGATGATGAATGCAACAAAAAGCTGGCCAATTTCAATGCCTAAGCCAACTTCCAAAAGCGCTAAAAGTTTATGCTCAGAAGTAGAGATTAAGGATTCAAATCTAGACACAAAACCTAAACCATGAATTAAACCAAAAAATAAGGTGGCAAAAAACAGAAGGTCAACCGCATTACCTTGCGACTTTTTTCCAGAAGTAAAGATATTAAACACGCCAACAATTAAAATGGTCAAGGGAATTAAAAATTCAATCAATTTAGAATTTACCGTAATTACATTGTAGGTTGATAAACCCAATGACACACAATGTCCAATAGTGAAAACGGTTACTAAAAGCATGACGCGCTTCCAATCTTTAAAAAGAAAAGATACGCACATGACGACTAAAAACAAGATATGATCGTAAGCATTAAGATGGAGAATATGGTACACACCATCTTGAAAATTTGACAGAAAATTGTCAATCATAGCACTAAAATATTTGGGTTAAGTCAAAGTTACGTTTTATTAACTGAAATCTGAAAAGGTTTAACAATAGACAAATCTGGGAGTAAATAGAATTTTTTCATGAATTCGTTTCAGAAAAAAACACAACCATTTGAGCAACATTAAGCCCAGCAACTATTGCTAAATTGTATCTTTGACCGTTAACCTCAAACTCAATTGGTAAGATTCTTACTTTTCTTTATTTCACTGCTTTGCTTTAATGCTCTTGAAGCACAGCAACCCGCAAGCTTACAATTAACAGAAAAAGACGGCTTACCCGATATTGACTTTTACAACATCATAGAAGACTCCAAACAATTTATTTGGTTGGCAGCAGACAATGGACTCTACCGTTACAATGGAAAAAATTACGACTATTATGCGCACCCAGACCAAAAAGGAAACGCCGTTTTTGGAACTCAAGAAGATGAGAAAGGACGCGTTTGGTGCAATAATATCTCTGGTCAATTTTTTTATGCTAAACATGATAAACTTTACCTATTTATAGATTTAGGCGCTGTTTTAAAAGGTGCGCTATCTGATTTTATAGTTACTTCAACGCATCTTGTTGTGTTTTCTGGAAACAACATTATCAAGGTTAGACTTGATGACAAAAATATAAATTTCGTGTTTCGAGGTGAGTCATCATCGTTTGTTGGTCTGCCATTAAAATATAGCGACAACTATTATTATACTCGTAAAAATTATATTGTAAAAACAGACCATCTTTTTAGAGGTAAAGACAGTCTGCGAATTGATGTCTTTAATAATGACGATATTAATTCGGGTATTTCTAAACGCATTGCCTTGGCTACCAACGGTGAATTATCATTATGCCACTTCTTAAAATTTAATAAAAACGTGTTTTATGAGTTTGATCTCTATAAAAAAAGAGTCGTTCCTATTCGTATTCCTGAAGAATTACAGTCAAGAAATATCAATCACATTAGTTTTAGAGATGACGAACTTTGGATATCAACCGATCAGGGGATACAGATCCATAAGTATAAAAATCATACCCTTGAGTTTCAAAGACAACTTTTTACGACGATCAATGTTACTAAAATCATTACCGATGTAGATGATAATTTTTGGATTACAACTATAGGAGAGGGTATTTTTGTAATTCCAAACATCCACATCTTCCAATATAACTTACCTAACGAGCTACTCAATATCAACAACATTGAGAAGATTGCCTCTGATCGTGTTCTGATTGGCACCAACAACGGAAAAATAGTGTCATTGAATACGGAAACCATACAACTAAAACTATTAGATTCTAGCTCTGTGTTTAGAGTTACAGACATCGTCGTAAATTTAAAAGAACATAATGCTTTGGTGACTAAAGAGGATAGAGCTTATCAATATAATTTAAATAGTAATACTTTAAACCTAATCGACAAACCTCGTTTATATGGCGCAAAATGTTTAACTGTTTTACCTAATGAACACTACGTTTTATCCTCCTATAGAGATGCATTTCTGTTAGATCAAAATTTCAACCCTGAGAGGGAATTGATGCGCAAACGATCGTACACCAATTATTATTCAGCGACGACCAATTCTATTTACATTGGCGCCGTAGAAGGGCTATTTATGTTTGATGAACATTTTGAACAATCTGAAATTACCTTTAAAACACAATCTATTTTAGCAGTCTCAATTTCAGAAACACAGGATAAAATAATATGGGTATCTACCTTTAATAATGGTGTCTTCGGAATAAAAGACGGCAGGGTGGCTCACCACTATGATCTTCAAAACGGATTACTCTCCAATAAAATAAGCTGCATCAAAGCCGATGGTAATACGCTTTGGATTGCTACGGAAAAAGGAGTTCAACTTTTAGATGTATCTCAATCAACCTTTAGAAATTTGACTAAACAAAATGGGATCCCAACCTACCGTATATCTGATATTGAAATTATGGGCAACCAAATTCTTTTTGCTTCCAATGTTGGTTTGTTTGGTCTCAACAAAGATAAGGCATTCAGAAATTTTCAACCAAAACCTATCTATTTCACAAATGTGACAGTGAATGACAGTTCCTACCAAATTAAGGATCAGTATACGTTTAGATATAATGAAAATCAAATTGAGTTCAGTTTTAATACCAACGGACTCCAAAGCAATATCAATACGCGATATGAGTATCGATTATTAAATATGGATACTATCTGGAAAAGAACCAATGAACTTGTCAATACCGTAAGTTATAATAGTTTGCCAAATGGTAATTACACCTTCCAAGTAAAATCAATACCAAACGGTAAGGCGATTAAGTCTATACAGTTCTCTATTTCAAAACCATTTTGGAAACGCTGGTGGTTTTATCTACTGGTCGCTATAAGTTCAAGCGTATTAATCTATACAATTTTCACATTAAAAATTAGAAAACTCAAGCAGAAGCAAACTGAGGTTTTACAAAAAGAGTTACTTAATAAACGATTAGTGTTTTCGCAGTTAGAGAATCTACGCTCGCAAATGAATCCGCATTTTATCTTCAACGCATTAAATTCCATTCAGGAATATATCGTTTTGAATGAAAAAGACTTGGCGAGTTCCTACTTAATAAAATTTTCTAGATTGATTCGTATTTATCTCGATCACAGTCGGGAAGATAATGTATTGCTTTCCGAAGAAATAAAAGCGCTTGAAATCTACTTAGAGCTTGAAAAAAATCGATTTGAAGACCTATTGGATTACACCATTACTGTTTTTGAAGATATCAAAACACAATCCATAAAAATCCCATCGTTATTCGTACAACCATATGTTGAAAATGCACTTAAGCATGGCCTGCTTCACAAACCAAAAGACAGGCAGCTTACAGTAGTATTTAAGTTAAATGAAACAAAAGACGCCCTCGTTTGCAGCATTGAGGACAACGGTATTGGCATTAAAGCCTCCATGAAAATCAACGCATCACGTTATCCCCATCATAGATCATTTGCCACAAGCGCTAATGAAAAACGGGTTGAATTGCTCAATACCAATAGAGCACGAAAAATAACGGTAGATACAGTTGACTTGGCCTTAGCAAAAGCGACTGGTACACGTGTTGTGATTACAATTCCATTTTTTAAAACGACCCTATGAAAGCACTCATTATTGATGACGAAAATAAAGCACGACGTTTATTAGAGCGTTTACTGCAAGAGCAATGCCCAGAAATTACTGAAATTATTGGTGCATCAGATCTTGAAGCAGGTGTTGCCTCTATAAAAAATGAATTGCCCGATCTGGTGTATCTAGACATTGAGATGCCAAAATACTCTGGCCTTCAAATTTTAGATTTGATGGGAGACACTCCCGTCAATTTCCAGATCATATTCACGACTGCTTACAACGAATATGCGGTAGAAGCCTTTAAATTATCGGCTATTGACTATTTGTTAAAACCTATCGATATTAAAGAGCTTAGAACGGCTACAGAAAAAGCAATTAGCACGCTAAAAGAACAATCAATAAATAATAAGTTAGAAGATTTAAAGAAAGCCTTCAACCAATTAGCACTCAATAAAATTGCACTCGAAATTCCTAAGGGTGTGATTTTTATTACACATGACGATATTGTTCATTTTGAAGCCGATGGTATGTATACCAAGGTGCATTTGATCAATAGACCTAGTGAACTTATTTGTAAACCGCTTAAGCATTTTGTAGCGCAATTACAGGCGTTGCCTATCTTTTACAAACCACACCGTTCGTATTTGGTCAACTTAAAGCATATCAAAGAACTGTCTAAAAAAGATGGTCATCATTTGGTGATGTCTAACAACAAAACCATTCCCATCTCCAAAGATAAACGTGATGAATTTATGATGGTTATAAGCGATGTTTTTAATACGTAGTTAATTTCAGAAAGAAATAGACTGCTTTCAGCAATTAAACTGAATAGGTGCCTCAATATTGAGGCATTTTTGATTTCTGAAATTAAAAACTATAAACATGAAAAAATTCAAACTATTCGTTGTTTGCGCATTGGTATCAACTATAGGATTACAGGCACAGGAGATTAAAAGTCAAACAGAGGAACTAAATAATATAAAAACGAGTACTTATTTGGCATATCTTACCATACAGGATGCTTCTGGCAAGTACCAAGGTGGCGTTGATGATGAACTCTATCAAGTGGTAGCAATAGATGCGTACAGAGGTGAACTAGAAAGTAAGCATAAAGAAGTGTTTTTTAATAAAGAAAAGGAGATCGGAGAAAAAAGAATTTCAGCTATCCCCATGTATATTCCTGATAATGAAGCTTTCCCTATAACTTATATTAATACGTCTTACGTAGGAAATTCAGAACTACAAAAAGCAATTGGATACGCACCTAGTGACAAGACTTATTACACCAAAGATCGACTTGTATTTTTAGATGGTAAAATTTATATCATAGAAGATTGGGTAGATAAGGATACCTACAAACTTAAAGCTGTTTTAGAGCTTCAAGAAAAGAAAGTTTCTGGCTTTAAACTGATGAAATTGTCTTTAAAGAGCATCAAAAAGATGAAAGAAGAGCAGCCGAAAGCAAAGCTTCAAGCTTATTTGGATGCTGCTAATGAAAAACAAAAAACAGAATACGCATCGTGGATTAAAAATTCCATTAATAGCGATATGTTAAAGAATAAAGAGGATATACGTGTTTTAATGGCAAAAGCCATCAAGCAGAAAAGTGATGACTATTTAAGTTCTGACCTTTACAAGCGCATATCTGAAAACAATAATAGAGCAGAAAAACGTAATCGTGAAAGTATGGTTACTGTAAAGAATAGTACTGATAGAACAATTTATGTCTATGCAGATGGATCGGGAGGTGCAATCAGTATTACCGTTAATAGCAGTAGTACTTTAGATTGCACGAAGAATTTAGTTTATACATTTAGTGGAAATGGAGGATCATCAGGAGGGACAAAAATATATTCAGCAAATCAAGGCTGTGGAAGTTCAATAAATGTTAATTAATAAAAATTGTAGATACATGAAACATATTATAATTTTTGTATTCATATTATTTCATGATCAGGCAATTGGTCAAAATATAACGCCTAGCGAGAGCATAGATGGAACTTACACTACATTAATAGCTGAAAAAGGAGTTGGAGGTAAGACCAATACTATGTTGGTACAATTAATTATCAATAACGGTACAATAATGCTGGCAGCAGGAGCTTGTGAAAGATGCTTTCCAATTATATATACTTACGATGAAGACCTTAGCGTTCAATTTAAAAAGCCTGTTTTTTCAAATTCAACAGGTATTCTGGCATTAACATATGATGATGACAGCTTTGTCTTTGTTGTTCCTGCTCTTACCGCAGAGGATGACTTTAGTTACATGAACTTTTACAGTAAGTCGGCTAGTAAGGTCACTACGATGACACAAGCCAAAATCAAATCATACGCTTTTAAAATACTAGACCTTCTCTAATAAGAATGTCCATTTATTGGGCATTTTTTTTGAAGTTAAACAAGGTTGTTCATGTGCAACAAATCGGAATGGGAATTTGGATATTTTTTTGAAAATATACAAATTACTTTCAACTGAATGCTACTATTTTTATAGAAAAATCCTACAATTAAGTACCTGTAATTAGTCATTTTAATCAATACATCGTTTAAAATTCAAATTTCAGCAAAAAAAAATACACTTTCAGAAAGTAATAGCTCAGTCACCTTAAGGTTAAGCTCATATTTGTTTGGGTAACTAAAAACCAAATTTATTATGAAAACAAGATTACTTTCAATGCTGCTTTGTCTAATATTATCTAGCCTGCATGCACAATCGCCTATCGGCACGCCTATTATTACTGGAGTTAATGAACCCATTACCCTTAAAAATGATGGAACCAACATCTACACCTATTACAATGAGACTCCAAGACGAAATATTGCTCGGTTTAATCCAAACGCAACCACGCCTTCATTAGAAAACGTCATACTAAATCAATTTGATGGCGCTTGGGGTTTCGAATTCATAAATAACAATGACGCACTGTTGGTGACACAACATGTAGTCGATGAAATCACTACAGTCAATATTAGCAATGGATTGCCAGGCTCTACAACGCCTTCTTATTTCTTGAATGACGTACGTCTTATTGGGGAGACAGAAAACAATGGAATTTGGGTGGTCTATATAAATAACAGTAATGGTCAAAGAGAACTTGGATCTTTAAACACAACTACTGGCGTCACAACGCCACGAGGTTCTTTTTTTGGCGCTTTTCCTGTAGGAATGATAGTTGATGGAGACGACCTTTATGTCACCTTATTAGATGGTAACAACAATGGAAACGTTTATAAAGTCTCTACACAAAATCCGGCTATTGCAGGTCCAACACCAAAAACTATAATCCAATCTGGGCAAGATAATCCCTATGGAATCGCTTTAACAAACAACAGAATCTACTATACACTTTATAGAACTGCCGGTACTAGTAAAATTGTGTGGGTACCTAAAAGTGATCCGACGGCAACCCCTACCGAGTTTGCTACAGGACAACCGAGACTAAGTGGTTTGACGATTATAGATCAGGATATATATGCCTCTGCCCTAGACGACGATGAAATTTTAAAATTTACAGATACTTCAATTTCACCATGTACATCGATATCTAGCTTAACAGCTACAAATACCAACGGGACTAGTACACTTTTAACTTGGGATGCAAATACAGATGCAAATGATTACACCATTGTTGTTGTTCCATCTGGGCAACCCATATCAAACGGTACACCTGAAAATTCTCCAACCAATAGTTTTACAGCTAACACCCTTACAGCAAACACATTTTATGATGCTTATGTGCGTTCTTCCTGCACAGCTAATGGAATTTTAGAGGATTCTGCATACACTAAACTCACGTTTAACTCTAGCGGAAATTCGCAAACTATCTTTCACGTAAATCCAGATGCCACAGGCAACGGTACAGGGGTTTCTTGGGGAGATGGGTTTTTAGATTTGCGGGATGCTCTTTTGGCAGCAGATGGTGTAGCAAATGCAGAAGTTTGGATAAAATCTGGTTTTTATAGACCTCGTCTTTCCACATCAAATACAAGTGTAACCGATAGACGAAGCTCTTTTGATGTTACACAATCCAACATAAAGATTGTAGGTGGATTTGCAGGAACAGAATTAGATAAGGATTCTAGACACATAAATGAAAACAGAACAGTATTAACTGGTGATGTAGATCTTGATGACAATGGCACAGTGACCTTTTTTTCATCGGCAGCAAGTAGTGATAATGTTTATACTGTTGTAAAGCTGAGTGGAGATAATGTGGAATTTGATGGATTATATATTGAAGGTGGACGTTCTAACGTTACTGGCGGAGCTCCATTTTTAACACCATATAATCGTGATGGTGGTGGAATGTATATTTTTGATGATGTGACCAGCATAACCATTAAAAATTGTACGTTTCAAAATAACTCAGCAGCTTTTGGTGGTGGTGCTATTTTTAAAAGATCAGGAGCTAATGCTACTGGTTTTACATTAAATATCGATAAAACAGTATTTAAAAATAATCAATCCCGTCTTGGAGGTGCTATTTATGCGTTTACCGATCCCGATGACTCTGCCGCGGTTACTATAACAAATAGTGTTTTTGATAATAATTTAACAGAAGATATCGTGGCATCCATAAAAGGTTTTGGGGGTAGTGCTTTATGGCTAAGATCGAATGGTGCTAATTCTGTATTTGATTTTTATTCTGTTAATAATACTGTAGTTAATAATAAAGATTTAGGTACTGAACCTGGATTTCAGCGTTCACCATTTGGTTTTACAGATGATGCAGGTGAAATGAATGCTTACATTTATAACACTTTATTTTTCAGCAATACGACTATAGGTAATGTTATATCTAATCCTATAACTGCTGTGACCAACTCGGGTTCAATACATATATTAGATATTAGAAATTCTGCAGAGGATGCGGGCTTTACAAATCTACTATCAAATGCAACAACTTCGAACACTGTAACTGCAAGCGGATTATTTTTTGACGCATCACATGGGAATTACACACCATCTGTTGGCGCTGTAGAGTTAAACTCAGGTGATAATGCGTTAGCTAATACCTATAGCTCAACAACCGACTTACTTAACAACCCTCGATTTGATCCCATAACCTCAAATATTGATATTGGTGCCTTTGAAAATCAAAATCCGAATCTCGCCAATTATAGTCTCACTATAAATATTGTTGGTAATGGCTCAGTAACGCCAATAAACGGTAACTATTTTGCTGGTGATGTTGTAACCCTTTCAGCTGTTGCAGATACTAATTTTATTTTTGAAGGTTATACAGGTGATTTAGTCTCAACGAGTGCAAATGAAACGATTACTATAAATTCTGATGTCAACATTACAGCTACATTTGTAGGGAATGGGCCTGCGGTTTACGTAAAATGGGATGCTACTGGAGCCAATGATGGCACTAGCTGGGAAGATGCCTACAACGACTTGCAAAACGGTATTAATGACGCTACTGAATTTAACCGAATCTGGGTGGCAGAAGGTCGCTATTTTGCCGGAGTCAATAGACAAGATGCCTTTCAGCTAACCGAGAACGCCAAAATTTACGGTGGTTTTAATGGCACTGAAACTCAGTTTAACCAAAGAAGCCTGATCGATCAAAAAGCGATTATTGACGGCGATTTAAATGGGGATGATCCAACAACTAAACCAATAGTCAATGAGGCTGCACGTGGAGATAACTCACAAACATTAATTCATGTTACTGGAAACAATACCAGTATTGAGGGCTTTATCCTTAGAAATGCCTATGCCAATAGCACAAGTGGAACCCTGGCATCTAGTGGAGGTGCTATTTATAAAGCTGATAATGTTACAGATTTAATGATAAGACATACTCTTTTTGAGGATAATTATGCTCAAAGAGCAGGTGCTATTATGAATACTTGGTTCAACCAAAACCAAAACGAAATGATTTTAGAGAGTAATATTTTTAGGAACAATGTGTCGAACTATGGAGGTATCTACGTCGTTCTAAACTCTGGTCAGCCTAATTTGGATTTAAGTGTTAATAATAATGTATTTGAAGGGAACGAAGCCATAGACACAGATACTGCCGGTTATGGCGCAAGTTCAATATGGTTACGTCCTATTACCGTAAATACAAGTATAAATGCTACTATTGCAAACAACACATTCTTCGCAAATCGTGATGCTGGGACTAATTCCGTAGGAACAAATCTTTCCACAATAGCGATAGACGAAGGACAAGGCGCCAGTTTTAACGGTGTTATTGCAAACTCCATATTTTGGAATAATACAGACGGAAGCGGAACTTTAAACGACGTGATTAGTACCAACCTGAGCAATACGGCCGTTGGTACACTTGAAGTACGAAATAGCACAAGCGATCTTGGCTTTGCTAACCTGTCGCAACCAACGTTATTTAACACCTCTAGTGGTGATCCTCTATTTGTAAACTCAGCAGTTGGAAACTTTAATCTTCAGGACAGTTCACCTGCGAGAAATACAGGAGACGCTTTATTTAGCAATTTCATACCAACTGATATTGAAGGTAAACCAAGACTGATCGGCATTATAGATCAAGGGGCTTATGAGAATCAAACTGTAGTATCGACGTTTGACTTGACGATAACTACTGTTGGTAACGGAACAGTTACTCCATCTTCGGGAACAACATTCAATTCTGGCGACACGGCAAATCTTAACGCTACTCCAGATACAGGATGGCAGTTTGACGGCTGGTCTGGAGATCTAACGTCTACCAATACTTCGGAAACTCTAGTGATGGATGCCGATAAAGCGGTTACCGCGACGTTTAGTCAAATTCAATTTGATCTTACGATAACTACTGTTGGTAACGGAACGGTTACTCCATCTTCGGGAACAACATTCAATTCTGGCGACACGGCAAATCTTACCGCTACTCCAGATACAGGATGGCAGTTTGACGGCTGGTCTGGAGATCTAACGTCTACCAATACTTCGGAAACTCTAGTGATGGATGCCGATAAAGCGGTTACCGCGACGTTTAGTCAAATTCAATTTGATCTTACGATAACTACTGTTGGTAACGGAACAGTTACTCCATCCTCAGGAACAACATTCAATTCTGGCGACACGGCAAATCTTACCACTACTCCAGATACAGGATGGCAGTTTGACGGCTGGTCTGGAGATTTAACGTCTACCAATACTACGGAAACATTAGTGATGGATGCCGATAAAGCGGTTACCGCGACATTTAGTCAAATTCAATTTGATCTTACGATAACTACTGTTGGTAACGGAACGGTTACTCCATCTTCGGGAACAACATTCAATTCTGGCGACACGGCAAATCTTACCGCTACTCCAGATACAGGATGGCAATTTGACGGCTGGTCTGGAGATCTAACGTCTACCAATACTGCGGAAACTCTAGTGATAAATGCCGATAAAGCGGTTACCGCGACGTTTAGTGAGATCAACTACGCAATTAATGTCAATGTAATATCAGGTAATGGCTCGTTTAATATATCACCTGCTGGCCCTTATAACAATGGAGATATGGTCACGATTACGGCAACGGCAGATACAAATTTTCAATTCATGAGCTTTTCAGGAGATGTATCCAGTACCACAAATCCGTTTACCTTCACCTTAGGTGCTCAAGATTATGATATTAATTTGAGTTTTAGTCCAACTTTAGGTGTTGCCAATACAGATAAAATAGTATTCAAACTTTATCCAAACCCAACGTCAACAGCAATTCATATCAAAACAACTGCTAGCTTAGAACAAGTAGCTATCTATAATTTAATAGGTCAAAAGGTGTTGTCTTCTCAAGTAAACACTATCGATGTGTCCACATTAAGTAACGGGGTTTATTTAGTGAAGATGATAACCGCAGACGGTAGATCGACAGAAGCTAAGTTTATAAAAAAATAATAGTTAGAAGTTCTATTATTGATTGGAAGAACGCTGGGCAAACGAAAGTTAGCCTGGCTTCTTTTTTATATCCCCTAAAGGATAATGAATAAAGATTTTATTAACGCTAAAATTTCGGAAAGAATTCTGCTTTTTCAGAAACAAACACAGTCACCCATTTCCTTAAAAGTCTAAATTTGGTTTCTCATTGTCACCAAAATATATGTCTTCAATTAAGATTCAAATCAATATTATCATTGGTTTTGGCTCTTTCTACTGAAATAGGAATTTCTCAAACGAACTAATTTAAAAATCTATCATAGACAAGAAAACATTAAAGATGCTATTAATCAAGTTGTGAGAGAAAAGTCCTGGGCTAGCGTAAGTTAGTTCAGGCTTTTTTAAATACTGAAAGAAAAATTCTTCAAGATACTTAAACGATTAGCATTTCATAAAACGTAAGTCAGAATCAATTCAGAAACTAAAAGTAGTATTTCAGAAAAAAATCACTGTTGACCTATGCTATTTCATCTATTTTTATGCTTCAAAATATTTTGAATGACATATATAGAACATCACAAACTCGAGATTTTTCTCTTTCTTTTCTACGGAAGTATTACTGCGCTTATCATCTATTTTCTCAACTAAAAAAATATAGACTTAATGAGATCACGACTACTATTAGTATTATGTATGGTCACAAGTTTAAATGCCTTTTCTCAAATCGAGCAACCAGATGACCCACGAAACGGGGTTTATCATTTATTGGAGCCCGAAAGAGGTCTCAACAATCAACCTACATCAACCAAATTAGTGCAATATGGCAAAAACAATGGTACGAAATTATTAGCTATTGCGGCCTGCGAGAAATGCATGCCGGCCGTTTATACTTTTCAGCCAGAGGAAACCGAAATTCTTGGTGTCACTACACATTATAATTCAACGGGTCTTTTTGTATTTGAATATGATTCTGAAAGTTTTGTAATCATCATGCTTGATCCTTCAGCAAATGGCGATTGGACAAATTTCATGTTCAGTAATTTTTACAGTAAGGATCAAGAAAAGGTAAATAATATGTCAAAAGATAAAATTAAAGACTTTGTGACTAAGATTTCAGAATAAAAAACATCTAGTAACCGTATTTTTTTCTTCGGATAGATAACAGCATTCCAAACGCAACAACAAGCATCATTTAGGGAGTATTACTAATGTAAGGGTTAGTAATGAATTTAGAATTGGGTAGTGTGATATCACGCTACTCAGCTCTTTTTTCTTTTGGAATATTGCGGCATTATGGTCTTTTTAAATCAAAATTATCAACGCCACCACTCACTGCAATCAAGCTGGATGCTTTACTGTTTGAATATCATATCGAAAAATTGGTGATCATTATACCTTACCATTCGAAAAAGGTGATTGGTAAACTATCATGCTTGCCGATATATAGCGTAGAAATGAGAAAAATGCAAATAAAATACCGTCCACCCACTTTATGGGTCCTTTTGCTCATATTTCAAAATAAAAATAGTAGTCACTCAAAACCATTTTTTTCTTCGGAAAAATAACAACATTCCAATCGCTACTACAACCATAACTCCCCACATCACAAAATAACTGTACTTGTAGGACAACTCTGGTACGTACTCAAAATTGGTTCCATAAATGCCTGCAATAAATGTTAGCGGAATAAATATGACCGAAAAAACGGTGAGAAACTTCATGATGTCATTTAATTTACTACTAATGGTGGTGTGGTAAATATTAAGCTGATCTGAAAGTATTTCACGATAGTCATCTGCGGCATCATTCGCCTGGCTAATGTTATCCTCGAGCTCTTTAAAATGCACATAAACGCCAGCTGTAATCAAATCTGAATCTGTTTTTGCCAAAGAGAATATCATCTCTTTTGCAGGTTTGACGCTTTTTCTTAGAAAGTTGAGTTCTCGCTTATAATTATTGATCTCGTTAATTACTTTTTGATTGGGATTAATAAGGAGATTTTCTTCCAAAGTTTCAATTTTTTCACCCAAAACACTAATAACATACAAATAATTATCAACTACAATATCTAATAGTGCAAACGCGAGATAATCAACTTTTCCATTTCTAATCCTCTTTTTTTGCATTCTGATACGTTCTCTAACTGGCTCAAAGACGTCCCCTTTTTGTTCTTGAAACGAAATGAGAACATTATCTGTCAAGACCAGACTTAAATTTTCGACAATTGTTTTTCCTGTGGTGTCGTCTACCCGCAACATCTTAATACTTATCAAATCACAATTATCATATTCTACAACTCGAGGTCTGGCCTCGGTGTTCAAAACCTCGGCCATTACCAAGGTATCTAGGTCAAAAACAGATGTAAAGTCCTTCATGATTTCGGTATTATGAAGTCCGTCGACATTGACCCAAGTCACTGTATTATCGTTCTTAAATTGACGTACATCTTCAACTGTGATGAGTTTCTCCTCCAATAAAGTTTCAGTATCAAAATCAATGACCCTGATCACGACCTCATCGGTTTTCTTTTGTCCTCTAAAGACTAGCTCGTCGGGCGCTAGACCAATATCATGCTTGCTTTTATGGATAAATCGGGTGATTTTAGGAAGTGTTGGCAAATGGATCATAGCACAGATTTCTTTTGAGAACAATAGTGTTGATTACAAAATTTATATTGAATAAAATTAACTAAATAAATGATAGCGCTCTCCATAAAAATGTAAGGTTGTCAATAGTTCAAAAATATATGTTTAGATTTTTTCAAACATAAGACCTGTTTTTATGGTCAGGTTTGAACCGAAATTAATGGTTTATTAAGTTCAAATTTTGCACCAAGCCATAACATGTACTCAAAATAGCAGTATGTTATACCTCCAAAACAAAAAAAAGGCCTCAACATTTCTGTTGAAGCCTTTGGTACTCAAGGTGGGAATCGAACCCACACGACCGAAGTCACTGGATTTTGAATCCAGCGTAATTTGTATTAATGAGAACTAAAAATACTTATAATCAACTGAATAACAATTTTTTAATAATATTTAATTGTAATTGATATTAAATAAAATCATTAAATGTTGTACCTATGTTGTACCAAATTTGATTATCTTTATAATCTAAAATTTTATGATATGTCATCAAATTCCAAAGTAGTTTTAAGAAAAAAGCCTAATAAGAAAGGTTGGTATCCATTAGCAATTCGTATTACAAAAAACCGACGTTCAACTTATCACTATTTAGGTCACTATGTTGATTTAACGCATTGGGACGAAAAAAACTTGCGTGTAAAAAAATCACACCCTAACGCCAGTAGTTTGAATAGCCTTATAGCATCTAAAATTTTAGAGGCCAACAAGACGCTTGTTAAATTACAGTCTAATAGCAAAGACCTATCTGCTAATCAAATTAAAGATGCAATTTATACACAATCTAATTCCAACACATTTAACGAAATCGCCAATGATTATCTATTTGAACTTGAATCTTTAAATAAGCTATCACAGCTTTCGGCTGATAAAGTTCGAGTTAACCATTTAATTAACTTTTACAAATCTAAACAATTGTCCTTCGAGGAAATAGATGAAGAGTTTATAAGAAAATTTAAAATCTATCTCAACAAATTAAATTTATCCGAAAGGTCCATCGTTAATAATCTTGTTGTAATTAGAACCATATTTAATCGAGCAATTAAGAGAAAAGTTGTTGACCGAAAATACTATCCCTTCGGTTTTGGAAAAATTAGAATTAAATTTCCTGAGACTGAAAAAGTAGGCTTATCCAAAGAAGAAGTTATACAATTCGAATGTGCTAAGAACTTAACTTCAAATGAAACTCACGCACGAAATATGTGGCTATTTAGCCTATATTTTGCGGGAATAAGAGTTGCCGATTTGCTTAGTATAAAGTGGTCAGACATATATGATGGTAGGCTTCATTACCGAATGAACAAAAATTCCAAGTTGCTTTCACTTAAATTACCTGAGAAGGTCTTACCAATTTTAAAGTATTATAAATCCGATAAGCAGAGTGATGAAGATTTTATCTTTCCCGAAATGAAGAAAGCTGATTTAAATAATCCTAAAGATGTTTATGCTAAAATTAAAACAGCTACTAAAAAGATTAATAAATACTTAATTAATATTTTAGAAAAAATTCAAGTTGATAAAAAAGTTACAATGCACACAGCTAGACATACTTTCGGCCATATTTCGGAAGATAAAATACCTATTAAAACCCTTCAGAAATTATATAGGCACTCTTCTATTACAACGACTATTAACTATCAAGCCAACTTCATCCATAAAGATGCAGATGATGCATTGGATAACGTGATAAATTTTTGAAAAACCCATTCCAAGAATATTTCAATTATCTTTATAAGTGATAAGAAGTCTAAATCTATGATTCACATTCTCACAACTGATGGTACAATCGAAGGTTTGGACTATATTGATGATGGTGGCATTACTTCATCCAACGTAGGGATTGAAAATTTTTTAAATAAAGCAAATATCGATTTTGAATACACTATTGAAGGTGTTTTTAAAAAAGACAGCCGTGCCATAACAGATGATGACAGAAAACTATTGGTTAGCAAGATAAAGGAAGCTAATGCGACTAAGATACTGATTACCCACGGCACTTTCACAATGGAAGATACCGCAAAATATATAGGAAAGCTCAATTTGAACAAAACCATTGTTTTGGTTGGGTCATTCATATTGGGTTCATCTGTAGATACAGATGCACCTTTTAATTTAGGGTATGCAATTAGCTCACTACAGCTTCTAAAACCGGATGTTTATATTGCTATGAACGGACAAATTTTTAATTGGAAGAATGTTTCCAAAAATTTAGAAACCAACAAATTTGAGCGAAATGAGTAGGAATATAAATGTTTGGAACTTCGATACATTGGACAACGTTCTTCTATCTAATAATAGATACGGTTATTGTATTTTTTACACTTTACTTTTCAGGAAAGAAAACGCATAGTAGCTTTAAGCGTTTTCTAATTCTCGGTTTACTATTCGTCATCTATAATGCAACTGGTGGATTTCTTCCAACAGATAATTTTCCTGGGCCTTTTATTATTCAATACATTATAACGTATAGCGTGGCAATTACGCTGTGTGTTTTCATTGTTTATTATCTCTATAAGGAATATGATATTGTTGTTCTAAAGTATAATTCTTCCATTCGTAATCTTGCTATATTCACGAGCGTTAGTTATATCATTCTTTTTTTAATTCCGTATTTTGTTACAGGTTCTTTAGACTCTGCCAGATTCCTATTTACTATACCAATATCCATAGCTGCCATTATATTTCTGTTCATTTTTTACAGAAGGATTTCCAATCCAAATAATCCAAATGCCTTTATTTTGAGACGGAATAGACTTTCTATCGTAAGTGTAAGCAGTATTGCATTGTTACCTATTTGCACGGTTATTGGGGACTACCAATGGATAACCTTTACCGTGATGAACTTGGCTTTTTATGCCATAACCACAATTGAAGTAGATAGGTATTTATATTTCATTGAAAATAATAACCGAATGTACGAGGTGTTTGCTCTTAAGAAAAAACAGAAAGATGAAGCGATAGAGAGTAAAATCTTTTATGAAGATTTAACAAGACGAGAAATTGAAATAGCACTTTCTATTTTAAGTGAATTAAGCTACCGAAATATTGCTAAAGATTTATTCATTGCCGAAAGTACAGTATCAAAACACGCATCCAATATCTTCAAAAAGACAGGCGTAAGGAACAGACGTGAATTCTTGAAGCGATTTCGTAAGAAAAAGATGTAGTCGTATTCCACCTGAAAAGCATTGAATTTAGAGTGTTTTACCAAATGTCCGTAGAAAAATACGGTGTATTCCGTATTTAATTACGGAAAGTTTTCCTTGTATAATTACTACGTAAAGTTAACTTACAGACAGTTCCATAAATTCTACTAATGAGCCACAAATTTTATTATTTAGAGCAGTCATTACATAAATTTTGCAGGACAATGAAAACAAAAACGCAACCTTACCAACTAAATCCCATTCCTATGGTTTCCAAACAAAAATTGCCTGCTTATGAATTCTCAAATACTATCAAAAAAACTACTTCAGGACCTGGATGAAATAAAATTTCAATATGAAAATATTTTAGAACGGGCATATCGTTCTATAAAACTGTGTCGTAAAGTTTTAAGTACTTACAAAAAAGAAATCATCAATAATGAATTTAAAACCGCCAAGGAAGAAATAGAATTCTTCAAAGAAACCAAACAGATTCCTCTCATTAAACTCATCTACTTTTCAGAAATCCATTCTTTTGAAATTCAATTTCCTAAAGGGGATAAACATTCGCAGTTAAAATCTATCAAAAAGAAAATCAATAAGGTCAATCGCTTTTTTCTTTACAATATGGATTTTGGCCGTTACGTTAATTCTGGCGCGACCCATTTTGACGAGGAATATTATACGAGGGATTCTATGGAAACATTTCATATAACTACCTCAAAATTCTATTTTCAAGACCCAGAATTTTGTACACCAAGAGATATGCTTTTGGGCAAATACAAGGCGTATGATTTTTTAGTGACCTATTTAGATGAAAAAAAGCATAAAGTTCATAAAGGATTAAATGGGAAATTGTCCACCATTAAACCAATTGAAAAGATGGACTGGCCTTTTTCTAATACAGACTACGTGGAACTGGTTTACGCATTGTGTGCGAAAGGATTGGGCAAACAGGATAATCAAAGCATAATGCAAGTTTCAAAAAAATTACAACAGCTATTTGATATTGAACCAAAGGACATCTACAAAACCTTTCAGGATATTAAAAACCGCAAGAATAGTAGGACACTTTTTCTCGATGAGCTTTCTACATCTTTACTCATTGAAATGGATAAGAGCGAAGAATAAGAAGCATATTCTTCTCTTAAAAAAAGACCGTAGTACGGTTGACCTACGGTCTTTTGATTTCCGAAACCACTTTCATATAATTTGGTGTGATTTAGCACACGATTTTTAATTCAGAACTCTCAAAACACCACAAAATCCATCAAATTTCAAAATGTTAAATTTTGACCGTAGTACGGTCGTACTGGGGAATAAAATCCAATAAACCTATTCAAATTTGTAGAACGAAAGTCAAATCAGGTCAGGGACTATCATTTAAAATCACAAACCCAGATAGTCCCTTTCCATTAAAACCGTTCTATTATGCCGACAAGTATTATTACCACAGACGACCTTCGGGAATTCAAAATGGAATTGCTCGATGACATCAAACAATTATTGACCAGACAAGCTAGCGGAAAGCTCAAAAAATACCTAAAATCTTCTGAGGTTATGGACTTGCTTCAAGTAAGTCCTGGCACATTGCAAAACCTTCGTATCAATGGCACATTGCCATACACTAAAGTTGGTGGTATCATTTATTACGACACCGAGGAAATTCAAAAAGTTATGGATGCCAACCGTGTGCACCACGGTCTAAATTCTTAAGCGATGAACTATATAAAGCAACTTAATGCGGCTTTTGAGAAGTTCTATTTTGATGACCGCCTTAATCCAACGCATATCAGTCTGTATATGGCGCTGTTCCAAGAATGGAATAGTTGCCGCTTTATGGATGAATTCTACGTAAACCGTAGGGATGTGATGCGTTGTGCAAAAATAGGTTCAAAGTCCACGTACCATAGATGTATCGTGGAATTGGATTCGTGGCAATACCTCTCTTATTTTCCTTCTAACAATCCCTACAAAGGCAGCAAAATTGAGATGGCCATTATTGGGACAAGTGTTGAACCGGTTGTGGGACAGTACAATCCCATATTAGAACAACTTGCGGAACAGTACCATCCCAGAGGTGTACCGCTTGAGGGACACCACCGTCCCACAAATGGACAAGCTGTGGACTTGCACCGTCCCATAGGTGGACAAGCATTGGTATCTAATACAAACAATATCAAACAAGAAAACTATATAAAACAGCCAAAGGGCTGGCAGGCCGTTTTTATTTTTTTTAAAGAAAAAGGTTTTGATGCTGATGAAGCAAAAAAATTCTATGAGCATTACCAAACCAGAAATTGGCAAACAAGCGATGGAAAGAAAATTCGAGATTGGCGAGCCGTAGCCATCAACTGGATTGACAGAACCGAAATATTCGACGAGGAAAACAAACCAAACAAAAAACAAGCGTCCCAAATCAAGGACAACTTGCGAACTACTAAAAACAAAGATTATGGACAACCCCTCTAAAATAACCGAAGGTGGCGTGGAATATTCGCTCGGAAAATTTGATGGCAAAAGTGTGCTCTACGATTTTCCAAAAATATTGATTTACCTGAATGCCAAAGGCAAACTTTTGTTTGGCGAAAAGTTCAGGATTTATGATGAGGACAAGGATATTTTGCTTAAGCTCTGTTCCTACTTCATCAAAGACAAAGACAACTGTAAAACCTATGGAATTGATATTGACAAAGGCATCCTGCTATCTGGACCCGTTGGATGTGGAAAGACTAGCTTAATGAAATTGTTGCGTCATTTGGT